>DATDFJ010000211.1:0-10170 GCA_036522675.1 Chthoniobacterales bacterium | reverse complement strand
TTGTCGATGACGGCTTCATAGTTGGCGCCCTCTTTTTCCCAGCGGACGATTTTGCCGCCACTGGCTTCCTTGTCGGCGGCCTGCTGAACTGCGGCCGGCACGTCAGAGCTGTTTATTTCTTGTTCTTCGTGATGCTTCTTTCCGTGTCCTTGCGCGGTGGCGCCGAAGACGAGGCCGGCGCTGAGCACGGCAATTGTAATTAGTTTTGGTGTGTTCATAGCTGTTTAAGTTTGACGGTTCCTCTCCGTTCTTGTTCGAAAATCCGCCGCTGCTTAGACGCGAAAAAACGTGTCACACCTCCTCAATCGTGCGAGAAAGCGGTTTCGGTATGCCGAAACGAGCGCCGCAATTCGGCCGTTACACTGAGGAATGCGGCGCGATGCGGTTGCTTTCCGGATCGATAATCACGGCGCGAAAGCCGTGCGGCCCGATTGATTGTCGTTGCGACGGCTCGTTTCGGTCGCCTACCCTAACAAAACCTGATCGCGCGATCGAGATCGGTGACCGGAATGTCGGTCCAGCAAAGCGTGTCCGGACTCACAAGCGCGCTATTTCTTATCCAGCACCTTGACCCAGGGAAGCTTTTCCTCGGGAAAAACGTCTCTGGTTGGCGGAAATTCTTCGGGGTGATCGAGACTCGCCGTCGTGATGTCAATCTCATTTGGCCGCCGGTCGTGCTCATAGGTCAATGACGTGCCGCAGGATCCGCAAAATGTCCGGAATGCGCCGGTCTCAGTGCGATACCGGCGCGGCTTTGTCTTTTCGAACTCAAACTCCGAGGTGGGCACAGTGATCCACGCGACGGCCTGCGCGCCGGCCGCTCGCCGGCAGTTTTCGCAGTGGCAATTTGCCTGACTCTTCGGCTCGGCCGTTGTGCGGAAGCGTATCTTTCCGCAGTAGCACCCCCCTGCAATCATCGGTTCCGTTTAGATTTCGTGACGATGCCCTTCGGCGTCGTATTCGTAAATCTTTCCGTCCTCCTCTTCGCGAGTGGTCTTATGTGAGCCGTCGCAAAAGGGTTGATTCTTGGAAAGACCGCACATGCAAATCCAAACCGATTCCTGTTGCGGCTTAATTTCCATGGGTCGCTTGTCGGTTTTCAAAACTCTGCGCATAGCGAAACTTACCGGATCATTTGATCACGTAAAATGCGCCGAGGATCGCGCCGAAAATAGCGTGGGCGAGCAGGACGGAAAGCGGCGTTCGCCATCCATAGTGCAAGCCGAGAAATCCCGGCGGTTCAAGCTGACGCACGATCGTCGGGCCGTATTGTTCGTTCGCCATGCGCGGGTGTAATGCTGGCAGAATCGGGTAGTGGGCTACTTTGAACATTTTTCGAAAAATCGCACGATTTATGTTGACAATACCCATCTGTTCGGTATTCTACTGGCATGAATGACAAAATGACAAAATCAGAGCGGGTGGAGCTTGGTCAGCTCATTAGGAAACGCGAGCGCGTGATGAAGTCTTATGCATCGGAACGTGCCGCTCAAATGCTCGCCGAGTTCGACCGACAAAGCGCGGAGCTTTATTCGTTCGATCAAGACGAAATTTGGAACCAATCGACCAAAGCCGCAGAGAAAGTTGTCGCTGAAGCTAATGGAAAAATAGCTGCCCGTTGCAAAGAGCTGGGTATTCCAGCCGAGTTTGCGCCGTCCCTGAGCTTCGGATGGATGGAGCGCGGGCAAAATTCGGTCGCGGGCAGACGCGCGGAGCTGCGCCGCATGGCCGTATCAAAGATCAAAGCGATCGAAGCCGAGACCATAACCAAAATCGAACGGCTCAGCCTAACCGCTCAGACCGAAGTGCTGGCTCATGGCATGGAATCCGACGCGGCAAAACAATTCCTGGAGAGCATGCCGTCACTTGAGACCCTGATGCCATCGCTGGACGCTGCGGAGATTAAAAAGTTACAAGACGCGAAGCGCGAGCAAGGACGTAACAGGTATGAATAGGTTATCCACAGAAGAGAGAACGTGCGTGATTGCCTGTCTAGTCGAGGGCAATTCACAACGTGCCACTGTCCGCATGACGGGCATCGCGAAGAAAACGGTTGCGCGTCTCGCGGTCGAGATTGGCGAGGCGTGTGAACGATTCGCCGACAACATCATGCGCGATCTGCCATGCTCGCGCATTCAATGCGATGAAATCTGGAGCTTCTGCTACGCGAAAGCGAAGAACGTCCCCGACCATCTGCGCGGTACCGGCGCGGGCGACGTGTGGACGTGGGTAGCGATTGACCCGGACACAAAGTTGATTCCGGCATGGTATATCGGCGACCGCACAGCGGAGAGCGCCTATCCGTTCATGCGCAACGTCGCAAAGCGGTTGAAGAACCGCGTGAAGTTATCAACAGACGGTCACCGCGCTTACCTCATAGCCGTTAAAGCCGCATTCCATCTGCAAGACATCGACTTCGGGATGCTCCGCAAGATTTACGGAGAAAACACGCTGGAGGGCAAATATAGCCCCGGCGAGTGCATTGGCACAGAGCGCACGATCATTAGCGGGCAAATCACGAAAGGCGAAATCTGCACAAGCCATGCTGAGCGCCAGAATCTCACGATGCGTATGCAGATGCGGCGCTTTACACGGCTCACAAACGCCTTCTCGAAAAAGATCGAGAATCACCGCCTCGCGTGCGCTCTGCATTTCGTTCATTACAACTTCTGCCGCATCCACAGTTCGCTGCGAATAACTCCGGCAATGGCCGCTGGTCTCACCGACCGCGTTTGGGAGATTTCGGACTTGGTAGAACTTTTAACCGCTGAGGAGGTCGCCCTTGCCGCGTAAGCTTCTCAGCCTTTGCCACGACGCCATGCGCGATTTGATTGGCGTCGGGTTTACGCTTGCCGCGCTTCTTGCCTTTCGGCCAGCCGCCGAGCCTAGCGTTCGCGCGAGCTGCGCGGGTTTTGGCTTTGCTGCTTCGTCGCCCAAACTCAGCGGCCAATTCGCTGCTGTCGGGCGTCCACTCGTGACTGCATTTCGGGCATTTCATCGCCCACAGAATACAACCGCAATCGCCTATGACGCATGAACAAAATCAAAGTAGCCCACTACCCAGAATCGGTAGCGCCATCGTAAGAACAAAGATCGCCTGGATGAGGCCGATAACAGCGCCGAACCACCAGGTGGCCACGCCGAACGCGTGAAACCCGGCGACATAGACGAGTGCGAAGAGCCAGCCGTTGGCGAAATGGATAAAGAAGCCGATGACCTTCGCTTTGTCGCGGTTGGGAGTGAACATCGTGCCGAGCAGATACGGGATGTTCATCCGTGTCAGACCAAATCCCTGGCTGGCAGCAAGAATGGAGGTGAGCACGACGGTGCCGGAAAAACCCCAGACCAGCCAGTGCAGCCAGTTCATTCTTGGCGGTCAACTTTATTGCGGCCTGTCTCGATGTCATGCAGCGAAAGCGCAGCATTGATGACGCCGAGATGGGTGAAACCTTGTGGAAAATTCCCAAGCGGTTCGCCGGTTTCGGGATCGATTAGTTCCGCGAAAAGATCGACATCGTTTGCACAGGCGAGCGTCGCTTCGAAAATTTCGCGCGCCTCAGCGGCTCTCCCGCTGCGCAATAAAAAATCGGTCTCCCAAAAACTACACAGCGCGAATGCTCCTTCTCTTCGGCGGATGCTTTGCTCGTTGCGATGGACCAAGCCAACGCGCGGCACGAGCACTTCGCGAAGCCGGCGGTAGGTCGCCTGCATCCGCTCTGAGGTTGCTTTTTCGAATCCGTGATAGGCAAGTAACAGCACGCTCGCGTCCATGACGTCGCTCCGGCAAGCCTGGGTGTAGGCGTTGAGCTTTGTGTTCCAGGCGTGCTCTTCGATTTGGCGGCGGATCGCCGCGCGCGCTTCTTTGAACTTGCCGATTGCGAGTCGATCAATTCGGGCGTGTTCGTGCATGTCGATCAAGCGGTCCAAGGTCACCCAGCACATCAGCTTGGAATGCGTGTAATGACGCAGCCGATCGCGTTCCTCCCACATGCCGTTGTCCGGTTCCTTCCAATGTTTCAAAACGTACTCGCCGCACTGCCGCAGCATCTTCTGCATTTCGTGGTCGGGCTTTTCGTCTCCAAGGAAATGCGAAACCGCCTCGACCACTTCACCGTAAATGTCGAGCTGCGATTGATCGCGGGCTGCGTTGCCAATTCGAACCGGACGCGAACCGGCGTGACCGGCCAGATGCGACAACTCGCGCTCGGGGCCCGGCCGTTCCCCAAAGACATCGTACGTCACACACAAGCGCGGCCGGGTCAGATTGGTGGCGTGGAGGAGCCAGTTCACAAACGCTTCCGCGTCATCCTCGTAGCCGAGGCCAAACAGCGTGTGCACGGTAAAGGCAGCATCGCGCAGCCACGCGAAACGATAATCCCAATTCAAATCGCCACCGATTCGTTCCGGCAATGACGTGGTCGGCGCCGCGACGATTGCACCCGAGGGCGCGTAGGAAAGGAGCTTGAGCACGAGCGCGCTGCGCGTGACCTGGCGCTCATACGGGCCGCGATAAGTCGAGCGCGCCGCCCATTTTTGCCACCAATCGATGGTGAGCCGCAACTTTTCCGCCACAAAATCCCCAAGCGGCGGAATCACGCCCGGAGCTTCACCCGAAAAGCTGAACGAAAACGCTACACTCTCGCCAGCTTTCATAAGGAATTTGGTTGCCCAACAATCCTCCCAAGCGATCGCGGAACTTGTTCGGTTTAACCAAACAAGTTCCACCTCGTTGCGGAGCGTGAAGATCTTGCCGTCAAACTCGATGCGGTGGCCGAACTTGCCGAAGTTTCTGATCTTGGGAATGATGCGGCCATAATCGAGTCGCGGGTTGAATTCGACGACAAGCTCCGCTTCGCCGTGCTCGCATCTGATTTGGCGAATCAACTCGTGCTCCGGCCAGAGCAACCCGTGCTTCGTATCCTCCGACGTGACTGCCATGAAATCGATGACAACAATTCTTGCCGAACCGTTCGTGAATGTCGTTTCCAGAACATTCGTCTTGTCGACGTAACGCCGGGAAACTTGGAAGTCGTTAGTCGGACGAATGCTCCAGTAGCCGCCGAGGTCTGGATCGATAATCGCGCCGAAAACCGATGGGCTGTCGAAGCGCGGCCAGCAAAGCCAGTCAATCGAGCCGCGCTTGGAAACGAGGGCGGCCGACCGGCTGTCGCCGATAATCGCGTAGTCCTGGATCTGGGAAATCTCACTGGCCATTGCCCGATTCGAACGCTCACCTGAACGATTGTTCTGCTCAACAGCACTTCGGCACGAAAGATCAGCAATTGAAAAGCGATTCTTCTGTGATGGAAAATCCAGGTGAACGCGCCGGCGCAACCATCTCGTTTTGGGAACGAACGGCGGAAAAATTCTCCACCGCACCCGTTTCGGAAGATGTCACCACGCACGTCTGCGTGATCGGCGCCGGCATCGCGGGCGTGACGACGGCATACCTGGCGGCCCGCGAAGGCCGCGATGTCGTGCTCATTGACAATGGACCAGTCGGCGGCGGCATGAGCGGTCGCACGACCGCACATCTGGTGAATGCGCTTGATGATCGCTATTTCGAAGTCGAAAAAATGCTCGGGGAAGAATGTGCGCGGCATTATGCCGAGAGTCACACGGCGGCGATCGATCAGGTCGAGGCGATCGTGGCCAAGGAAAAGATCCACTGCAATTTTGAACGCCTCGACGGCTATCTTTTCGTCCCGCCCGGCGGTTCGGTTACAGATTTGAAGCGCGAGCTGGAAGCCACGCATCGCGCCGGTTTAACCGGAGTCGAGCGGGTCGACGCCGTGCCGGTCGGTCGATTCAACACCGATGGCGTGCTGCGATTTCCGCGACAAGCGCAATTCCATCCGCTTCATTACTTGAACGGCGTTGCCCGGGCGACTGTCGATCTTGGCGGACGCATTTTTACCGGGACGCGCGCGCTACGCATTCAAGACCGTGACCCCGTAACGATCGAGACTTCGAGCGGACACACGATCACCGCGCGCGCCGCCGTGGTCGCGACCAATTGTCCGTTTAATGATCGGCTGGTCATTCATTCGAAACAGGCGCCGTACGCGACTTACGTCATCGGGATGCGCGTGACACGCGCGGTCGAGCACGCTCTGCTTTGGGACACTGCGTTGACGGCCGAGGATGAAAAACAAAAGCTCGGACCGGTGCCGTATCATTACGTGCGCTTCGCTCGCGACGATCAAGGCGACGTCCTCATCGTTGGCGGTGAAGATCACAAGACGGGGCAGGCCGAAGATTTCGAGCAGCGTTTCGCCAAGCTGGAACGTTGGACACGCGATCATTTTCCGTTTGTCGGCGACATCACCGATCGCTGGTCGGGCCAGGTGATGGAGCCGGTCGACGGCGTTGCCTACATCGGCCGCAATCCCGGCGACAAGAATGTTTACGTGGTCAGCGGCGATTCCGGCAATGGCATGACCCACGGCACCATCGCCGGCATGTTGATTGTCGATCTTATTTGCGGCCGGGAAAACGCGTGGGCAAAACTTTACGATCCGTCGCGCAAAACATTGAAGCCGATCGTGGTCGCCGATTACGTGACCGAGAATGCAAACGTGGCCGCGCAGTTCCGCGACTACGTCACGCCCGGTACCGCCAATTCTGGCGACGAGATCAAGGCGGGCGAAGGCGCAGTCCTGCGTGAAGGATCGAAGAAAATCGCGGCCTACCGCGACGGGAACGGAACGCTGCACAAATTTTCGGCTGTTTGCCCGCACCTCCGCTGCGTCGTGCGCTGGGACGGCTGCGAAAAAACCTGGGATTGCCCGTGTCACGGTTCGCGTTTCGACGCGCTTGGGCGCGTCCTCAACGGCCCTGCAATCTCGAACCTGGAGGCTCTCGACATCCCGACCTGACACATGATTCGGCAAAACGCGCTGCTTTGGGCGGCGGCGCTGCTTTGCTTCTGGCTGTTTCCGGCGTTTGCGATCGAAGTCACCGAACCCGCCGGCGCCGAGCACGGCTATCCCGGATTGTGCGACATCAACGGGAACAAGCTCGCCAACGGCGAATTCCGCCAATGGCTGCGCGGCGAGCTGCTGAATATCGTTATCATCTACAAGTTTCCCGATGGCCAACTGTTCGAGGAGAAGGCGCGATTTCGTCAGAATCGCGAGCTGATGCAGGAGCAATGGTCCTGGCGCGAACTCAAGCACGACAGGCCGCAGCGTGAATTCAGCGCGGATTTTGTCGCTCGCACAGCTCGCGCGCAGATTCACACTGAGAACAAGGATGTTTCCGGGGATATCGACGTCGAACCCGGCCGCACCTTTGCCGGGTTTGGATTCACGATCGCGCTCAGCAACCTGCGAACGCGGCTCATCAAAGGGCAGCAGATCGAGCTCAAAGCGCTCGGCTTCGCGCCAAAACCGTTTCTCAAGCCCATGGTCGTGCCGGTGAAGATTTGGCATCCCGGTCTTGAGCAGATGAAAATGGGCGGCCGTTATTACAAAGGCGACAACTTTGCCATTCGGCCCGAGATCCCGGTGATCGCGAAAATATTTGTCCACGTCCCGGACACGCACATCTGGCTAACCAATCCGATGCCGGGGGGTTTTCTGCGCTGGGAAGGGCCCATTGTTTTGCCTAACGACCCGATGATCCGCGTCGATCTTATCTCCGATCACGCCGGCGGCCCGGCCGAGCCGGTCAAATCGAATGCGAATCGCTAGCCAGGGCGCGCTTGCCCTGCAATGTCGACTTCGATTAGCGTTCGCTTATGCGCCGTACACCGTCTTCACTGTTCGTCTTTGTCTTAATCTTCATTCCGCTAATCGCCTTCGCTGCCTCATCCGTGCAGGAACGCGCTGATCGGTTTTTGAAATTAGCGAACGCCGGTTTTCAGGCGCTCTATCGGGCGAACAGTGAAGCGCAGTGGCTCGCCGTTACCGACGTGACGCCGGAACATGACGCAGCGGCTGAAGCGACCGGGAAGGCTTACGCGGCGTTCAATGGCAATCCGGCGATCATTACCGAGGCGCGCGATTTGTTGACGCACAAAAATGACTTGAACGATCTGACCATTCGGCAGTTGAACCAGCTTCTGCTTAACGCGGCGGAAGGGCCGATGACGAATCCGGACCTTGTCGCCAAACGCGTTGAGGCCGAGACGAAGCAATCGTCGATCCTCAACAGCTTCGAGTTCAAACTCAACGGCCAGAAGATCACCGCCAACGACATCGACGATAAGCTCGAGAAGAGCACCGATCTAAACGAGCGCAAAGCCGTCTGGGAAGCGTCCAAGGAATCCGGCCCGGCGCTGAAACCGAACCTGATGGTGCTGCGTGATCTGCGCAACGGCGTTGCCAAAGAGATGAAGTATCCCGATTACTTCGCGCTCCAGGTCGCTAATTACGGCATGACCACCGACGAGATGCTGAAGATGCTCGAGCAGTGGATGAACACGCTCCGGCCGCTTTATCTGCAGCTCCACACCTGGGCGAAATACAAACTGGCCGAGACGTATCATCAGCCGGTGCCCAAGAAAATTCCGGCGCAATGGGTCGCCAATCGTTGGGCGCAGGAATGGCCGAACCTGGTCGAAGCCGCGAACATCGACAAATACTTCGAGGGTCGAAAACCGGAATGGATCATCAAAACGGCCGAGCAGTTTTATACCGGGCTTGGTTTTTCGCCGTTACCGAAAACTTTTTGGGAACGCTCCGATCTGTACCCGTTGCCGCCGGATTCGAAGCGGAAGAAAAACACCCACGCTTCGTGCTGGCATGTCGATCTCGAGAACGACATTCGCTCACTCCAAAGCGTCCAGCCGAATGCGCGCTGGTTTTTCACTGCGCACCACGAACTCGGGCACGGTTACTACTTCAAAGCCTACACGCGACCGGAAGTTCCCTATCTGCTGCGCACTGGCGCCGCGCCCGGATTTCACGAAGGCATCGGCGAACTGATCGCGCTCGCCTCGAGTCAGGTGCCGTATTTGCAATCGCGCGGGGTGCTACCGGCCGACTTCAAACCGGACACGACGGCGTTCCTGCTCGATGACGCGCTCTCGCGCGCGATCCCATTCATTTATTTCTCCTGTGGCACGATGCCGCATTGGGAAGCCGACATTTACGCGCACAACCTGCCGGCCGAGCAATGGAACGCGCGCTGGTGGAAATACGTTAGCGATTTCCAAGGCGTCGAGCCGCCGTCACCGCGCGGCGAAGAATTCTGCGACGCCGCGACCAAGACGCACATCAACGATAATCCCGCTTACTATTACAATTACGCCTTCGCGACCGTCTTTAAGTTCCAGTTGCACGATTACATCGCGCGCAAAATCCTGCATCAGCCGCCGCAATCGTGTAATTACGCCGACAACAAGGAAGTCGGCACCTGGCTAAACAACATTCTAAAAAAAGGAGGCACCGAAGATTGGCGCAAAGTGTTGAAGGAAGCGACCGGCGAAGACATTTCCACCCGCGCGATGATGGAATACTTCAAGCCGCTAATGAGCTGGCTGGAAGAACAAAACAAAGGTCGGCAGATCGGCTGGGATTAAGCCGCGCTTTTGTCATCACCGGCGCGGGCATCTCGGCCGAGAGCGGGATCCCGACATTTCGCGGGAAGGACGGTTACTGGCGAAATTTGGATCCGGCGAAGCTGGCGACGCCCGAGGCGTTTGCGCGCGATCCGAAACTGGTTTGGGAATGGTATCGCGAGCGGCAGCAGCGCATCCGCGCGGCCCAGCCGAACGCGGCGCACAAAGCGATTGTCGATCTTGCACGACGAGCGCGCGAGTTTCTGCTCGTGACTCAGAATGTCGATGACCTGCACGCGCGCGCGGGATTGGCGGCGGCAAAAATGGTGCAGATTCATGGCGACATTTTCGTAACGCGCTGTGTGCGATGTGAATTTGAGCACGAGCGCGAGCACGACCACGAGAGCGAAGAAATCCCGGCATGCCCCAAGTGCGGTGCGCAGATGCGGCCCGGCGTGGTTTGGTTTGGCGAGATGCTCGACCCCCGCAAGATCGACATCGTCGACAATTATCTTGGCGCCGGCGCATGTGATTTGGTGCTGGTGATCGGCACGACGGCTCTGTTTGGCTACATCACCGACTGGGCATTGCGGGCGCGCGCCAGGAACGGCGAATTGATCGAAATCAATCCCGAAGCGACGCCATTGTCCCGCTTCGCGACCCAA
>DATDFJ010000210.1:0-25442 GCA_036522675.1 Chthoniobacterales bacterium | reverse complement strand
TCAGCATTACAAAAGCGCGCCAGAAAATTTGCCTGAAATTGCGAAGCAACTTGGCGTGGCCCACATCCTGGAAGGAAGCGTGCAAAAGAGTGGCGACTCGGTGCGGGTAAATGTGCAGCTAATCAAAGCATCTAATGATTCCCATCTTTGGGCTGACACCTTTGATCGGAAACTGACCGACATTTTTGCAGTAGAGAGTGACATCGCCAAAACGATTGCCGACACACTCCAGGCGAGATTGACCGGCGCAGAGAAAGAAATGATCGCCGCCAAGCCGACGAGCGACACCGCCGCCCACGACCTTTATCTCAAAGGCCGATCGCTCTGGCGCCAACGCACTGGCGACAATATCCCGAAAGCAATCGCATTCTATGAACAAGCAGCTGCGCGTGATCCGAATTACGCGCTGGCTTATGCCGGGCTGGCCGAGGCGTATGTCAGCCTGCCATTTTATACTGCGGTTGCGCCACGGGACGCCTACGCGACGGCGAAGACCGAAGCATTAAAAGCGCTCCAGTTGAATGACAAACTGGCGGAGGCGCACACTCCGCTCGCACTCTTATTGTGCCTCAACGATTTCGATATGGCTGGTTCGGTATCGGAATTTCAGCGCGCGATCGCGCTCAACCCTAACGACGCCACTGCCCACCAGTGGTTTGGCGAACCAGCGCTTACTGCGCTCGGCCGATTTGATGAAGCGATTGCAGAAGAAAAACGCGCTATCGAGCTTGAGCCCCTTTCGCCAAACAATAATTCCGATCTCGGCTTTATATTGATAATGGCGCGCCGTTACGACGATGCGATCGCGCAATTGCACAAGGCCGTGGAGATGGATCCGACGTTTTACTTCGCCCACGTCGTCCTTGGCGTGGCTCTTCAGGCCAAGGGAGAACTGGCGGACGCAATTGCCGAATACATGAAGGCGCAGCAGTTGGGCGACGATCTGGAGAGTCAACCGCTGCTCGCATTCGCGAAAGCGCAATCAGGCGACAAAAGCGCGGCCGTGCAAATGCTGGCCGAGCTGGACGAACTCAGCCATCACCGCTACGTGCGTGCATATTATCGCGCTCTCCTTTGCCTCAGTCTGGGAAAGCGCGACGAAGCAATTCGATGGCTGGAGCAAAGTGTCACTGATGCCGGTCCAGATAATCCCTATCTTAGAGTTCATCCTTTTCTCGACCCGCTCCGCGGCGATCCGCGTTTTGAGGCGCTCGCCGAGAAGGTTGTTCCGGCGCGAGAATTTCGCGGTTCTCCGAAATGAAGATCGACAACTTCTTTGCCGAGCTGAAGCGACGCAACGTTTATCGCGCCGCCGTTCTTTATGCGATGGGCGCGTGGCTGTTCGCCCAGATCGCGACGCAGATCTTTCCCTTCTTCAATGTGCCAAACTCGGCAATTCGCTTCGTAATCATCGCGCTCGTCCTCGGCTTCCCGATCGCGATGGTGCTGGCCTGGGTTTATGAGCTGACGCCGGAAGGGATCGTCCGAACGGAAGATGTCGATCTTGCCAGGCAGCGCGGATTTGGCCGCAAGCTCGACTTCGTCATTATCGGCCTGCTCCTGCTCGTCATCGCGATGTTGGTCTATCAACGTCTCCCGTTCCGAACCGAAAGCGGTGAACCCATTCCCGAAAAAAGCATCGCAGTGTTGCCGTTCGAGAATCGGAGCGAAGACAAAGCCAACGCCTACTTTGCCGATGGCATTCAGGACGAGATCCTGACTCGCTTATCCAAGATCGCTGATCTGAAAGTCATCTCGCGCACCTCCTCACAGCATTACAAGAGCGAGCCGGAGAATCTACGTGAGATCGCAAAGCAACTTGGCGTCGCGCACGTCGTCGAAGGCAGCGTCCAGAGGGTAGGCGATACCGTCCGCGTTAATGTGCAGCTAATAAAGGCAGCTAACGATTCTCATCTTTGGGCCGACACGCTTGATCGCAAATTGACCGACATCCTTTCGGTCGAGAGTGAAATAGCCAAAGCCATCGCTGATCAGTTGCGAGCGAAACTCACCGGTCAGGAAGAGCAACTCATCGCGGCCAAACCGACGGACAATCCAGAGGCTTACGATGCCTACTTGCGCGGCCTGGCTTATAACGTGCAAACGACATACACGCCCGCTAACGCCCTTGGCGCACAGAAATATCTCAGAGAAGCCGTGAGGTTGGACCCGAAGTTCGCCCTTAGTTGGGCGCTCCTGTCAATCGCGGACGCGCGCGGCTACATTACCCAGGCTCTTCAACCGACGGTCGCTCTCCGTGAAGAGACGCGGCAGGCAGCCGAAACCGCGCTTGCTCTTCAGCCCAATCTCGGCGAAGCGCTCCTTGCCGTAGGAAATTACCACTACGCCTGTCTCAAAGATTACGACACCGCGGTGCGTTACTTTGAACAGGGACGTCAGCTTTTGCCGAATAGCAGCCAGATTCCTGCATTACTGGCGTCTGTCGCGCGGAGACGAGGCGAGTGGGACCGGAGCGAGTCGTATTTCAACCAAACCGAGCGGCTCGACCCGCGCAACGTTAACCTGCTCACACAGCATGCACAATTGTATATCGAGCTTCGTCGTTTCCCCGAAGCATTGCGAAAATTCGACCAGGTTCTCGATATCATGCCGGGTGACGTGGCCACCCTCGCAGGAAAGGCGGGTATCGCACAAGCTCAGGGCGATCTGCCGCGGGCCTCCGCACTCCTCGCCTCGTTCCAACCGCGGGCCGATGACCCCCAGACGTTGGAAACACAAGTTTACCAAGCGATCCTGGAGCGCCGTCCTGCACCAGTGATCACTCGGCTAAAGGAGATATTGGCCAAGCCTGATCCAGCATTGGGTTATGAGACTGGCGTACTGCGCTTTTATTTAGGATGGGCGCAGGAAGTTGCCGGCGATCATATCGCTGCTCAGGGAAGTTGGCGACAGGCGCGCGGCGAACTGGAGCCTTTTCTGAAAGAACAGCCGGAAAATTTTGCCCTCATTGGGAATCTCGCACTGACTTGTATGGGCCTTGGTGACAAAGCCGCCGCATTCAAACTGATCGAGCAAGCGATGGCCGTGATCTCGATTGAGAAAGATGCCGTGTGGGGTCCTATTCCCATCGAGATTTTGGCCAGAGTGGCGGCGCGCATGGGGGAGCCCGACCGCGCCATGGCCGCGTTAGAGAAACTGTTCTCGATACCTTACGACGGCGCGCTGGCTCAAAACGTACCGCTTACTCCTGCGCTGCTCCGCCTCGATCCGATGTTCGATCCGCTTCGGAACGATCCGCGCTTCCAAAAACTCTGCCAAGAGAAACCAAAGTGAAGATCGACAATTTCTTTTCCGAGCTGAAGCGGCGCAACGTTTACAAGGTCGCGGTCGCGTACGCGGTCATCGGCTGGCTCTTGGTTCAGGTCGCGACACAGGTCTTTCCGTTTTTCGAAATTCCGAATTGGGCGGTGCGATTAATCGTCCTCATGATCGTGATCGGATTTCCAATCGCGCTCGTTGTCGCGTGGGCTTTCGAATTGACGCCGCAAGGGTTGAAGCGGACAGAAGATGTCGATCTTGCTGCGCAGCCACGTCGAAAGTCTTACGCGTGGGTTTACGTCGTGATCGTTGGCGCCGCCTTCTCCACTGGGCTGTTTTTCATCGGTCGCTACACCGGCCGAAATACTGCCAGGGTGGCTGGCACCGCGGCGGCGACCGGTCCATCGATTTCGCAGAAATCGATCGCGGTCTTGCCGTTCGAAAACCTGAGCAGCGATGAGGAGAACGCCTACTTTGCCGAGGGTATTCAGGATGAAATCCTGACGCGTCTGTCGAAAATCGGGGCGTTGAAGGTCATTTCGCGCACTTCGACCCGGAAATACAAAAGCGCACCGGCTAATTTGCGTGAAGTTGGCAATCAATTGGGCGTGGCGAATTTGTTGGAAGGCAGTGTGCAAAAGATCGCGAACGCGGTACACATCAACGTCCAGCTGATCCGCGCCGCGACGGATGAGCATCTTTGGGCGGAAAGTTACAATCGCAAGCTCGACGACGTTTTCGCTGTCGAAGGTGAAGTCGCCCGGGCGATTGCGGATCAGTTAGAGGCCGAACTAACCGGGGCCGAGCAGAGAGCCGTCACCGCCAAACCGACTCAGAACGCCGCGGCCTATGATGCTTATCTGCGCGGACAATCGCTCGAGCACAGCCAGTACAGTTACGATGCTGGTCGACAGGCGGCACGTGATTATGCTGAAGCCGTCCAGCTAGATCCAAAATTCGCGATTGCCTGGGCCCGACTCGGGGTCACTCGGAGCTGGCTCTATTTCAACGGAATCGATCCCGAGGTTAATACCGCCGATGCGGTCAAGGAATCGGCTGATCGCGCCATGGCAATCGCGCCGGAAGCAGGCGAATCGTGGCTGGCCACGGGGACGTATCGCTACCGCGTATCACGCAAATTCGAAAGCGCGCTGGCGGCTTTTGAAGAGGCACGGAAACGATTGCCTAACGATTCGACCATTTATCGATATCTCGGCGTCGTGCAACGCCGTCTCGGCCGCTGGCCGGAGGCTGAAGCCAGCTACAAGAAAGCGTTAGAGCTCGATCCGCGCGACATCACACTGCTTAACGACATGGGGTCCACCTTTTACGCTTATCTTCGCCGGTTCGACGACGCTCACGCCCTGACCGACCAGGCACTGCGGATCGCCCCCGATTCCGCACCCGATCGAGCAACCAAGGCAGCGCTATTCCAAGCCGAAGGCCGACTGGAAGAGGCGAGACGAGAGCTGGCGCGTATTCCGGAGGACGCCTCGGACGAATTTGTCGCCGTCGCGCGAATTCAACAGGCGATCTACGAACGCCGTTTCGATGACGCGATCAAAATCGTCGAAGCAAAACTCAACTCGATTCCAGCAAGCCAGCGGTTCGATTTTTATACCAAACAGTTTTTGGTCTATCTCGGCTTTTGTCAGGAGTGGGCAGGGCGCCCGGAGGAGGCAAGAAATGCTTTTACCCGCGCGCTTCAGGCGATTAAACCGACTCCTGATACGGTAGTAGTTCCGGACGCCAATGGATTGCCAGCGATCCTTGCCCTGGTCTATGGCGGGCTCGGCGAGAAAGAGAAAGCTCTGAAGCAGGCGCAAGAAGCGCTGAAAGAATACGCCGATGATGAAACCTCAAAGCCGCAGGTGGAATACACGCTGGCGCAGATCCAGGCCCGCTTCGGCGATAATGATGCAGCGATCGCGGCATTACCTCATCTCCTCCAAGTGCCCGCCGGCCTAACCAAAGCCAACCTCAAGCTCGACCCTCTCTGGGATCCGCTGCGCAAAGATCCGCGGTTTGAAAAGCTTTGCCTGGAGCAGACTCAGTGAGCGGAAAGCCTTCATTTTTTGCCGAGCTAAGGCGGCGCAACGTTTACAAAGTCGCGGTCGCCTACGCCGTGGTCGCGTGGCTCACGATTCAGGCGGCTTCGATTTTCCTGCCCGCCTTCAATGCGCCGCAATGGGCGATGCAAATTGTCATCCTCATTCTGGTTGTTGGGTTTCCGATTGCGCTCGCGTTTTCCTGGGCGTTTGAGATCACGCCTGAAGGAATCAAGCGCGAGTCGGAGGTCCAGGCTGACGCATCGATCACTCACCATACCGGCCGGAAGATTGTCGCCCTAACAATTGTGCTTGCAGTAATCGCGACCGGTTTACTGATCTTTCAGTTTATTCGCGCAAGATCGACATCTCCATCCTCGGCGACGGGGATTACCAACAAATCGATTGCGGTCCTCCCGTTCGACAATCTCAGTCGCGATCCCGATAACGCTTACTTTGTCGAAGGTATCCAGGACGAGATCCTCACGCGCCTGGCCAAGATCGCGGACCTCAAAGTAATCGCGCGCAGTTCCACGCAGCGTTTTCAAAACAAGGGTGACCTGCCTCAGATCGCGCAACAACTCGGCGTGGCTCACCTGCTCGAAGGCAGCGTACAAAAGGCGAACGACCAGGTGCGCATCAACGTACAGTTAATCAAAGCTGCCAATGAGGCACATATCTGGGCCGAAGTTTACGATCGTAAACTCACCGACATCTTTGCGGTCGAAAGTGAGATCGCGAAAACGATTGCCGATACGTTACAGGCAAAGTTGACCGGCTCCGAACAGCGGGTCATTGCCGCGCGACCAACCGAGAATACGGAAGCGCACCAACTTTATTTGAAGGGACGTTTCTTTTGGAACAAGCGCACCGGCAACGGTCTGAAGAAGTCGATCGATTACTTTCAACAAGCTCTCAGCGCGGACCCCAACTATGCGCTGGGCTTCGCCGGAGTCGCCGATGCGTACGTCCTTCTCCCCGGCTATAACGCGGGGGCGCCGCAAGATTGTTATCCGAAGGCGATGGCGGCGACAAAGAAGGCGTTGGACCTAGACGAGACGCTCGCCGAGGCGCATACGACTTTGGCGCTGGCGCTTTGGTATTACGACTTCGATTTCGCACAGGCGAACCGGGAATTTCAACGCGCGATTGAGTTGAACCCAAATTACGCCACCGGGCACCAGCAATACGGCAACAACACATTGTCCGCGCTGGGCCGGTTCGACGACGCGATCGCCGAAGGAAAAAGAGCAGTCGACCTGGATCCACTCTCGCTCGTCATCAACACAGATCTGGGGGTTAATTACTTTTTTGCGCGCCGCTACGACGAAGCGATTGCGCAGTTGCGCAAAACGATTGAAATGGATCCTGGCTACTATTTCGCCCACAGCAATCTTGCTCAGGCACTGGAAATGAAAGGCGATCGTGACGGCGCGATTGCAGAATACCAGAAGGCGCGCGCGTTAAATGATGATCATGGCGTGCTCGGGTATCTCGCTCGATTTTATGGTCTCGGCGGTAACAAAACAGAGACCGAAAAAATTCTGGACCAACTGAAGGAGCTATCCAAACAGCAATACGTCTCTGACTACAGCTTTGCTCTGGTCTATCTCGGGCTCGGCGAAAAAGAGGAGGCGCTTCGCTGGCTCGAACAATCCTATCGGGATCGCGCCGGTTCGGACGTCACTTGGATCAGAGTTGATCCGCTGCTCGATCCACTGCACGGCGATCCACGTTTCGAAGCGTTGGCGGAAAAGATTGTTCCGGCTGGTCAATTCGGAGATAAGGCCGCAGCGCAGAAATGAAGATCGACAACTTCTTCGACGAATTGAAACGGCGGAACGTTATCCGCGCAGCCGGATTGTATTTGGTCGGCGCATGGTTGCTCACTCAGGTCGCAAGCACGGTGTTGCCGATGTTCGGCGCGCCGGATTGGCTCCCGCGCAGCATCGTCATTCTGCTCGCGATCGGTTTTGTTCCGATGCTGATCTTCAGTTGGGTCTTCGAATTGACGCCGCAAGGTTTGAAGCGCGACGAGGACGTTAGGCCGGAGGAATCGATCGCGCCGCAAACCGGACGGCGCATGAATCGCATGATCATCGCGGTGCTGGTGATCGCGCTCGGCTATTTCGTAGTCGACAAGTTCGTGCTCACTCCGCGTCGCGAGAAATCGGCGGCAAAATCGCCTTCGTTGGAATCGATCGCCGCGCCTAACCAAAAATCTGTCGCCGTGCTCGCGTTTGCCAATCTGAGCGACGACAAGGGAAGCGAATATTTTTCTGACGGGATCAGCGAGGAATTGCTGACGGTGCTGCAAAAAATTCCCGGATTGCATGTCGCGGCGCGGACGTCGGCGTTTTCCTTCAAAGGGAAGAACGCGACCGCGCAGGAGATCGGGCAGAAACTCGGCGTGGCGCATTTGGTTGAAGGAAGCGTCCGCAAAGCGGGCGACATGGTGCGCATCGCGGCGCGCCTCACTCAGGCCAACACCGGCGAGGAGCAATGGTCAGAAAATTACACCCGCAATTTAAAGGATGTTTTCGCCGTCCAAACCGAGCTGGCCCAGACGATCGTCGGACAGTTGCGCGGACAGCTCACCAGTGGCGCGGCCAATCCGACAACCAAGGCGGAGATCCAAGCCGAAGTGCGCGCGGCGGAGAAAGGTGGAACGAAAAACTTTGACGCGCATGAGGCTTATTTGCGGGGCCGCTTTTTTGCTAATCGCCACTCAGAAAAAGAAACAGATCAAGCCCGGGCTGCATTTGAACGCGCGGTGCAGTTGGATCCCAAGTTCGCGCTGGCGTGGGCGGGACTGGCCCAGACTCACGTCTGGGATTGCAACTATGCGACGGAGGGGGGGCAGAAAGGCTTCAACGACCATCTTGCAGCTGCGCGTGATGCGTTGGAACGAGCGCTCTCGCTCGAACCGGACTTGCCGGATGGCCTATTTTCCAGAGCGATGATCGAAACAAATTTCGATTACAATTGGAAAGGTGCGGCCGACACATTGCGCAGAGCCCTTGCTCTGGCTCCACAAGATCCGGCGCTGCTGATGCAGGGGGGGAATCTTGCGACGGCACAAGGCGAAACCACGCAGGCGCTCGATCTTTTCCGCCGGGCGGTCGCGTTGGATCCGGTGAATGCCCAAGCCCGGGCGTTTCTCGGAGGTGGTCTGTCGGTGGTCGGACACGAGGAGGAAGCACGTGCGGAATTCGCGCGGGTGATTGAGTTGAATCCGTCGGCACCGAATTCCCATGCCGGAGTGGGCTTAGCTTATCTTTTGGAGGGCAGATTCGACGAAGCGACAGTAGCTGCGCAAAAGGATTCGGCCGATTGGGCGCGGCTTCTCATAGTAAGCTGCGCACGCTGGGCGCAAAAGCGAATTCCCGAATCGGACGCCGCGCTTGCGGAGTTAATGGCAAAAACTGGCGAAACCGCTGCGTATCAGGTTGCCGAGGCTTACGGGTATCGGAATGACAAGGATAAAGCGTTTGAGTGGCTGGAGCGCGCACGCCACCAGCGCGACGCCGGTCTGCCGGGTCTGCGCACAGATACACTACTACCAAATCTTCACAACGACCCGCGCTGGGATAAATTTTTGCACACCATGGGCCTGGCCGACGACCAGTTGAAGTAAGCGCTGCTTACGGCAAGGCCAACGCATGAATTTTTTCTCGGAGCTGAAGCGACGCAACGTTTACAAAGTCGGGGTCGCCTACATTTTTGCCGGTTGGGCGCTTTCTCAAGGCGTCGCGCAAGTTCTGCCGGTGTTCGAGGTTCCGAACTGGGTTATCCGCGTAATTGTACTCCTCATCATTATCGGTTTGCCCATTGCGCTTCTCCTGGCCTGGATGTTCGAACTCACGCCGCAAGGAATTAAACGGACCGACATGGCAGACGCCATGGCGGACGTGTCGAAGCAAAAGAAGCGCGTGTGGATATACGTGGTCGCGATCGGAGCGCTGTTGTCGATCGGATTATTTTTTCTTGGACGCTACACTGCTCTGGATACCGCCAGTCCGGCTCGGACTTCGAATAAATCGATCGCGGTGCTGCCGTTTAGCGATTTATCGCCGAACCATGATCAAGAGTCATTTTCCGTCGGAATGGCGGAGGAAATTCTCAACGCGCTTGTCCACATTAGAGGCCTTAAAGTCGTGGGCCGGTCGTCCTCCTTTTTCTACAAAGGCAAGAACGTCAGTTTGAAACAGATCGGTTCCGAGCTGGGCGTCGCTAACGTTCTCGAGGGCTCGGTTCGCAAACAGGGCGAGCAAGTGCGCATCATCTCGGCACTGACTCGCGCCGCCGATGGTTTGCAGGTCTGGTCGAAGACTTACAACGGGACGCTCGCCAACATCTTTGATCTTCAGGAATCGTTCGCGCGCGACATCGCCGGCGAACTCAATGTCCTGCTGGCCGATCCGTCGGAAGGTCGTCTCGTAGAAAAGCCGACCGATAACCCGCAGGCTTACGCATTATTCATCGAAGCGCAGACTCTTGTTAGCCAACGCGTCGGCGACAGTCTGCCTCGTGCGATTGCCTTACTTAAGGAAGCGACACGACTCGATCCTAACTTCGCGCGCGCGTGGGCGAAACTCGCGGTCGCGCTCGCAGTCGAGCCGCAATACGCCGCCGCCGATTGGCAAACCAATTGGGCGGAGGCGGAACCTGCCGCGCGGCGGGCCATTTCCCTCGACTCGAAAAGTGCTGAAGCCTATGCGGCGCTCGGCTACATCGATTTTTCCCGACGCCGCTATCGCGAAATGGTCGAACCCGGGCAACGCGCGATCGAGATTGATCCTAACGACGTCACGGCCAATTTCTGGTTGGCAAATCAACTGGCCGCAATGGGGCGCATCGCCGAAACGGAAACAGTGGTTGATCGTGCGATCGCCGCGGACCCGGCCAATGCTCTCGTTATTTTCTACAAGGCAATGTGCCGCTGGGACCGGAGCGACAAGACCACGGCAATCAAACTCGCAAAACGAACGAAGGCGCTCGGCGGTCCGCTTGCCGGATTGGTGCTTGGATATTCGGCCGCGGCGGACGGCGATCCCGATTCAGGGGCAGAATCATTCTCGGAGGGTTTCGGTGCATTCAAGAGTGGGTTCAGCAAGGAGGAGTTAGCCGCGATTTTTCGTGGCAGCTACGGCGATGAGACGAAACGAAAAGCAGGGCTTGCTCTCATCGCCGCACATCCGCACGACCAGTTTGCCGGTACACTGCTGCTCCTGCTAAGCGAACCCGAACAGTCTTTCGCCTCCTTCGAACGCGATGGCATCGGACTGTCGGATGCTTATTACACTTTTCTCTGGCAGCCGGAGGCTTGGTCACGCAAAGCCCGCCAGCATCCGGCATTCCAAGATTTCGCCAAGCGGATCGGTTTGGTTGATTACTGGAAACAAAATCGCTGGCCGGACGTCTGTCAGCCCATCCCGGAACGCGGTCCGGACGCTTTCACCTGCCAATGAACTTCTTCTCCGAACTGAAGCGACGCAATGTTTACAAAGTCGCGATTGCCTACATCGTCGCCGGCTGGGCGCTCTCGCAGGGAATCGCGCAGGTTTTTCCAGTCTTCGACATTCCGAATTGGGTGATCCGTCTGATCGTTCTGCTGGTCATCATCGGTTTGCCGATTGCGCTCATTCTGGCGTGGATGTTCGAACTAACGCCGCAGGGAATTAAGCGGACTGAAGATGTCGATCTTGTAGTGGCGGCGCAACAGCCAAAAAAGCGCACATGGATTTTTGTCGTCATCATCGGCGCGCTTCTATCGATTGGGTTATTTTCCCTAGGTCGCTACAGCGCGGGAAACAAAACAGCTTCGCCTGCCGGAATTTCGAGTAAATCGATCGCCGTGCTGCCGTTCGACAATCTCAGTCGCGATCCGGACAACGCCTACTTCGCCGAAGGTGTGCAGGATGAAATCCTCACCCGCCTGGCGAAGGTGGCCGACCTGAAAGTAATTTCGCGCACATCGACGCAACATTTCAAAAGCGCGCCGGAAAATTTGCCGCAGATCGCGAAGCAGCTCGGGGTGATGAACATTCTTGAGGGCAGTGTGCAGCGCGCCGGCAATCAGGTGCGCGTGAATGTACAGTTGATCAATGCTCTGACTGACTCGCATCTCTGGGCAGACACATTTGATCGAAAACTGACCGACATTTTCGTCGTCGAAAGCGAGATCGCCAAGACTATTGCTGAAACATTGCAGGCGAAGATCACCGGCTCGGAGAAAAATTCGATCGCAAAAGCGCCGACCGCGAACTCCGAAGCATACGAGCTTTATCTGAAAGGCAGATTTTTCTGGAACAAACGTTCCGGTGTCGATCTGCGCAAAGCGATCGACTACTTCAACCAGGCGATCGCGAAAGATCCGAACTACGCGCTCGCATACACTGGCGTCGCCGATTCGTACATGCTGTTGCCGAACTATGGCGGCGCATCGACCCAGGAAGCAGTCGCGGCAGCTCGCCCTGCCGTAATGAAAGCGCTCGAGTTGGACGACTCGTTGGCCGAAGCACATGCGTCGTTCGGGTTGTTCCACACGGTAGAGTTGGACCTGGAGCGTGCGGTCGGCGATTTCCAACGCGCGATCGAATTAAAACCGAATTATGCGACCGCACATCACTGGCTCATGCTTGGCCAATTGTCGTTGGGGCGCTTCGATCAGGCGATCGAGGAAGGTAAGCGCGCGGTTGAGCTCGACCCATTGTCGCTCATCATCAATGCCGATTTCGCCTGGACGTATGCTTGCGCGCACCGGTTCGACGAAGCAGAGAAGCGCGCGCGAAAAACTCTCGAAATCGATCCGCATTTCTTTCTCGCGCATTATTATCTCGGCGGAATCCTCCAGTCGCGGGGACATCTCAGCGATGCGATTCCGGAATTTGAAAAAGCCGTCGAGCTGAACAACGATACCTACTCAATCGCCATGCTCGGACAGGCCTACGCGCGCAATGGCCAAAAGGATGAAGCGCAGAAAATTCTGGCGCGTTTAACTGAAGAGTCGAAGTCGCGCTACGTTTCGCCGTACGCGTGGGCGCTGCTTTATGTCGGGTTGGGCGACAAAAAACGGGCGATCGACGAGCTGGAGCGCGCTTACCAGACCGGCGACACGAATTATCTTTTCGTCATCAAAACCGATCCGTCGCTCGATGATTTACGGGGCGATCCGAGATTTGAGGCTCTAGTTCGAAAGGTAGTCTCACCAAAAAATCAGCAATGAGCGAAACCCGCGATTCGACTTGTCGCGCCGTAGCTTTTGCGAAGGCGGAAGCGCTCGTACAAAAGGTCATCGCCGGGAAGTGAAGAGCAATAATCTGTTTGCCGAGCTGAAACGGCGCAGCGTTTACAAAGTCGCGATCGCTTATGCCGTTGTCGGCTGGTTAATCATTCAGGTGACGGCCACGATTGTTCCGGCGCTGCATCTTCCGGATGGCCTAACGACTGCGGTAGTTGTGCTGATCTTAATTGGTTTCCCCATCGCGCTTTTGATCTCGTGGGCATTCGAAGCGACGCCGGAAGGTCTAAAGCGAACAGAGGATGTTTCGCCTAACGAGAATCTCCCGCGGTGGAGCAAACGAAAGTTTGTTGCCCTCATTGTTATCGTCGCACTAATCCCAGCGGGCCTGCTCACCTATCAGTTATTCCGCGCGAAAGGACGATCAGCGGAGCCTGCGATCGCAGCGGCACCGACGAGCGAGAAATCGATCGCCGTCCTGCCATTCGAGAATCTGAGCAGCGACAAGGAGAACGCTTACTTCGCCGATGGCATTCAGGACGAGATCCTCACTCGCTTGTCGAAGATCGCTGCGCTCAAAGTCATCTCGCGCACTTCCACTCAGAAATACAAAAGCGCGCCTGATAATCTGCGAGAGATCGGCAAGCAACTCGGGGTCGCGCATCTTGTCGAAGGCAGTGTGCAGAAAATTGGAAACGCGGTGCACGTGAACGTGCAGCTCATTCGTGCTGTCACCGACGAACACCTTTGGGCGGAAAGCTACAATCGAAAGCTCGATGACGTGTTTGCGGTGGAAGGCGAAGTCGCCACGGCCATCGCCAACCAACTGAAGGCAAAGCTCAGCGGCGACGAACAAAAGGCCGTGGCGGAGAAACCAACCCAGGATCTGGCCGCCTACGACGCTTATCTGCGCGGACTCTCCCTTGAACGCCAACTAGCGGGCGCCGACTACGCTGGAGTACAAGAAGCCGCCGGACAATATGCCACCGCCGTCCAATTTGATCCGAAGTTTGCCCTGGCTTGGGCGCGCCTCGCCACTATTCGAAGCGTGCTTTGGTTTAATAGGATCGACCGAGAAACGAATTCGCCGGAGGCCGTTAAGCAAGCGGCCGACACGGCGATGTCGTTACAGCCGGACCTAGCTGAAACCTGGATCGCACAAGGGTCTTATCTTTACCGCGTGCGGAGCGATTATAGCGGTGGGCTCCATGCCTACGAGGAAGGCCGCAAACGCGCCCCGAACAATGCCTTTGTTTACCTGTCCATGGCGTATGTCGAGCGACGCCTGGGGCGCTGGGGCGAAGCAGGTGCTCATTTCAAGAAAGCAATTGAGCTCGATCCGCAAAATTTTTCTTTGTTCATCGACTATGGCCGCGAGTTTCTGAATTTGCTCCAGCGTTTCGACGAGGCACACGCTGCCCTCGATCGTGCGCTGGAGATTTCGCCCAAGGAGGAAAGCGTCGTCGCTATGCAGGCAGATTTGTTTCGAGCCGAAGGACGCTTGCCCGAAGCAGCGGCAATGCTGGCCCGGATTCCGGCCGATTCGACCGACAACTTCGTGGTCCAGACGCGGGCGTCATTGGCGGTTGACGAGCGACGTTTCGACGATGCGATCGCGGCGATTGAATACAAGCTGGCGACGCTTACGCCGGCTGAAGCCCAAGGCCGTTGGGCCAGGGCGAATGTGACCTTTCTCGGCTTTATTTATGAGTGGGCGGGCAAACGTGAGAAAGCACAGGTGGTGTTCGAACGTGCGCTTCAAGCATTCCAGCCAACGCCAACCACCGTCGGCGCGCCCGAAATGCCCCAGATCTATGCCGGGCTTGGCGATAAAGAAAAAGCGCTCGCCGAGGCAAAACAGCTTGTTGCTCACTACAACGGTGACGCGATAGCTCAACCGCAAGCGGAAGCCCTACTTGCCTTCATTCAGGCGCGCTTCGGCGACCGCGACGCTGCCATCCCTACGCTGGCGCATCTGCTGGAAGTGCCGGCTGGTGTCACCATCGCCAATTTGAAACTCGATCCGTCCTGGGATCCGCTGCGCAACGATCCGCGCTTTCAAAAGCTAATTGCAGAGAGCTCGCCAAATCCGAAATGAACGAGCAACTTCTTCGCCGAGCTAAAAGGGCGCAACGTCGACTGAGTCATGAGTGCAGACAGGGAACAACGCAAACTCGCCGCAATCATGTTTACCGACATGGTGGGCTACAGCGCTCTGGCGCAAAGCGACGATAAACTTGCGCCCGAATTGTTGGAGGAACATCGAGAGCTGCTCCGCGAAATATCTTCCTCGTTTCAACGGCACCGAGATTGAAACGATTGGTGATGGATTTCTGGTCGAATTCAATAGCGCGTTGGAAGCAGCTCAGTGCGCCATCGAAATTCAGCGCGCGCTATTCAAGCGCAATCACGATGTTACTGTCCTGGTGTCACCTTGCACTGAAACGTGACAGCAACGCGCTCCGGCTCGCGCGACAAGCTGCCTCTCTCTTGCCGCCCGAGAAAGACGCAATCCTTGGCAATTTCATCCTGCCTGGACTCGCGCAAATCGAAGCTCGAACCGGTGGCGCGACCGACGCCGTGGCAATTCTTCGCCGCCAACTCGCAGACACGGTCGGCCACGTTTCCATCGCGCACTTGAAAATCGATCCCATCTGGGACCCAATCCGCAACGATCCTGGGTTTCAACAACTGCTCACGATGAAGGAGCACGTTGGACCGTAAACCGTGAAGATCGACCCTCCTCCCGCAAGCCTACGGCGCGGCAAGCAATTCTTCGCCGAGCTGAAGCGGCGCAACGTTACACTGTGACTTGGACGCAAGCTTATGATCCCGCCGGGCACTGGTGGGTGTCGACTCTGATCGCCGCTCTGCCGATCATTGTTCTGTTAGGGCTGCTGGCAGGCTTGAAAGTGCGCGCGCATTTATGCGCCGCTGCCGGTGCTGCGACGGCCGTGACCGTTGCGATCGTTGCTTTCAAAATGCCGGCCCTCCTCGCCGTGAGCAGCTTTGTCTACGGCGCCGCTTTCGGTTTGCTCAAGATCGTCTGGATCGTCATCGCGGCGGTCTTTCTCTACGACATTTCGGTCGAGACCGGCCAATTCGAAATCATGAAACAGTCGGTCGCGGCGATCACGCCAGATCGACGCCTCCAACTTTTGCTCGTGGCATTCTGTTTCGGCGCGTTCATCGAAGGCTGCGCCGGCTTCGGCGCGCCGGTCGCGATCGCCGGCGCATTCATGATCGGTCTTGGTTTCAAACCTTTCCAGGCAGCGGCGCTGAACTTGATTGCGAACACTGCGCCGGTCGCATGGGGCGCGATTGGAACGCCGGTCCATACATTGGCAGCCGTCACGTCGTTAAATGAAAGTGATCTGAACGCGATGATCGGGCGTATCCTGCCAATCACTGCGCTCATCGTTCCCATCTGGCTCGTTCGAGCAATGGTGAGTTGGAAAGAAACTTTTGAAGTTTTGCCCGCGATTTTGGTCGTAGGCGGTTCATTCGCGGCCACGCAATGGTTCTGGGCCAACCACATGGACAGCAATCTTGTCGATATCGCTGCGGGAATTGTTTCACTTGTGGTAACGTTGCTTTTCCTGCGTCTGTGGCAGCCAAAAAAAATCTGGCGATTCGCTGATGAAGCTGTAGCCGGGATCGATGATCCCGGCTCGATGCCAGGTAAAGCCCCGCAAGAACCGGGGTCACCGACCCCGGCTACAACTCGACAAATCGCGAAAGCGTGGATGCCCTTCGCGATCCTGTCGTTTTTCGTTTTGTGTTGGGGACTTCCTTCAATCAAGACGGCGCTCAATCAGGCGACGACTCCATCCTTCAAAGTGGTGCTGGCCGATGGCTCGGCGCGGTCGGGTCCGCCAGGATGGGACTGGCCTTATCTTCATGGCAAAGTTTCACGAACTGCGCCCGTCGTATCCAAGCCGACACCTGAAGCTGCGCGGTTCGATTTTAACTGGCTGACGGCGACTGGGACCGGTTGCTTTCTCGCCGCCATTCTCGCTGGACTGCTCCTTGGGCTGCGAATTGGATCGATCGCCCGTACTTTCGCAAATACGGTCGTGCGATTGCGATTCGCCATCGTCGCGATGACATGCATGCTCGGCCTCGGTTACGTGACGCGATACTCAGGCATGGACGCGGTGCTCGGGCTGGCGTTTACCCGAACGGGCTGGCTGTTTCCGTTTTTCGGCACTTACATTGGATGGCTCGGTGTCGCTCTAACTGGCAGTGATACTTCTTCGAATGCGATCTTCGGCAGTTTGCAAAAAATCACCGCGCAACAGTTGAATCTGAGCCCGATTCTAATGTGCGCCGCCAACAGCGCCGGAGGGGTAATGGGAAAAATGGTAGATGCCCAATCGATTTGCATCGCCTCGGCGGCGACCAATCAGGTTGGCAATGAAGGGTCCCTTTTTCGTTTTCTTTTTTGGCATTCGGTCGTCCTCGCAGCCATCGTCGGGCTGACCGTGATGGTGTATGCGTATCTGTTGCCACATTACGTTCCTAACGGATTGAACTTCATTCGGTGATAGGCGCACCAAATGAGTCAACGCGCTATATCGATCACGCATCAAAAAATTGTCGGCGCTCACCGTGGTGTTTCGGAGCCGACCTAAGATCGACATCTCGCGAGCGTAGCACGATCGCAGGTGTTGCCGCAACTCAGCGCCCATCGACGACGATGGGCTATGGCATAGCGCTCGGTCCTTGCGCTACTCAGTGTTTGTCGGCGCGGTGGAGCAAGCGCCAGAGAAAGAGGTTTTCGAAAACGCGTTGTTGTTTGATGACGATGCGGTCTTTGCGCGCGGCGGCGGGCAGGCGCGCGCCGAAGATGGATTGACGTTTGGGCATCCGATGTTGCGCGAAGTAAAGCGCGCTGTTCTGAGTGATAGTGGGTTCGATCATGGTCGTTTTTCCTCCTTCTCCTCGGGGAGCTCCTCCTACTGAATCAAAGTGACTTTGTCGGCGACGTTGTCGGCGCCGATCTTGACATAATGGACACGCACCTTCTGGTTGGTCGTTAGCCCGGCGGTCTCGATCGTTTTGCCGTCGTGATCGGAGTAGGTGACGTTCTTACTCAGTTTAAATTGGACGGGCTCGCTCGGAGCCAGTGTTTCCAAAACCAGCGAGTCGCCGGCGGTGTATTGCTTAATTGTACCGGTCATTTCCGCGCCGCTCTTCGGATCTGGGTTGTTGGTGGTCGGCTGCGCATACCCGACCGCGGCGAGCGCGAGCACAGCGACGCCGATAATTGCGAGAATGATCTTGCGCATAATTCCCTCGATTCCCTAGTCTTAAATCGAATCGACGCGGGCCGACGGATGTATGGCTTTTTGACTGGGCATGATAATTCGGCGACGGCCGGGGTGCAGCGAATGCGACGCTCTTCGTGAAACAAAATCTGACTGTCCCGCCGATATTCCTCGACCGTGCTCGGTCTCGTATCTCGCAAACGGTGAGCCGAGTGGGCGGCCGGCGTTGCCTATCTAGCGATGGGCGCTGGATACAGGATCGCCTTCTCCAGCACACTGAGCTAGAAAGAGCGCCGTCACGATGAATGATCGCAACTTCTTTTCCGAGCTGAAACGGCGCAACGTTTACAAGGTCGCGATCACCTACGCGGTGGTGGCTTGGCTGCTCATTCAAGCCGCGTCAATTTTGCTGCCGACCTTCGACGCGCCCAGCTGGGTGATGAAGGCTTTTGTGGTTCTGCTGGCACTTGGCTTCGGGCTGATTGTGTTCATCTCGTGGGCGTTTGAAGCAACACCTCAGGGCCTAAAACGAACCGAGGACATTTCTGCCGAGGAAATCAAGACCCTTCCCACATGGAGTCGTCGCAAGTATGCGACCTTTGTAGTGACAGTCGGCGTGATTGCGGCGGGTTTACTTGCGTATCAATCGATGCGGTCGCGAGCGGCAGCGCCTCGACAGAGCGAGGCGGCTCCAGCGCCACAAAAATCGATTGCCGTATTGCCCTTTGTGAACATGAGCGCAGACAAGAACGACGAATACTTGAGCGACGGCGTGAGCGAGGAATTGATCACCGCGCTGTCGAAGATCACCGGGTTGCAGGTCAAGGCGCGCACGTCATCATTCGCGTTCAAGGGCAAAAACGAAGATATCCAGAAAATCGGCGAACTCTTACACGTTTCTAATTTGCTCGAAGGCAGTGTCGCCAAAGCGGGAAACAAATTGCGCATCACCGCGCAGCTCATCCAGGCTTCGGATGGGAACCATCTTTGGTCCGACACCTACGATCGCGACATGCAGGATATTTTCGCGGTGCGCAGCGAAGTCGCCCAGCAGGTGGCCGAGACGTTGAAGGTGCGTCTCCTCGGTGAAGACAAACGCAAGATCGACAAGAAGCCGACCGAAAATCTCGAAGCCTACAATCTTTATCGGCAGGGCCGTTTCTATGCCGACAAGCTTTCGGAAGAAGGAATGGCCAAAGCGGTTCCTTTCTTTCAACAAGCGATCGAAAAAGATCCTCGCTTTGCGTTGGCCTACGCTGGAATGGCCGACAATTATGTAATCGCTGCGGATGCGATCATTCCGCCCCGTGAGGCGTTCGCGAAAGCGAAAGAAGCTGCGCTCAAAGCCATTGAGCTTGATGACTCGCTGGCCGAGGCGCACGCATCGTTAGGCTTCGTTCACTATCATTACGATTGGGATTGGGCCGCGGCCGAGCGTGAATTGAAACGCGCGATCAGTCTCAATCCGCAATCGGCACAGAGCTACACCCTCTACGAACATTATCTGGCCGGCATGGGACGCTACGACGAAGCAAAGAAGTATGGCGCACGCGCGCTCGAGCTCGATCCACTTTCCGTGTCGGCGCATTGGTTCCTCGGCTGGGGCGCGATCTATGCCGGCCGCTACGATGAAGCGATCGGGTTTTTTTCGAAGGCACTCGAACTTGATCCGAACAATCCCTGGACGCGGTGGTTCCTAGGACGCGCCTATCTCTTCAGCGGGAATTCGGCGCGCGCTATCGAGGAAATAGAAACTGCTCTGCGTTTCGGCCCGGACGATCCGCTTGGCCTTGGTTTTGCCGGTTATGTCTATGCGGTTACGGGTCGGCGGGCTGACGCATTGAAAATTCTTCAACGCTTGGATGAACTGCAGAAGCACCGTTTCATTTCGACTATCTCGCGTGCTTATGTTTACGCGGGTCTCGGCGACAAGGACAAAGCTTTCGAGTGGCTGGAGAAGGCGTATCAGGAACGCTCCGATTCGCTCGCCTGGTTCCGCTTCGACCCGGAATCAAAAGCTCTTCAATCAGACCCGCGCTTTACCGCGTTGATGCGCAAAGTTGGTTTCGACGCGAGATAGGCGCCGCTGCCGTCGAAAAAAATCTCGCAAAAAAGCTTGCATGCCTTTGTGTGGTGTTATAGTGCACTATGTCACTATATGAGGCGCGAGAATGAACCGCGAATGGAATGACAGCCAGCCCATCTATCGCCAGCTGCGCGACCGCGGCGTGCATATGATTCTCGACGGCGTCCTCAAGGAAGGCGATCCGCTGCCGTCGGTGCGCAATGTGGCGGCCGAGTTTCGCGTTAATCCCCTCACCGTCCTCAAAGCCTACCAGCAGCTGGTCGACGAAGACCTCGTCGAAATGCGACGCGGTCTCGGCATGTTCGTCAAAACCGGCGCGCGCGATCTGTTGCTCAAAGGCGAGCGCGAAAAATTCTTGAAAGACGAATGGCCGCGAATCGCTGAGAAGATTCAACGCCTGGGAGTAACCCAAAAAGAGCTCGATGCCGCGGCGGCGCGGCGTTCCTTTCCGAAAAAGCGGTAATCCTATGGCAACGATCGAAGCACACGGACTGCGCAAAGTTTTCGGCACTACCGTCGCCTTGGACGATGTCGATCTTCGCGTCGAAGAAGGGCGCATCCTCGGAATCGTCGGGCCGAATGGCGCGGGCAAGACGACCGCGCTTAACGCCATCCTTGGTCTCACCTCCTACGAAGGACAACTGCGCGTGCTCGGCCGCGACCCATGGAACGCGCGTAAAGAACTCATGCGCGATGTTTCCTTTATTGCCGACGTGGCCGTGTTGCCGCGTTGGATCCGCGTCTCGCAGTTGCTCGATTACGTCGCCGGCGTGCACCCGCGGTTCGATCGCGCGAAAGCGGAAGGCTTTCTCGACCGCACCGACATCAAACGCACCGGCAAGGTGCGCGAATTATCGAAGGGCATGGTCGCGCAGTTGCATCTCGCGATTGTCATGGCGATCGACGCCAAGTTGCTCGTGCTCGACGAGCCGACGCTCGGTCTCGACATCCTTTATCGAAAACAATTCTACGATTCGCTGCTCAACGATTACTTCGATCGCAATCGAACAATCATCGTCACGACCCATCAGGTCGAAGAGGTCCAGGACGTCTTGACCGACCTCGTGTTCATCAATCACGGCCGCATCGTGCTTGAGTGCAGCATGGAAGAATTCGACTCGCGCTACGTCGAAGTGATGGTGCATCCCGATCATCTCGAGGGCGCCCGCGCGCTCAAACCATTGTACGAGCGGCAAGTGTTCGGTCGCAGCGTGATGCTGTTTGAAAATGTCGATCGCGCCCAGCTGGCCGCCATTGGCGAAGTGCGCCGGCCGAGTATTGCCGACGTCTTCATCGCCGTGATGAACCCGCCCGCGTCCGGCAGTCGCGGCAGTGCGGCGCCGCAAGCAGCTCCAGGAGTGGAAGCAAAATGAATGCGCCGTCGAACACAACACCCGAATCGCCTAACCAATCACAGTCCGCGACGCGGCCGTTCTACTGGTCGGTCTGGCGCGAAGTGTGGGAAAACAAGTCGATCTACATCGCGCCATTAATTGTCGCGACGGTGATCCTTGCGGGAGTTTTAATGAGTTGCGGACGCCTGCCAGGACTTAGGCGCAACGCGCTGTTACTCGATGAAGCGCGTCGGCGTGCCGCCATCGAGCTCCCTTACGATGTCGTCGCGATGATGCTCATTGTAACCGCTTTCATCGTCGGTTTGTTTTATTCACTCGATGCGCTCTACGGCGAACGCCGCGACCGCAGTATCTTGTTTTGGAAATCGTTGCCCGTCTCGGATCTCACGACCGTTCTCTCGAAAGCGATCATTCCAATCGCGATCCTGCCTGCGATCATCCTCGCGATCGCGGTCGTGACTCAATCTTTCATGCTGCTCATTAGCAGCGCGGTGTTGGCGCCCAGCGGTCTGGCCGGCACGACTTGGGCAAACTTCAATTTGCTTCGGGAATCGGTGGTCCTGTTTTACGGAGTGATCGTGATCGCGCTTTGGCACGCGCCGATTTACGGATGGGCCTTGTTGATTTCCGGGATCGCGCGGCGGGCACCATTTCTCTGGGCGGTTTTGCCGCCGCTCGCGATCGGTATTTTTGAAAAGATCGCATTCAACACGACTTATTTCCAGTCAGTGCTGAAGAATCGCGTCTTCGGCGCCGGCGACACCGCGTTCGCTTTCCACATGCACCGGAGCATTTCGGTGGATCTGGCGCAACTGACCCCCGCAAGATTTCTCATGACGCCCGGACTTTGGATCGGGCTCGCGATCGCCGCTGGGTTCATCGCCGCGGCAATTCAACTGCGCCGTTATCGCGGGCCGCTTTGATTTTGACCTAACGAAAGCGAACAAACCCATGCACCCAACGGTCAAAGCCGCTCGCATCGCGGGCGCGATTTACCTGACGATGGTGTTCACGGCGCCGTTTAGTCTGCTCTACGTCCCAGGCAAACTGATCGTGCGCGGCGACGCCACCGCGACTGCCGACAATATTCTGGCGCACGAAACGATGTTTCGATTGTCGATCTTCGGCGATCTTATCGGCCACATAATCTTCATTTGCCTCGCCATCGCACTCTATCGCTTGCTCAGCAACGTGAACAAAATTTGGGCGGCGCTCATGGTGGCTTTCGTTTTGGTTTCGGCCGCGGTCGGTTTTCTCAACAGCCTTAACAACATTGGGGCGCTGATTTTCTTTCGAGGCGCCGAGTTCCTCAACGTCTTCGACAGAACACAATTGAACGCGCTCGGTTATTTCTTTATTCGACTGCACAGCCAGGGAATTACGATCGACGAGATTTTTTGGGGCGTATGGCTCTTTCCGTTTGGTCTGCTCGTCTATCGCTCCGGGTTTATGCCGCGATGGATCGGCGCTTGGCTGATGATCAATTGTTTCGGTTACGTCTCGCTCAGTGTGATCGGCTTGTTCTTTCCGGCCTACACTGACAAAGCGTTTCTCTATCTGCAGCCGATCTTGTTTGGCGAAATGGCGATAATGCTCTACCTGCTGATCAGAGGCGCCAATGTCAAAGCGTTGCCGGCCGAAGCGGTTTGAGTCGTTAGGCCGATGAAAGTAAAGCCCATCGTCAAGTGGAGTCTCCTCGCGATCCTCGTCTTTCTTTTCGCGTTGTTCGAGTTCGCCTACTGGACGTCGACGAACGACTGCGGAAGGAGAATTCCTTCCGAAGCCGAACGCATGAAGGCGATCAAGTATTGCGAGTACGGTCCGCCCGACGACGTTCTAAAACTGGAACAAGTCGAAAAGCCGGTTCCGAACGACAACCAGGTCCTTGTCCGCGTGCGCGCCGTTTCTCTCAGATTTTTCGACGGCGGGATGCTGGAAGGCGGTGTCGGCAGACTCATCTTTGGACTTCGTAAGCCGAAAAACACCTGCCCAGGGTCTGACTTCGCCGGAACAGTTGAAGCGGTCGGCAGGGACGTGACCGAGTTCAAACCTGGCGATGGAGTCTTCGGTGTAAGAGCAGGCGCTCTCGCCGAATACATTTGTGTCAGGCAGAGCGGAGCGATAGCTTTGAAGCCGGGGAACGTTAACTTCGAGCAAGCCGCGTCGATCCCTACCGCGCTTGTTGCCTTACAAGGCCTGCGCGATACGGGCCAGGTGAAAGCCGGACAAAAGGTCCTGATCAATGGCGCGTCCGGAGGCGTCGGCACATTTGCCGTGCAAATCGCGAAAGCGATGGGCGCGGAGGTGACCGGCGTTTGCAGCACGCACAATGTCGATCTTGTAAAATCTTTGGGCGCCGATCGAGTGGTCGATTACACAAAAGAAGATTTCACCAAAAGCGATCAGCGTTACGACGTAATTTACGATCTCGTCAATAATCGTTCTTTTGCGGACCGCCGCCGCATCCTCAAGCCCGGCGGGATCTGTGTATTGGCCGGGATAGGCGGCTCGGGAATGCACGAAGAAACTCTGTCGCGATTCCTTAACGGCATCACCGCCTCTCTTCGTTCGAAATTTTCGAAAGACAAGTTTGTCAGCTTTGGCGTCGACATTAACAAAAAAGACCTCGGCGTTCTGCGCGATTTGACGGAAAGCGGAAAGATCGTCCCCGCTCTCACCAAAACCTATCCCCTCACTGAAACCGCCGCCGCCTACAAATATCTCGAGACCGGCCACGTCCAGGGAAAGATCGCGATCACAATCGATTAGACGCCCAACAAAATGACAACTAATAAGATCGACAATTCACAACGAACGGCCGCGAAAGTCGCGGGGATCGCGGGCTTGCTCGCCTTCGCGCTCGTCGTTTTCGGCAATTTCGTGCTGCTCAATCCGCTGATCGTCCCGCGCAACGCCGTCGACACCGCGCGCAACATTCTCGCGCACCAAACGCAATTTCGCGCCGCGCTTGCCTGCTTCATTTCCTATGACATCGGCGCCATCGTTCTCGCGACTGCGCTTTACGTCATCCTCGGGCCGATCAATCGCGGCCTCGCCTTGGCAGGCGCGTTCTTTCGCGTTGTCTTCGCGACGTTGTGGCTTATTGCGCCACTGAATAGTTTGGCCGCTCTTCGACTTCTCGGCGATGCGCCGTATTTAAAAATTTTCGAACCCGACCGCCTCCAAGCGCTCGCTCGCGTCCAGCTCGCCGGAAGTTTTGACGATTATTATGTTGGTCTTCCGTTCTTCGGATTGGCCGCCACCCTATGTGCCTGGCTTTGGCTCAAATCGAAATACATCCCGCGCGGATTGTCGATCTTCGGAGTGATCGGTTCGGCCTGGTGCGTCTTCTGCGCGTTCGTCTACCTGATTTTCCCCAACTTCAACAAGATCGTTAATGACTGGTGGTTCGATTTTCCCATGGCGGTGTTCGAATTGATCGTGAGTGTCTGGCTCTTGTTCAAAGGTCTCAATCCCGTTCAATCGAATGAAAATTAAATCAATCTTCAAATGGACAGTGCGCGTCATCCTGGTCGTGCTCGTGCTCGCAGGAATACTGATCTTCATCGCCTATTGGCGCTCGACAAATGATTGCGAGCGCTATGGCGTCACGCCGACCCATCCGATGAAAGCGGTCGTGCAATGCGAATACGGCAAGCCCGACATTCTTCAGGTTCGTGAGATCGAAAAACCAACACCCGATGACACGCAAATCCTCGTGCGCGTGCGCGCCGCTTCGGTCAATCCGCTGGATGGACACCAGCTGAGAGGCGGCTGGCCTTTGCGCCCGATGACCGGTTTGCGCAAACCGAAGGACACGCGGATCGGCGTCGATTATGCCGGCGTAGTCGAAGCGGTCGGCAAAAACGTGACCCAATTCAAAGTGGGCGATGAAGTGTTCGGTGGCCGCAGCGGCGCGCTCGCGCAATACATTTGCGCGAAGGCCGACCGCGCCGCCTACGCGAAACCATCGGCAACCACGTTCGAGGAAGGGGCCACTATCGCGGTCGCCGCCTCTACGGCGCTGCAAGGATTACGCGACCACGGCCATGTCCAGGCCGGACAAAAGGTTTTAATTAACGGCGCGTCTGGCGGCGTCGGCACATTTGCGGTGCAAATTGCCAAGGCGCTCGGCGCAGAAGTCACCGGCGTTTGCAGCAC
>DATDFJ010000209.1:0-7612 GCA_036522675.1 Chthoniobacterales bacterium | reverse complement strand
CGCAGGATTTTGCGCATGAGCTCGATCGTCTCTTTGACAACAAAATACGCGCCGTGAATGTCCACGCCGCCGATGCCGGGAAGTTCAAAAGGAACGTGCGGAAAGAAGCCCGAGCAATCGATGTCCCACACGTTATCCGTCTCCGGCGGCTGGGTGACGAGGGGCGGGTAATGGGCCAGACCGCTGCGCCCGAGGCGACGCGCGCCGAAGTGCTTTAGCCCGGCTGAACCGCCGAGGACGGCATCGCGCCCACTGTAAAGGCAGGTAATCCGGTAGGTGAGGTGTGAAATGGCCGCGCCATCATCATTATCGGGTGCGTTCTCATCGAAGAGGTTGTTGTCCACATCAGCGGCAACCATGACGAGCTGATTGATAAGATTGGAAAGGAGCGGCTGATTGGCGCGTGTCCAGGCGTGCGCCATCGCTTTCTGGAGAATGTAATTGCCCATGCTGTGAGCGATGACGGAGACCTTTGCTTTACAAGCGGCGGTGGGATTCCCGTTTTTATCGATCGGAGACTCGATCGTTTCTTGCTGCTTCAGTAGCAGCCAATCGTAAAATGCTTTTAGGATTTCGATGAGGTCATTCGAGCAGATGCGGGCGTGCTCACGATCCGGGTAATAACCGAGAACGTTCCCACATGATGGCCAGTCATATAGAATGCAAAGGCCGAGGCTCTCCGGGCCGTCGTAAAGTTTGGCGCAGATGTCCTGGTAGAATTGGGTGGAGCTATCGAAGCTGACGTTAAAGCCGTGGATGAGCAGCGTGACGTGCGACTGCGCTTCACTCTGTGCTGGTTCAAGCGCCGGAAATGCATCGGCGGCGGCGATGAGTTGCTTCTTGAAATTCGCCGCCGAGACCTTTTTCCAATTGTCGATCTTGTTTAGCGGCGGCGTGTCACTCACCCAGAAGGTCATGCCGTCATCATTGCGGCCCTGGCCAATGCCACCGTGATCGCGATCGCTGATAAGCCAGTATTTCGGCATGCTATTGTTTCCTTCTACCTACCTATCCGGGAACCGACGGCCGAAGTTCCTGGGGAAAATGTCCAACGCCAAAGTTTTCCTCGAAGTTTCTCCTCGATCCCGTAAGAAGGACTTAGCGGATCAAGTGTATGCAGAACCGGCATACAAAGAGCGAAAAGGTGCCCGTGGGACGGCGCGTGGCTGCTTTCGTTGCTCTCGTGATTGCAAGCGCCGTGCTTGCGAGTCCGGCTGGCAGTCATGACACCGCCAGCCCGGAATCGGCGTCAGCTGCGGCAAAACCCGTCGATCAACTGATTCCCTGGCTGCTGAACGAGGATCGCCAACTGCGCGGGATTCCTTTTGCTGAAGTGATTAGCGACGCGACCGGCAAAAAGGTGCTGCCGTTCGAGCCGAGGGATGCAATCGATCAGCGTGTGATCAAAGCCATCCGCTCGGCCTGCGACCAAACACTGAAACGATTGAACTCGCCGGACAGTCCGATCCAGAAAGTCGAGCGTATCAATGAAGTAAGCAGTTACTTCGAAGACACGCTGCGTAAGCTGCTTAACTCTGCCGCCGGCTTGCGCTGCGATTTTCCAGCAACGGCCGAAGGCAAAGTGCAACGCTCCGGTTACCCCGACCTGCGCATTGTCGATCTTGCGAGCAAGCGCGTCTTTTATCTGGACGCCAAACTCATCGCCGCCGGGAGCCGCGACAGCAGTTTCCGCACGTTTTATTTCGAACCCAAAGTGGCGACGAACAAGGTGCGCGACGATGCCGTGCATCTCATCGCCGGTTTTGAGCATGCGCCGCGCGACCAAGCGAACGGCCTTTGGAAGTTTACGCGCTGGGACATTGTCGATCTTGCAAGCTTCAAAGTGAAACTCAAAGCCGAGTTCCAGGCGAGCAATGCGGACGTTTATCGGCCGGAAGCGATCATTGCGACGAGCGCCAAATGATCTCCTTCTCCTGCTCGTGCTCATTTCGAATACGATCACGGAGTAAGAGTTGCCGAAAGCGTCGCAAAACGCGATGATAAGGGGCGATGATCATCGAGGCGAAAGAGGCGTTTCAGTTCGACACGATCGACGACGTGGTCAGCGATATCGCCAAAGGCCGTATGGTTATCGTGACCGACGACGCCGATCGCGAGAACGAGGGGGATCTCGTGATCGCGGCGGAGAAAGTCACCCCCGAAGCTGTCAATTTCATGGCCAAGCACGGCCGCGGTCTCATCTGCGTGCCGATTTCAAACGAGCGCGCCGAGCAGCTCGGTCTCCAGCGGATGGTCGCGCAAAACCGCGAGATGTACCGGACGGATTTCACGGTTTCAGTCGACGCGGCGCGCGGCGTGACTACGGGCATCAGCGCGCAAGACCGCGCCACGACGATTCGCACCCTCGCGAATCCGAGTTCGACGACGAACGATCTCGTGCAACCCGGTCACGTTTTTCCGCTTCGCGCCAAAGACGGCGGCGTGCTGCGCCGGACTGGCCACACCGAGGCGGCGGTCGATCTCGCGCGCATGGCCGGTCTGCAACCGGCCGGTGTGCTTTGCGAAATCCTGCACGATGACGGGACGATGGCGCGCTTGCCAGAACTGATGGAGTTTCGCAAACGTCACGCGCTGCGCATTTGCACGATCCAGAGTTTGATCGCCTACCGGCGCAAGCGCGAGAAATTGGTGGAGCTGGAACAGATTGTGAAGCTGCCCACCGATTACGGCGATTTCGATCTCCATCTTTATCGCTCGAAGCTTGACGGCATGCATCACCTCGCGCTGGTCAAAGGCAAGATCGACAAATACCGGCCGACGCTCGTGCGCGTGCATAGCGAATGTCTCACCGGCGACGTGTTCGGTTCGCAGCGCTGCGACTGTGGCAATCAATTACAAGCAGCCTTGCGCCAGATCGAAGAGGAAGGCAACGGCGTGCTGGTTTACATGCGCCAGGAAGGCCGCGGGATCGGGCTGGCGGCAAAGATTCATGCTTACAAATTGCAGGAGGAGGGACTCGACACCGTCGAGGCCAACGCCAAGCTCGGTTATCCGAGCGATCTGCGCGATTACGGGCTGGGCGCGCAGATTCTATTCGATCTCGGAGTGCGCCAGTTCCGGTTCCTCACGAACAATCCCAAAAAAGTCGTCGGCCTCGAAGGTTACGGCATTCAGATGATTGAGCAGGTCCCGATTCGCGCCGAAGCCAATCCGCACAACCTCAAATATCTCGAGACGAAAAAGCTGAAGCTCGGCCACATGCTGTGATCGCGCATTTCGGATTTCGGATTGCCGACTTCGGAAACGCTACGGCGGAATTTTAGATCATGTCGCGTTCAGCTCCGCGTCGTCCGACAACCGCCAAGGCGAAGCGCGCGTTTCACATCGTGGCAAGCCGCTTTAATGCAGAATACGTGCAGGGGCTTGTCGATCATGCGAGCGCGGAATTGCGCCTGCTCGCGCCCAACGCGGCGATCTCGATCCAGCGTGTCCCGGGTTCATTTGAAATTCCAGTCGTCGTGCGCGCTCTCGCATCGCAAAACAGCGCCGACGCCATCATCGCCTGCGGTGTGATCCTGCAAGGCGAAACGAACCACGCGCAAAACCTGAGCCGCTCCGTGACCGATGCGCTGCAGCGGATCGCAGTTGATCACCGGGTGCCAGTCATCAATGTCGTGCTCAGTTTCGACACCGAGCAACAGGCGCGCGAACGTTGCCTCGGCAAGAGAATTAATCGCGGCACCGAGGCCGCGCGTGCTGCGATCGAGATCGCCGGCACGATGTCGACGCTTCGCCTGCGCTCAGGGCGAGCCTTACGCCGCCGATAAAATGGGTAAACGGCGACGCGCGCGCGAAGCGGCGATTCAATATCATTTCTGGCGCGACCTGCAACACGGCGCCGGCCCCGAAAAAATGGAGGAGTTCTGGGACTTTTGTCCGGTTAAGCCGAGCGTGCGCGAATTTGCCCAGCCCTTGATCGAAGGAATGGTCGCGCAATTGCCCGAGATCGATGAGCGGATCCGCAAATACGCCGAGAACTACAACCTGAACCGCATCTCCGCGGTCGATCGCAACGTCCTGCGCCTCGCCATTTACGAAATGCTCCACCGCGACGATATCCCGCCGGTCGTCTCGATTAACGAAGCCATCGAGCTGGCCAAGACTTTCGGTGGCGCTGAGTCGGGCAAATTCGTCAATGGAATTCTCGACCGGATCCGGAAAGACATCGATCGACCGGCGCGCGAACCGCTCGTTAGGCCGGAGCCGCGCTGAGCGCCGGCCTCGCCCTTTTTGTCATTCCGAGCGAAGTCGAGGAATCTCTTACTGTTAACGATGAGAGATGTCTCGACTTCGCTCGACATGACAGTAGCAGTGAGCGTGAGAAGCAGATGAATTTCCTCCGCTCGCTTGCCGAAACCTTTGCGAACAAGCCGATCGACTGGGACGAGCTCGAGCACGCGCTCATTCGCGCGGATCTTGGTGTCGCGATGACGCAGCGAATTATCAACCGGCTCCAAGAACGCGAAGCCTGGTCGCTCCTCGGCATTAAAGATGTCGCGAAGGTCGCCCGCGAAGAGATCACGCGCATTTTGCCCGACTCGGTCGCGCCGATTCGAGCGCCGGCGGAGAAGCCGGGCGTTATCTTGATCGTCGGCGTGAACGGCACCGGTAAGACAACGTCAACCGCAAAGCTGGCCCATCTTCTGATGCAAGATCGACATCGCCTCTTGCTCGTGGCGGCGGACACGTTTCGCGCCGCTGCAATCGAGCAGCTTGGCGTTTGGGCGGCGCGTCTCGGCGTGGAAATGGTGCGCGGCCAGTATGGCGCGGATCCGGCCGCACTTTGTTACGATGCCTACCAAAAAGCCGCCAAAGAGAAGGTCGATTTTATCTTGTGCGACACGGCCGGACGCGTGCACACGAAAAGCAATCTCATGGCTGAGCTGCAAAAGGTGAAGCGCACGCTCGCCAAACAGGACGCGAGCGCGCCGCACGAAATGCTGCTCGTTGTCGACGCGACCACTGGCGGGAACGCGCTCAGCCAGGCCCGCGAGTTTCACAAGGCGCTCGGTCTTACCGGCCTGATCGTGACCAAGCTCGACGGCAGCGGCAAAGGCGGCATCGTCGTCGCAATTCAAGAGGAGCTCGGCATCCCGACGCGCTTCGTCGGCACCGGTGAAAAGATCGACAACTTCGCGCCGTTCAACGGGCGGAAGTTTGTGGCCGACATGTTGTAAGAGTTGCGGGCAGCAGGCGAATGACTCCTGTGTTGGCTAGAGTCCCCGCGTCTCCGCGCAACAGACATGTTACCAAATTTCACTTGTTCTCTCGACTTTTTTGCCCAACCGCTTCCCGAGAACGAACCGAACATTTATTTAAAGGCCAGGCGTCGTGAACAACGGAGCAAACATGAAAACTCATCGGATAAAATCCGCTTTGCTTCTTGCCGTCGTCGGATTGGTCGCTGCGCTGATATCGAGCGGCGCTCCAGCCGATAACTCCGGCACCAGTGCCTTATATGCGGTGCAAGCGGTCGCATCGAACGACGTCTGGGCCGCAGGCTACAGATACCAAGGCAATTTCAGTTTTCCCCTGGTGGAACACTGGGATGGAACGAGCTGGACGATCCTGCCAAACCCAGTCGGCGTTCTGCAAAGCCAATTGCATGGGATCGCGGTGGTTGCTCCGGACGATGTCTGGTTTGTCGGCCAGACATGGAACAGTAGCGACCAGGCCTACATCCTGCATTGGGACGGAGTGAGTTTGCGGTCAGTCGCACCCGCCAATCCCAGCCTTTATGTCTCGCTGTGGTCGGTGGCGGCTGTTTCAGCCAACGACGTTTGGGCAGTTGGCCAATCTTCGAACCATACCTTGACCGAGCATTGGGATGGCATTCGCTGGCGCGTCGTTTCCAGCCCGAGCGGTTCCTATGATTTTCTCGAAGGAGTTGCAGCTCTCGCGACGAACGACGTTTGGGCAGTCGGCTACACGAGTGACGCCTCCGAGATCCTGCATTGGGATGGAACGCGGTGGACTGTGTCGCCCAGTGGCACGATTGGCAATTACGCCGGTTATCATGGTGTCTCCGCCCTGGCGGCAAACGACATCTGGGCGATTGGTTTCTCAAATGGAACGCTCACCCAGCACTGGGATGGAACGCTCTGGAGCCGTGTCCCAAGCCCTAATCCCAGCGCGACTGGCAATAGCCTTTACAGCGTCGCCGCGATTTCGCCTAACGATGTCTGGACGGTCGGCCAGGCGTATGCTTCGCCTGTCAATCAAACACTCGCCTTGCATTGGAACGGCACCGGCTGGTCACAAGCCGTTACTCCGAATATTGGGCGCGGCGTTCTGGCAAACTCCCTTTATGCCGTCTCCGCCGTTGCCTCGAACGATGTCTGGGCGGTGGGCATCGGCCAGCAGGCCATGACCCTTCACTGGGACGGCCGGCGCTGGCGTATTGTGCCTAACCCGGCCGAGCATTAGCCCTGCAGCTCCCATCAATAACCGCGCGTTCGTCGCCGGTGAGCCCCAGCCGCTTCGTCGTACCCGCGAAAAGATCGACAACTTCGCGCTGTTCAAACGCGCAGAAGTCTTTGGCGCAAGTTTTAGGATGCAGACTCAGTCGCGTTTCTTACTCGTCGCCACCGCTGGCGGGAGCGAGCTTTGCTGTCACTTCATCCTTCATAATTCATCCTTCAGCCTTTCAGTACGCCGGTCAGCGGTTGGCTGCAGTAGCTGATTAGGCGTTACGGTGCTGAAGGAAGAAAGGTACGGAATTCCGCGAGAGCGCCGGGTAAAGCCGGACAGCACACGAGGCGCTGACCGGCTGGTCTTTCGCCCGATGGATTCTACTGCTTGTCGAAAACGGCCGTCTGGGTGACCGTTTTGCCATTTGCGAGCGTCATCGTTTGTGAGGTTTTGCGGCTTTTGCCGTCAGCCGCCACGACGACTTTGCCATGGCCGACGGTCTTGCCTTCTCTTTTCACGGTATAGGTGACCGTGTTGGCGTCGACTTTCTTATAGGCGCGCATGTCTTGGTTTACATCGCCTTTAGCTGGATAGTCCTTGCCGTCGAATTTGCCGGTCCATTCGTGGTGCATTGGTTTGCCGGAACCATCTTCGCCATCCACGGTGATCGTCACCTCGTCACCGCTTTGGGCATAAACAACCGTACTGTTCTTTGGCGTGCCGGCGGGGATCTTCGATTTCGATTCATTGAGTTTCCACGTTCCCATCAAAGGATCGTCGCCGGCGAAGCAAAGGCTGACCGCGGCGGCGGACATGAGGAATACGAGTAGGGTCATTTTTCTTTTCATGGCGAATATTCAGCGGCTAAGGTGACGAGTCGGTCAAGCCCGAAAAGCATGTAACTTCTTTGGTCTTTTGCGCGTTCGGCCTGCTGGTGCTAATACCGGCGCGGGTTCATAAACAAACGCCTAACGAGACACAGATAAGCCCCGCGCGGGTGTCGCGGCAAACTGCCTGAGCTTATCTTGCAAAGGGCGCATTGGCTTCATCGATTGGTTAGATGCTTTCATTCGCCACTCATCAATCGAATGAATCCAGGAAGATCATCGTCCCGTCTTTATCGAATCCGAAAGTCACGCTGGCTGAGCCTCCGTGTCCATCGGAAGCGTGCCCGGCGTAA
>DATDFJ010000208.1:0-8532 GCA_036522675.1 Chthoniobacterales bacterium | reverse complement strand
TCTCGGACGAGGCCTACCAGGAGCTTCGCGACGCGGCCGCCGCCGTGATCCGGGCGGTGGGCGTCGAGACCGGCGGCTCGAACGTGCAGTTCGCCGTCAATCCGAAGGACGGGCGCCTGGTCATCATCGAGATGAACCCGCGCGTGTCGCGCTCCTCTGCGCTTGCCTCGAAGGCGACCGGCTTTCCCATCGCCAAGGTCGCCGCCAAGCTCGCGGTCGGCTACACGCTCGACGAGATCGCCAACGACATCACCGGCGGCGCCACGCCCGCCTCGTTCGAGCCGACCATCGATTACGTGGTTACGAAAATTCCGCGTTTCGCCTTCGAGAAATTCCCCGGCGCCTCGCCGGTGCTCACCACCTCGATGAAGTCGGTGGGCGAGGCCATGGCCATCGGCCGCACCTTCCAGGAGAGTCTGCAGAAGGCGCTGCGGTCGCTCGAAACCGGCTTGACCGGCCTCGATGAGGTGGCGATCGAAGGCTACGACGCGGCCAAGGGCATCGACGACACCGACAACAAGAACCATATCCGCGCCGCGCTCGGCACGCCGACACCCGAGCGGCTGCTGAAGGTGGCGCAGGCGATGCGGCTCGGCGCGTCCGACGACCTGATCCACAATGCCTGCCGCATCGATCCTTGGTTCGTGGCCGAGATCCGCGGCATCGTCGACGCGGAGGCCGAGATCAAGGCCAAAGGCCTGCCCGACAAGGCCGCTCCGTTGCGCCGGCTCAAGGCCCTGGGGTTCTCCGACCGGCGCCTCGGCAAGCTGACCGGCACGGATGCCGAGACTGTGACGCAGAAACGCCGCTCGCTTGGCGTGCGGCCGGTGTTCAAGCGCATCGACACCTGCGCCGCCGAGTTCGCCTCGCCCACCGCGTACATGTACTCGACCTACGAGGCGCCGTTCGCCGGCGAGGTCGCGAACGAAGCGGCACCGTCGGCGAAGAAAAAAGTGATCATCCTCGGCGGCGGGCCGAACCGCATCGGGCAAGGCATCGAGTTCGATTACTGCTGCGTTCACGCCGCCTTCGCGCTCCGCGAGCTTGGGTTCGAAACCATCATGGTCAACTCCAATCCCGAAACGGTTTCGACCGATTACGACACCAGCGACAAACTTTATTTCGAGCCGCTCACGCTCGAAGACGTCCTCAACATTTATGACCAAGAACAGCCGGAAGGCGTGTTCGTGCAATTCGGCGGGCAAACCCCGCTTAATCTCGCGGCCGGACTGAAAGCTGCCGGAGTGCCGATTTTGGGCACGCCGCCGGAGAGCATCGAGATGGCCGAAGATCGACAATTGTTCGCCGCGATGCTGGACAAACTCGGTTTGCGTCAGACCCCGAGCGGTTCGGCGGTCAGTACAGATGACGCGGTGGCAATCGCAAAGAAAATCGGCTACCCGGTGCTCGTTCGTCCGTCATTTGTGCTCGGTGGGCGGGCGATGGAGCTAGTTTACAATGAAGAAGATCTGCGCCGTTACATGGCGAGCGCAATTGAAGTTACACCCGATCGCCCAGTCCTCGTGGATCGTTTCCTCGAAGATGCAATTGAAGTCGATGTCGATTGCATTTGCGACGGCGAACTCACCGTGATCGGCGCCATCATGGAGCACATCGAGGAGGCTGGAATTCACAGCGGAGACAGCGCCTGCGTGATCCCGACGTTTTCATTGTCCGATAAGGTGCTTGCCGAAATTTCAGCCGGAACGAAGGCGATGGCGCATGAGCTGAACGTCCGCGGCTTGATGAATGTGCAGTTCGCCATCAAAGGCGAAGACGTTTACGTGCTCGAGGTCAACCCGCGCGCCTCGCGCACGGTGCCGTTCGTGAGCAAAACCATCGGTGTGCCCCTGGCCAAGCTTGCCGCCAAAGTCATGACCGGAAAAACCTTGCGGGAGCTTGGCTTCACGAAACAGATCGTCCCGGAACACTTCTCGGTGAAGGAAGCGGTTTTCCCGTTTCTGCGTTACCAGGGCATCGACATCGCGCTCGGGCCGGAAATGAAATCGACCGGCGAAGTCATGGGGATCGATGTCGATCTTGGTCTCGCCTATGCCAAATCGCAGATGGCCGCGCCGCCGGCGCTACCGCGCAAAGGCAACGTTTTCATCAGCGTCAAAGACGCCGACAAGGAAGCGATCATCTCGGTGGCGCGCGAGTTTGTGAAACTCGGTTTCGGGATCATCGCCACCAGCGGCACCGCCGATGCGCTGGCTAAAGCGAAAATCAAAGTGAAAAAAGTATTCAAACTGCGGGAGGGCCGGCCGAACGTGCTCGACCGCGTCAAGAACGGCGATATCAACTTCATCATCAACACGCCGAGTGGAAAAATCCCGCGCGAGGACGAGGTGCGGATCCGCAACGCTGCACTGGCACAGAAAATTCCGATCATGACGACGGTGCGCGCGGCGCTGGCGAGCGCGAACGGCATTCGTTCGCTCCAGAAGAGCAAACTGCGGGTGCGCAGCCTGCAGGAGTACCACGCCGAAACAACAGTCTGAACCCTGGCGTCGAGAAAGTGTTCTACTTCTCCTCGGCAGATTTGCGGCCAAACCAGCGCCGCTTCTTTGGCTTGGGTTCCTCAGGCGCAGGCGTGGTCGGGGGCGTTTCTTTCGCGGGAGCTTCTTCGAGTTTCGGCTCTTCGCGTTTTGCTTTTTTCTCAGGCTTCGGTTCGGTTTCCTTGCGTTTCGATTTCTTTTCTTCGGCCGGTTTTTCCTCAACCACTCGAGGCGCGTCGACCCATTCGAGAAAGGCCATCGCGGCTGAATCACTTTTGCGCTGACCGAGCCGAATGATGCGAGTGTAACCGCCGTTGCGCTCGGTCGAAGCAGGCGCGATTTCGTCGAACAGTTTCTTGACCGCGTCTCTGTGGCGCAAGATCGACAACGCATTGCGCCGGGCGTGCAGCGAGCCGTTCTTGCCGAGCGTCACCATTCTTTCCGCCAGCGGGCGGGCGGCTTTGGCTTTCGCCAGCGTCGTTTTGATGCGCCGGTGCTCGATCAAGCTGCAAACCTGATTGGCAAGCAGCGCTTTGCGGTGCTCGGCCGTGCGGCCGAGCTTCACTGATTTCTTTTGGTGTCGCATGGCAGCGCTCGGCGCCTAACGAACTGTCATTTCCTTTCGACGGTGGCGGCGGTGGCCTGGGCGCCGTTGCCAGTCTGACCGTCGGGTCCCGCCGGTGTTTCGACCAAACCAGGCTCGAATTTCATGCCGAGGCTGAGACCGAGCTGTTGCAGCTTGTCCTTGATCTCGTTAAGCGATTTCTTGCCGAAGTTGCGATACTTGAGCATCTCGGCCTCGGTTTTCTGGGCGAGCTGGCCCACGGTGGTGATGTTGGCGTTGTTCAAGCAATTGGCCGCGCGCACGCTGAGCTCGATCTCGTTTACGCTCATGTTGAGCAGCTTCTTTAGCTTCATGTTCTCTTCGCTCACCCCAGCCGGCGTCTCGTCGAACTCGATAACTTCTTCATTGAAGTTGACGAATACGTCGAGGTGATGCCGCAGGATCGCAGAGGCTTGCAGGAGCGCGTCGTCCGGTGTGAGGCGACCATCCGTCCAGATTTCGAGAATGAGCTTGTCGTAATCGGTGCGTTGGCCGACGCGCGTGTTCTCGACCGCGTACTTCACCCGCGTGACCGGCGAAAAGATTGAATCGATCGGGATCAGGCCGATCGGCTGGTCGGGCCGTTTGTTCTCCTCGCCGCTGGCGAACCCGCGGCCGACGCGCACCTCGAGCTCGGCATCGAATTTATGTTTCTTGTCGAGCGTACAGACGATTTGCTTCGGGTTGAGGACGTCGAATCCCTGAATGGTTTGGATCTCACCGGCAGTGACTTCGCCTTCTTTGTTAACGTTGAGCGAAAGCCTCTTCGGTTCGTGGTCCTGACCGTCGACCTTGAACTTCACCTTCTTGAGATTGAGCACGATGTCGGTTACATCCTCGACGACGCCGGGCAACGTGGCGAACTCATGCTGCGCGCCGGTGATTTTCACCGCGGTGATGGCGGCGCCTTCGAGCGAAGAAAGCAGAACGCGACGCAGCGAATTACCAACGGTGTGTCCGTAACCGGCCTCAAATGGCTCGGCGGTAAACTTCGCGTATGTCTCTGTGGCTGTGCTCTCGTCTTTGGCGAGAGTTTTCGGCATTTCAAAACGACCGTAACGAACTGGCATATTTGTTAGAGATGAAGGATGACAGATGAATTATAAAAAGAGAAAGCATGCCTGCGGCTCTTTCATCCTTCTTCCTTCAACCTTCATCCTTTCGGATCGCCGGGTTCCCCCTGGCGAGTGCGGTTTCACGTCCAGCGACGGAGACCCAGGGACCAACGGCGTAATTTCAAAAACTCGCGGCGGAGCGTGGAATAAAGGGCAATTTCGAGTTTTTGCAAGCGAAGTGTTTGGTAGGGCGCGACCCACGGGCGCGCCGTCGCCAGCTGTCCGGGCGGCCCGGCGGGCGGTCCTACGATCACCGTTCAATCACTTCGTCCGGCAATTCGGTAGATGTCGATCTTTTCGGGAAATGCGCGGCCAGAGCTTTGCCAGTTTCCTGAATGCCTTCGATCAGCGCATCAGTGAAGTTCTCGTTCCGGAAATGCTGCTGCATTCGGTCGACGAGTCGGTGCCACAGTTCCTCGCCGCACTTCTCGTGGATCGCTTTGTCGCCGACGACGGCGAACTTGTGCGCGCGCGGCGCGACGTAGATGAGCACCGCGTTCCGATCGGCCGTTCGATGCATGCCGACCCGGTGAAATTGTTTCTGCGCGGCAATGAGCGGATCGCCGTTTAACTGGCCACGCTCAACGTAAACACGAATTTCGCCCGACGTGTTTGCTTCCGCGTCGCGGATCGAGCGCACAACGCGGTCGTGCTCGACCTTGCTCAAAAATTCGTGCGTTTGCATTTTACTTACCAGCTTCCGCTCGAACCGCCGCCACCGAAGCTTCCGCCGCCGCCACTGAATCCGCTGAAGCCGCCGCCCCCTGACGACCAGCCGCCGCCCCCGCCCCCGCCGAAGCCCATTGGAATGAAGATCGGACCTCCGCCGCGTCCCGAATAACCGTAACCGCCTCTCCGCCGCGTTGCTCGCGCAATCATCATCAGTACGAAAATAAAAATGATGAAGAAAACGAAGGGTGGTAACGGAGTGTTGCGTCCCTGCTCGCGGACGGTTTTGCCGCTACCCTTGTATTCACCGCGCAGCACTTTGCAGATCAGATCGATGCCTTCCGCGAGTCCGCCTTCGTAATCTCCGTTCCGGAAATGTGGATTGATGTGATTCGCCCGAATGTCGTAAGCGGTGGCGTCGGGCAGCACCGCCTCCAATCCGTAGCCCACTTGGATCGATGTCTTCCGATCCGCGATGAACGCCAGCACGAGCACGCCATTCCGGTGTGCCTTTGTGCCCACACCCCAGCTATCTCCTATTCGTTGTGCGTACGCCGCGACATCGTCATTGCTTTGCATTTTCGGAAACACCGCCACGACAACCTGGTTGGAAGTTTCGCGCTCGAACTGCGCGAGCTGTTCATTGAACCGCAGCGTCGCCGCTGGTGAAACGACGTGCGCGTAATCGTTGAAGTAGCGATCCGGCTTTGGCGGAATGACTTCGGCGGCGGAGAGAACGTGTGTACTCAGCAATAGCGCGATGACGCACGTCGCTGGGGAGCGCACGCGCCCCGCGTGCTGTTTGCGGCGCCTTCGCTGCAAATTTTCTGTGCGCGAAGAATCGATATCCACGGTGCGTTCAGTGAGGCACCGAACGCTGCACGCGAGGGCGCGTGCGCTCCCCGGAATTCTTGCGCGCATGCGCTGTGTGTTAAGGGCTCGCCGACGTAGCGGGTGACACCGCGGGCGCGGGCGAACCGAAATTAAACTGCACCGGCGGGGGGCGTTCCGCGCCCGGGATGGCAGTGAAGAACGGACGCGGCGAAAAGCCGAACATCCCTGCGACCAGATTGGTCGGAACGCTGCGCACGGCGACGTTATAATTTTGGACAACGGTATTGAAATTACCGCGCTCGACCGAGATCCGGTTTTCTGTTCCCTCGAGTTGCGCCTGTAAGCTAAGGAAATTCTGGTTGGCGCGCAGCTCAGGGTAACGCTCGACCACCACGAGCAAACGCGAGAGCGCATTGCTCAATTGCCCCTGCGCCGCTTGAAATTGCTCAAGTTGCGCGGCGTCGGTTGGCGCTTTGTTGGGATCGAGCTGCACCCGGCCGACGCTGGCCCGTGCATTCGTCACTTCGGTCAGGGTGGATTTCTCGAAATTGGCCGCGCCGGCGACCGTGTTAGTTAGGTTAGGGATCAGATCGGCGCGGCGCTGATAAACATTCTGCACCTGCGCCCATTGTTGATCGACGCTCTGCTGGAGACGGACGAGACGATTGTAAGTGCCGCCGAAAAACAGGGCGATAATCAAAACGATAAAGAGAACGATCACAACCACCCCGCCGCAGCCAATGGCAAATTTGTTCATAGGATCGACAATGTGCGGCAATCGTTCAGGAAATGCGTCGTTAAGTCAATCGGCTAGCGTCCGAGCGCCAGCCGCAGAAAATGTGCGTCCGAGAATTTCGCGCCCCATCCTTGTCTCACGATGAGCGCGTTCAGTGAAGGAATGATGAAAAGGCGCTGATAATTTGAGCCGAGCGCGACGATCATGTCGGCGGGCGCGTCTTTGCAAATGCAGATGTCGATCCAGCGCGCGCGCTGCCAGGGTAGATCGAGTTCCTTTTCAACGTCGATCTCCTGCCCGTGCGGCGCACCTCGATTGAGCCAGAACGTCAGGCCGTAAGAAGGGTTTGCCGTTGCTCCGGCGAACGCCTGTCGCAGCAGCGCCGGCGAAATAACCTGCCGCCCGTCGTAAGAGCCATGGCCGAGGATCAGCTCACCGAACCGCGCCCATTCGCGTGCAGTCAGTTCAAATCCGCTCGCCGGTAAGGGATTGCCGCGTCGATCTTTCTTAAACTCGACGCTGGAAATCCCGAGCGGGTTGAGGATGTGCTCGGCGACAAAAGAAGACGGCGCGCGCCCGTGCAGTTTGCGGCGTAACAGTTCTGAAAAAATCTGGAGATGACTCGGTCCGTAAGTGAAAACGGTTCCCGGCGACGCGACCATCGACAAGCGGATGGCGACTGCGTTGCGGTCCCGGATCGATTCGCGATGCAGATGCGGCGCGGGCTCGATGCCGTCGGTGAAATTCAGTAGCTCGCGAACCGTAATTTGCGATCGAAGCGGATCGTTCTTCCATTCGGCGATCGTATCGGCGACGCGCTCGTCGAGCGCGAGAAGATGCTCTTGAACGGCGACGAGCGCCGCGATGCCCCAAAAACTCTTCGTGCCGCTGAAAATCGGGAACCGCTCATCGGCTCGGCCGCCGCTGGCGTAATGCTCGAAGATCGTCTGTCCGTTTTGCATCACGAGGACGGACACGCCGCGATTGCTCTCCGAATATTTGGCCGCCCGCGCGCAATCGCTCGGTTTGATCCCGGCGGCGCATGCAATGGTCGATCCTACAATGGTAAGCGCGAGAGCAAACCGGATTGGGCAGCGCACGCTTGCAGCGTGCCGCCGATGGCATTCTGCCATCGCGAACTTTTCCTTAACGCTACGATTCGTCGACAGTTTACGCCGAACGAAAGTTCGTTTCGCCGGAACGCCGAAACCAGCACGCGACGCGCGTGCGCTCCCCAGAATGCTCGCTGCCACTCGTCAGGAGGAACTCGCTGGCGCTCCGGCGGGAGCAGATCGCGGCGCCACCGGCAAGTAACGCTTTCTGAGTTCCTCGACATTGGGCAACTCGTCGAGGGTGCGCAGCCCGAAATGATCGAGGAAAAACGCTGTCGTCTCATAAAGCAAGGGGCGGCCTGGAATTTCAGCGCGCCCGGCAATTTTGACGAGACCGCGCTCCAGCAGGGTCTGCAATACTCCGTCGATGGTGACGCCGCGGACGCCTTCGACATCCGCCCGGGTGATCGGTTGCCGATACGCGATGATGGCGAGCGTCTCCAGCGCAGGCGCGCTCAATCGCGCCGGTTTGGGCGCGGGGAACAACTGACGCACCCATTTGGCGTAGGCAGGATCGCTCACGAGTTGCCAGCCTTCGGCCTTTTCGACGAGCTGAAACGCGTGCTGCTGCTCAATGTATTCGGCTTTCAGTTGCTCGAGCGCTGCCGCCACTTCAGCTTTACGCATCCGCGCGAACTCGTTAGGCTCAAGCTCATCGTCGGCCCCCGCGCGACCTAAAACATCGACAATCTGTTCCGCCGAGAGCGGTTTTTGCGCGCTGAATAACAGCGCCTCGATCACTCGTGCTAACGTCATAGTTATTGCACCACGAAGAACACGAAGCTCACGAAGGTAAGTCAAAAATTTCTTCGTGCTCTTCGTGGTTCATCAATTTGTCCCGATGGCAGCTTCGATCGCCTCGGCGATGCGGTTGGCGTGTTTGTCGATCTTGTCCAACTCACGGCCCTCGATCAGCAAACGGATCTTGGGCTCGGTGCCGGAGTAGCGCAGCAAGATTCGGCCT
>DATDFJ010000207.1:0-4137 GCA_036522675.1 Chthoniobacterales bacterium | reverse complement strand
GCTGATGAGCGCCAGCGCTACGTCAACTCGCTCGAGTTCGAATTGATTCTGGGCAGCGGCAACGTCTATCCGCAGAAAGGAAAATTTTATGCGCTCGATCGCAATCTTGATCCAAAGACCGGCTCGATTCGCTACGAAGTAACATTTCCGAACCCCGGAAACAATCTGCGCCCCGGGCAATTCGGAAAGGTGCGCTTCGTCGCTGACATGAAAAAAGGCGCGCTCGTGATTCCTCAGGAAGCCGTCAACGAATTGCAGGGAAACTTCCAGGTCGCAGTTGTCGATCAAAGCAACAAGGTCAGTATTCGCCCCGTGAAAGTGGGCGAACGCATCGGTGCGTTGTGGGAAGTGACCGATGGATTAAATCCTGGCGACCGTGTCGTTGTTCAAGGTGTCCAAAAAGCGCGCGAAGGCGCCACCGTCACAGTAAAAGACTGGACTCCGCCCGCGCAGCAGGTCGCCTCGAGCACATCTCCAACGCAGAAGAATCCCTGATCCGCAATGTCGGAATTCTTCATTCGGCGCCCGATTGTCGCCATCGTCATCGCGATCTTGATGACGCTCATCGGCGGCGTCTGCGTCCTCGCGCTGCCGATCGCGCAGTATCCGCAAATCGCGCCGCCCGAAATTCAGGTGCGCACGCATTACACCGGCGCAGACGCGCTCACGATCGAGCAATCGGTGTCGGCGCCGATCGAGCAGCAAATGAGTGGCGTCGACAACATGAATTACATGTACTCGATCAACGCCAATACCGGCGACATGCGAATGATCATCAACTTCGATGTCGCGACGGACGCGAATGTCGATCAAATCCTCGCCCAACTGCGCGTATCGCAGGCGCAATCGCAACTGCCGGCCGACGTCAATAACTACGGCGTGACCGTGCAAAAATCGACGACTGCGCCCTTGATGCTGGTCGATCTTTATTCGCCGAAGGGAACCTACGACGGAATTTTTCTCGCCAATTACGGATACATCAACTTGGTCGATCAACTCACGCGCGTTCCCGGAATTTCAAACGTGCAGGTATTTGGCGCCGGTCAGTATGCGATGCGCCTGTGGGTAAAACCGGACCAGCTCGCAAAACTTGGCATCACCGTGCCCGACATCATCACTGCGGTTCAGAAGCAGAATAACGTAAATCCAGCAGGCCAGGTTGGAAGCGAGCCAATTCCGAGCGGTCAAAAATTTACCTACACCGTTCGCGCGCAGGGACGATTGCAAACGCCGGAGGAATTCGGCGAGATCGTCGTCCGCGCGAACCCCGACGGCTCGTTTGTGCGGGTGAAGGACATCGCGCGGATCGATCTCGGCGCGCAAAATTACAATCTCAAAGGCCGGCTCAACGGGCGACCGTCCGCGATTCTTGCCTGTTATCAGCTTCCCGGCACCAACGCTGTCAAAGCCGCCCAAGGTGTACGCAAATTGATGGCGGAAGCGAAGCAGCGGTTTCCGGCCGACATGGATTACGCGATCGGACTCGACCAGACGCGCGCCGTCACCGAAGGCATGCGCGAAATCGTCAAGACATTGTTCGCCGCGCTCGTGCTCGTCATCATTGTCGTATTCATTTTTCTGCAGGGCTGGCGCGCAACACTGATTCCATTGTGCGCCGTGCCAGTTTCGTTGATCGGCACGTTCGTGGTCTTCCCTTTGTTCGGATTCTCGATCAACACGCTTTCGCTCTTTGGATTGGTCCTGGCGATCGGTCTTGTCGTCGATGACGCCATCGTTGTTGTCGAAGCGGTCGAGCGTCACATCGAAGAGGGCATGGCGCCGCGCGAGGCGACGATTCAAGCGATGCGCGAAGTTTCAGCACCGGTGATCGGTATCGCGCTCGTGTTGTCAGCGGTTTTCATTCCGACGGCATTTCTTCCCGGCATCACCGGCCGCTTGTATCAACAATTCGCGCTCACGATCGCGATCTCCGTTATCTTTTCCGCCTTCAACGCGCTCTCGCTGAGTCCGGCACTTTCTGCGTTGTTGCTGCGCCCGCGAAAAAAAACACGCGGCCCGCTCGGTTGGTTTTACGATCGGTTCAATCGAATTTTTGGCTCCGCGACGCACGGTTACGTGAACTGGTCGCGTCTCGCGATTCGGAAAAGTGTTCTCAGCTTCGCGCTGCTCGCCGCGCTCGCCGTGGGTGCTGGATTTTTTGGAGCGCGACTGCCGAGTGGATTTTTGCCGGAAGAAGACCAGGGCTATGTCTTTATTCAGCTTCAATTGCCTGAAGCCGCGTCGCTCGAACGCACCGATCAAGCCTGTCGCAAGATCGAAGATTTTCTGAGCAAGACTCCCGGTGTGCAATACACCACCAGCGTGATCGGATTCAGTTTGCTCAGTCTCGCGCAAAATACTTACAGCGCGTTTTTCTTCGTGACGTTCAAGCCCTGGAGCGAGCGCTCCAAGCCGGAAGAGCAATACCAGGCGATCAAGGCGCGCTTGAACAAAGAGCTCGCCGGTTTGAGCGAAGGGATCGGGTTTGCGTTTCCGCCGCCCGTCATCCCGGGCGTCGGCACTTCCGGCGGATTCAGTTTCGTTTTGGAAGATCGCGCCGGCAAAGACGTTTCCTTTCTCTCGCAAAACCTGAAGACGTTCATGGACGCGGCGCGCAAGCGGCCTGAGCTCAGCGGAATGATCACCACTTTTTTGCCGAACGTTCCGCAGGTGTTCGTCAACGTCGAGCGGGACAAAGTGATCAAGCAGGGAATCGATCTTGGTCAGGTTTATCAAACGCTCCAGACGTTCATGGGCGGTTTTTTCGTCAATTACTTCAACCGGTTTGGCCGAACGTGGCAGGTATATATAGAGGCGGAGGGCGATTACCGGACCGACGCGAAAAATGTCGGACAATTCTATGTTCGCAACGCCACCGGCACGCCCGTTCCGCTCGATGCCATTTCGACGATCCAGAATATTTCCGGGCCGGAATTCACCCTGCGATATAACGAGTATCGTTCGGCGCAGATCAATGGATCGGCTGCGCCCGGTTACAGCTCGCTCCAGGCGATGAGCGCGTTGGAAGACACGTTCCGACAAACGATGCCAAGCGAAATGGGCTACGATTATCTCGGCATTTCGTATCAGGAAAAGAAAGCGCAGCAAGGCGTCCCGCCGGCCGCGGTCTTTGGATTGTCGATCTTGTTCGTGTTTCTCATCCTCGCCGCACTTTACGAAAGCTGGTCCCTGCCGTTCAGCGTGCTCCTCGGCACGCCCGTCGCGGTCTTCGGCGCGTTCGCGACGCTTTGGCTGCGCGGAATTCAAAACAACATCTACGCGCAAATCGGTTTGATCATGCTCATCGGTCTCGCCGCGAAGAACGCCATCCTTATCGTCGAGTTCGCCAAGGAGGAATACGAAAAAGGCAAACCGCTGATCGACGCCGCGCTCGAAGGCGCGCGCTTGCGTCTGCGCCCGATCCTTATGACTTCGTTCGCGTTCATCTTTGGATGTCTGCCGCTGTGGTTCGCCAGCGGTTCCGGCGCAGTCGCGCGACGGGTGCTCGGATCGACAGTGATTGGCGGAATGATCGCTGCCTCAGCAATTGCGATCTTTCTCATCCCGGTGACGTTTTATGTGATCGAGCGGTGGTTTGCCGGTCACGAACAAAAACCGGAAGCGCAGCCTAAAACGGAACCAGCTACATGATCGACAATCTTCCAAAGCCAATCGCGCTTTACATCGAGGCTGAAAACAGCGGCGACGTGAGCTTGTTCGACCAATGCTTTACCGATGACGCGGTCGTTTTCGACGAAAACGAAAGGCACGAAGGTTTGCCCGCGATCAAAGAGTGGAAATCCGAAACCAAGAGAAAATATCAGCACACCGTTGAGCCTCTTTCGATCATCGAGAAAGCAGGAAGAACGATTGTCACGAACCGGCTCACGGGAAAATTTCCAGGAAGTCCGATCGAACTCGAGTTCGCTTTCACGTTGCGCGGAAACAAGATCGTCTCGCTCGAGATCCTCTCGTGAGGCCGCAGCCGGACTTCATTCATGAATTCGTTCGTGGCAATTCCGATCGAACTCTGTTGTTGCTGCACGGAACCGGCGGCAACGAACGCGACCTGATCCCGCTCGGTCGGGAGCTCGACCCCAACGCCTCGCTGCTCAGCCCGCGCGGCAAAGTTTTGGA
>DATDFJ010000206.1:0-5631 GCA_036522675.1 Chthoniobacterales bacterium | reverse complement strand
ATCTGCGCGATCCGGCCGAACAACTTCGGAAACATGAAATCGCCATATTCCGGCTTCTCGTTGTGATAATCGGCGGCCGCGCCGAGCACGTCGGCGCCATCGAGTGACGACATCGTCTTCTGTTGCTCTGCGCCGACAACGAGCACGACGTCGTAAAACCCGCCCATGATCCATTCCGCGCCGAGCAGCACCGAAAGCGCGCCCGACGCACAGGCCGCTTCCGTATGCATCGTGGGAATTCCCCGCAGCTTGGGATCGATCTCGGGAATGAATGCACCGAGCTGCAATTGTTTCGTGAACTGCCCCGCGTTGAAATTGCCAACCGCGCCGGCTTGAATTTCGCCGGGATCGACCTTCGCGTCGTCAATCGCCTTCTTGCCTGCTTCAACGATCACGTGCCGGATCGTTTTTCCTTCCTTCTTCAGGTTGCGCTTAAAGTCCGTCCGGGCGGCGCCAAGAATGTAAACTTCGTTCATACGAAAATAATCTAGCTAATCATCAGGCCGTGTCATCCGTCTTGGAGGGCGTCCGCGCTGCAAATGCCAGTCCGGCTTGGACCGCCCAAATTTTTGAGACACGATAGCGCGTCTCTCTCCAGTTCTGCCTCAGCGATTCTGTTCGGCCAACAGATCACCCACCGTCCGTCGCTCGGCCGGCCGTTCGAGCGTGTCGATGAACCGCTGGAAACGTTGAGAAAATAAATCGCGGCGGAGTTTCCAGTAGTGCTCCATACCGGGAGAGGCAACGTAGTGCCGCAGCAGACCACACCAGCCTTGCCAAATCTGTTCGTCCATCACGCCATGAACATAATGAAAATGGATCGTCTCAAACGCCTTGAGAAATTGATAAGTAGAATGGAAAAATCGACCCTGCTCTTCCGGCGACAGGCCCGACAAATTTTCCAGACCTGTGCTCCAGATGCGGGCAAGCTCGGAATTTTCGGCAAAGGGTCTCGTCACCTCCCGCAAAGAGGTTGCGGCGGAATCTTGCGCCGCCAGTTTCGCGACCCGCGTGCTGCCGTGAACTTGGACGGCAAGATACAGGACCGAGCAAACCACCGCGATCGAACCGATCATTTGCGCTATCGCGCTGATCGCGTCCCAGTTCGCGTGTTCCATATCTGAGTTCGCCTCAGCCGCCGAACGCACTCAGCCCGGTGATATCGCGACCGACGGCCAGCGTGTGAATGTCGTGCGTTCCTTCGTAGGTGACCACACTTTCCAAATTCATGAGGTGCCGGATCACCGAATACCGATCCGTGATCCCAACGGCGCCGAGAATATCGCGGGCCTTGCGCGCGCATTCGAGCGCCATCCAGACGTTGTTGCGTTTGGCCAGCGAAATTTGGGCGGGCGTAGCTGCGCCCGCTTCCATCATCCGCGTCAGACGCAAGGCGAGTAACTGCGCCTTGGTGATTTCCTGCAGCATCCAAACCAGTTTTTCCTGCACGAGTTGGAACCCGGCAATTGGACGATCGAATTGCTTTCTCTCTTTCGCGTATGTGAGCGCGGTCTCGTAGCAATCGATCGCCGCGCCGATCACGCCCCACGTGATGCTCGTGCGCGCTTGTGACAAACAAGACAATGGCGCGCGGAGTCCCTGCGCTTCCGGCAAACGGTTCTCCGCCGCAATGTGACAATTCTCGAACCAGCACTCCGATGTCCGTGACATCCGCAGACTGAATTTTCCTTCGATGTCGTGCGCGCGAAATCCCGGCGCGTCTTTCTCGACGACGAATCCGCCAACTATTCCATCATCGTCTTTCGCCCAAACAACTTTCACATCCGCGATCGATGCGTTACCGATCCAGCATTTGCTGCCGTTCAAAATGTAATTGCCGCCATCGCGCGTCGCGCGCGTTTCCATCCCGCCGGGATCCGAACCGTGACCGTGCTCGGTTAGGGCAAAACAGCCGACGCGCTCACCAGAAACCAAACCTGGCAACCAGCGCGCTTGCTGCTCAGCCGTGCCAAAGGAATGGATCGCGTGAATCGCGAGCGCGCCCTGCACTGACGCGAGCGAGCGCAAACCCGAATCGCCGCGTTCCAATTCCTGCATCATCAAACCGAAAGCGGTGTAACTCACGCCAGCGCAGCCGTGATCTTTCAGATACGGCGCAAAAAAGCCGAGCTCGCCCATTCGCGGAATCAGTTTGTCCGGAAATTTTCCCGCGCGATGATGCGGCACGATTTCTTTCATCGCTTCCTCATCCACAAACCGCCGCGCGCGATCGCGGGCCGCGCGCTCTTGATCGGTCAGGAGTTCTTCGATTTTGTAGTAATCGAGCGAGGACGTCGGCGTCATTCGAGGCGAGCGTAAGATCGACAGCCCTCTTTAGCCGATCAACACCGAACGCTCAACGCCCAACGTCGAACGCTTCAAGTCTACTACGTCCGAGTTTGGATATTGGGCGTTGGGCGTTGAACGTTAGGCGTTTTCATTCGAAATAGCAGGCGATCATGGCAAGACTCCACGAATATCAGGGCAAAGCGATTCTCGCTGCGCACGGCTTCAACATTCCGCGCGGGCGGGCCGCTTCGACCGGCGATGACGCGGTCGCGGCCGCGAAAGAGCTTGGCGGAGAGGTCGTGATCAAGATCCAAGCCTGGACAACTGGCCGCGCTGCGATCGGCGGCGTGGCTTTCGCACGGAGACCAGCCGACGTGCGCATGCACGCGACACGCATGTTGCGAATGAAAGTCGGACAATTTCCCGTCGACGCTGTGCTGGTGGAGGAAAAGATCGACATCGCTCGCGAATTTTTCCTCTCGTTTGCAATCGATGACGCCGGCCGTGCACCAATGATCATTTTTGCGACTGGCGGCGGCACAGGAATCGAACAGCGCGCCGCGTCGACCCGGCGCATTCCTTGTCCTGTGAACGATGGCCCGGATGAGGCCGGCGTTAATGAAGCTGCAAGCTCGTGCGGACTTGCGCCTGCCAAAGCTCAGCGGCTGGCCGATTTGATCCAGAAATTATTTGCGGTCGCGCGCAGCGTCGAAGCCCGCTCGCTCGAAATTAATCCGCTCGTTTTGACGAAGTCCGGCGATTTCGTCGCCGCTGACTGCCGAATCACGATCGACGATTACGCAGTCGTGCGTCATCCTGATCTCGGCATTGAGATCGCGCGCGAGTTCGATCATCCGCCCACGCCACTCGAACGCATCGCTTATGCGGTGGAGCAAAACGATCATCGCGGGACATTTTATTTCGCGCAGTTGGCGACGGCCGCGCCGAAAAATTCAAAAGGCCTGGCCGGATTTCATGGCGCCGGCGGCGGGGGCTCGATGATGTCGATGGACGCAATCGTGAATGCCGGATTCACGATCGCCAATTTCACCGATACGAGCGGCAATCCATCCGCCTCGAAAGTGTATCGCGCCGCGCGGATCATTCTCGCGCAGCAAGATCTGGTCGGTTATTTCGGTTCGGGCTCGGGCGTGGCCAGCCAGGAACAATTTTGGTCCGCTTACGGATTGGCGAAAGCGTTTTGGGAACTCGACCTCGACATTCCCGCGATCATCCGTCTCGGCGGCAACGCGGAAGATCGCGCCGTTGAAATCCTGGCTCGGATGTCGAAGCTGCTTCGTGCCGACGTTGAAGGATACCGCAAAACCGACACTCCGGCGTTCATCGCGACGCGTTTCGCCGAAGTCGTCGCGAACACCGCCGGGAGAAAGTGGAAACCGCGCGCTCCGCGTATCCCTAAATTCATTAACGCTCCCTCAGCTACAACGCTCACCGTGAAAAACGGTCGCGTTTGCATCGACACTGCGCGCTGGACGCAAATCCGTTCCGCTGTTGAAGAACACTCGGGCGGATTGATTGTCGATCGAGACGGCAAGCCTGCGCCGTCGCTACCGCCGGACGAATTCACCACCAAAGATTCCGAGCTTCTCGCCTGTGACGTCGAGTGTCGCCTCGCCGAAATCGACGGCTTCTATTTACAATTGGATATTCCCGGACTCGAGGAACTGAGTCGAGGCTCGCAGTAATGGCGATTCTGATCGACGAAAAAAAACGTGTGCTGGTGCAAGGCATCACCGGTCGCGAAGGCCAGGCGCGCACGCGCTTGATGCGCGAGTATGGAACGCAAGTTGTCGCGGGTGTGACGCCAGGCAAAGGCGGACAGAGCGTGCTCGGCGTACCCGTGTTCAATACCCCGCAGGACGCAGTGAAAGCGCTCGGCAAGATCGACATCTCGGTTGTGTTCGTGCCGGCCGCGGGCGTAAAGCACGCGGCGATCTCCGCGATCGAGGCCGGGATCAAACTCGCTGTGCTCGTGCCGGATCGTGTTCCGGTTTGGGACGCGATGGAAATCGCGGCCGCGGCCAAAAGCAACGGCGCGATGTTCGTTGGCCCGAACACGCTCGGGGTTTTGAGTCCCGGCAAGGCTGTCGTGGGAATGATCGGCGGTCGCGCCGAAAGTGCACGGCAATGGTTCAAGCCCGGAATTCCAAAAGGCGTGGGCGTGATCAGTCGCTCCGGCGGCATGGCTTCGAGCACGGGCTATTATCTCGGCCAGGCGGGCGTGCGGATTTCCACAATCGTTCACATCGGTGGCGACGCGGTGATCGGCATTCGTCTGCCAGACGCGGCGCTCATGTTCGAATCCGATCCGCTCACTGAAGCAATCGTGATCTTCGGCGAGATCGGTTCATCGCAGGAAGAAGAACTTGCGCAATTGATCGTCGACCGAAAAATCACCAAACCGGTGATCGCCTACATCGGCGGCAAAGCCGCGCGCGAAGGCACGCGGTTCAGTCATGCTGGCGCGATTATAGAAGGCGGCCGCGGCACGCACGCCGGCAAAGTGAAAGCGTTGCGCGACGCCGGCGCGACCGTGGTCGACGCGTTTGGCGAGCTGCCGGCGGCCGTGGTTGAGCTTCTCAAGCGCATGAAAGGAGAAAGTCTCATGAGCGAAGCGGACAAGAACGCAGTTTGGAACACCGCGATTACGCGGATCGAGCCAAACCGTGTCGCGGTGCGCGGCTACGACATTGCCGAGCTGATGGGCCGCGTTTCGTTCGGCGCGGGGGTTTATCTCATTTTGACCGGCGAATTGCCCTCGGACGCAATCGGCCGACTCATGGACGCGATTTTAGTTTCCTCGATCGACCACGGAGCGACCCCGCCAAGCGCACTGGCCGCGCGAACTGCCGCCTCAACCGGGGCATCACTCAGCGCCGCCGTCGCGGCCGGTGTGATGTCAATCAATCGTCATCACGGCGGTGCGATCGAAGATTGCGCACGCCAACTCAAAGCCATCGCCGATCGCGCCGCGCGCGAGTCGATCTCGATGGATGAAGCCGCCGCACGCATGCTCGCCGCGATGCGCGAAGCCGGCGAGCGGATGCCGGGATTTGGTCATCGTCTACACTCCAAAGATCCGCGCACGGAGCGATTATTTGAGCTCGCGCGCGAAGCGGGCGTGGATGGCCGGCACATGCAAGCCGCACGCGCGGTCGAAAAAGCATTTGCCGACGCGAAGAAATCGCTCCCAATCAATGTCGACGGCGCAATCGGTGCGATCCTCGCCGACCTCGGAATGAACCCCGCCGCATTCAACGGCGTTTTCATGATCGCGCGCACGCCCGGCCTCATCGCTCACGTGATCGAAGAACAAACGCG
>DATDFJ010000205.1:0-2520 GCA_036522675.1 Chthoniobacterales bacterium | reverse complement strand
GAAGGCTAACGCCGTGGCGACGCTAAGACTCGAAATTGTCACGCCGGAGGAGAAGATCTACTCCGAGGACGTGAGCATGGTTACGCTTCCTGGCTCAGAAGGCGAGCTGGGGATTTATCCCAAGCACGTGCCGGTTCTCACGACATTGAAGCCGGGCGAATTGCGCGTGGTGAAAGATGGCCGCGAGACCTCGATGGCTGTCGGGGAAGGCTTTGTCGAGATCAAGGCCGACAGTGTTTCGGTGTTGACCGACATGGCCCTGGAAGCGGAGAAGATCGACATCGCGGCCGCGGAGGCGGCGGTCGAGCGGGCGAAGGCGGCGATGAAAGAAGATTTGGGCAAGGAAGAAGTCGCCGCCATTCAAGCGTCGCTGCAAAAAGCGCTCGCTCAGTTGCACGTCAAGCGTCGCCGCCATCACGGCTAGAAGTTTGTAGAGGCGCTTGTGCCAAGCGCCTGTCTATTTCAGATTCGGTGCTTGGCACAAGCACCGCTAGAATTGCTCGGCATTATTGCAGGCAATGGCGTTTATCCGCGTTTACTTGCTGATGCCGCGCGCAAAGCCGGCGTGAAGCGAATCATCACGGCGGCGTTCAGCAACGAAACCGAAGCGGCGATTGAGCAGCATGTTGATGTTGTCGAATGGCTGCGCGTCGGCCAATTAGGCAGGCTCCTCAAATTTTTCGGCGAACATGGAGTTCATCACGCGATCATGGCCGGACAGATCGCGCCAAAAAACCTTTTCGATTTGCGGACGGACACGAAGGCGTTGCTCCTGCTCGCGAAGCTCAAACAGCGCAACGCGGAATCGATCTTTCGCGCGATCGCCGATGAACTGGGAAAAGTAGATGTTGAACTGCTGCCGGCGACGACGTTTCTGGAAAATTATCTCGCACAACGCGGGTTGATCGCCGGGCCAAAGTTGTCGCGGCGCGAAGAAGAAGATGTCGATCTTGGTTGGACGACCGCGAAGGAAATCGCGCGACTCGACATTGGGCAGACCGTGATCGTAAAAAACGGCACGGTTGTCGCGGTCGAAGCGTTTGAGGGAACGAACGAGGCAATCCGCCGCGGCGGCGCGCTCGCGCGTGAAGGCGCTGTCATGATCAAAGTTGCGAAACCGAAGCAGGACATGCGTTTCGATGTTCCGATCGTCGGTGTTGAGACCATCAAGGTCGCTACTGAAGCAAAATTGCGCGTGATCGCAGTTGAAGCTGCAAAGACTTTGCTGCTCGAACGGGATCACGTGGTCGGTTCAGCGCAGCGTGCAAAGATTTCAATCGTTGCTCGCTAGTTGCAATCGGCAATCTGAAATCTAAAATCTACAATTCTTCGCACGGGGTCTTAGCTCAGTTGGTAGAGCGCCTCAATGGCATTGAGGAGGTCACGGGTTCGAATCCCGTAGGCTCCAAATTTCTACAGAAATCTGGAGCCGGAGGGATGAGAACGCAGTTCGACCGGTGGGGCGCGGAGCGCAAGGGTTAAAAGCGAAGCTCACTAGCTGGAGGCGAGCATCCGCGCAGCCAATCCCGTCGGCTCCAGAGATTTACGCCTCGGCTGTAGTGGTTTGCACTACAAGAGAATCACGCCGCTGTAGCGTAGTTATGGTGCCGCTCGTGCTCGCTTCTTCGGACTCAAGGAGTCATCTTGAAGAAGTTTCTGGCCGTTGCGGTCATGATCGTAGGCGGTCTTGTTTTCGCAGGCGATCCGGCACAGTTTGCCAGCTTCAGTCGTTGTGGTCTGGCTGGAACGACGGTCCTGGCCGGCTCATTCTTTTTTGTCGGTCTGGCTTTGTGGTTGCAGGAATGATCCTGACAACCGACTTGCGCAGCGTGCTGTTTGAGTAGAACAGCTCGTAATGCGAACCGAGCATCCTTCGCTGCAGCAGGGCAAGATCATTCGCAGCGAGGAACCGCTCAACCTCGAGATGCCGTTCGAGACGCTCGAGCAGTTCCTCACGCCGACCAAATCTTTTTACGTTCGCACCCATTTTCCGATTCCGAAGATCGACAAAGCCAAATGGCGGCTGCGGGTCGAAGGTGAGGTCGAGCGGCCGCTCGAACTTTCGCACGACGACCTGCTGCAACTGCAGTCCCAGAAAATTCCGGTCACACTTGAGTGCGCCGGGAACAATCGCAGTTTCCTCGAACCGAAGGTGAAAGGCGTGCAATGGGGACTCGGCGCTGTCGGCACGGCCGAATGGACCGGCGTGCCGCTGTCGATCTTGCTCGAGCGTGTCGGGCTGAAACCGAATGCGCGCGAGGTAATTTTCGAAGGTGCTGACGAAGGTGTCTTGGACGACGCCAAAGCGCCGCGCGGAAGGTTGCGCTTTGCTCGCAGCGTACCGCTGGCTAAAGCGCGCGCCGACGTGCTGCTCGCGTTTCAGATGAATGATAAAGAGCTTCCGCCCGAGCACGGTTTCCCGCTGCGCGCGATCGTGCCCGGCTGGTACGCGATGGCTTCGGTCAAATGGCTCACGCGCGTCATCCTGATCGACCGGGCTTTCGCTGGCTACTATCAGAC
>DATDFJ010000204.1:0-4978 GCA_036522675.1 Chthoniobacterales bacterium | reverse complement strand
CGGCATCATGCACGTGAGCGGCCGGGAACGCAGTTTGCGCGCGGCGACGGAATTCATCGGCGCGATCGGCGCAAACGTAGGTGTGGCGATGGTGTTGCGCGAGGGCGTGCGCGCGATCCTCAAGTTTGTCCCCGGTTGGGGCAATGTCGTCTGCGGCATGGTCGCGGGCGCCGGAACATATGCGATCGGGCGCGCCGCCACAGCGTTCTTTATCGAAGGCGCTTCTTTGAACGAGGCGCGGCGGACCTATCTCGCGAGTCGCAGAAAGCGCGAGCGCACGACTATGACGCTTGGGAATCGCGCAGAGATCTCGAAGCAGTCAGCCGGGTAAATTAGCAGGCGGTCGGTTGCGTCTGCCTTTGGAATAACTTGTGAATAACATCGCCGGCACGGCATAATTTGTTCACAACTTTTCGTGAATAATATGGCAATTCCGTTCTGCGTCGCAGGCTCATTGTCGATCAGGCGATGAAGCTCTCCGAGATACCCGTAATTCTTCAGGATATCGGCGTTTCGCCGGTCAAAAAGCTCGGTCAAAATTTTTTGCACGATCAGAATCTCGCGCGTTGGATTGTCGATCAAGCCGAGCTCACTGCGGACGATTACGTCGTAGAAATCGGGCCCGGGCTTGGTGCATTGACGGAACTGATGCTGGAGAAAGGCGCGCGCGTCCTCGCGTTGGAAAAAGACACGCGGCTGGCGAATTTTCTGCGCACGCGTCTTCCCCATCCGCAGCTGGAGCTGCGCAATGTGGACGCGCTCGATTTCGATCTGCGCGATTTGTACTGCGAGCGCCAAGTCAAAGTGATCGGCAATCTTCCCTACAATATTTCTAGCCCAGTGCTGACGAAGTTCGTCGATTATCCAAGCCCTATCATGCTGTGGCTGTTTTGTTTACAAAAGGAAGTAGCCGCCCGCCTTTCGGCTGCACCAGCCACACATGATTACGGCGCGCTGACTTTGCGGATCCAGTTGCATCATCGAGTCGAACTGCTGCGGACAATTCCGCCCACTGTTTTTATTCCGCAGCCCGAGGTCGCTTCCGCGCTCGTGCGCATCTCTCCGCGTAACCCGCTGGAGTTGCCGGCGTGTGACGACCAACGACTGAGGAGCCTGGTGCGAAGCGCTTTTTCGCAGAGACGAAAACAATTACAAAAAGCGGTCGGCTCGCACTCAATTGACTGGGAACGCACTGCGATCAGGCTGGGATTCGATCCAAAAGCGCGCGCCGAGGAATTGTCGGTCGAGCAATGGATCGGCCTCGCAAAGGAAATAGCGCCGCTGTCCACAGATGCGGCGCAGTCTTTTGGTCAGGAACGTTTCCCCGTAGTAGATGAGATGGACCGCATCCTGCGCTATGCCTACCGCGCCGAGGTGCATGGGGATAACTTGCGCCATCGCGCCGTTCACATGCTCATTTTCAACCAAGCGGGCGAGGTTTACGTGCAGAGACGCGCCCGTTGGAAAGATCGGTACCCGCTGCGTTGGGATTCGAGCGCGGGCGGGCACGTCGGCGCGGCCGAAGGCTACGACGACGCGGCGCGGCGCGAGCTGCAGGAAGAGCTTGGGATCGATGTGCCGCTGGAACGAGTCGCCAAACTTTCCGCGTCCCTCAAGACTGACCAGGAATTCATCTGGCTTTATCGCGCCAAGATTCAGGATCAACTAAGGCCCAACAGCAATGAGATTGAAGCCGGTGGCTTCTTTACGCCAAACATTGTTGATGGCTGGATGGCGGCGCGACCGGAGGATTTCACGCCGGCGTGTTTGGAATGCTGGCGAGCGGCGCGCGAAAAATCAGCGATCGATCCCGCGGTTTGATCTCATCGCCGACGGCGCCGCGTTCGCCGTAACGATTTCTTACTCCGGTCGGTCGCAGTGAGTCCCGCAGGTTTACGCTTCGCCAAAGTGCGCAAGGCCCCGCGCCTAAATTTTCGCGCCGCACGCCGGGCGCCTTCCTTGCCGCCGTAAAGCGTGTCGCTGAACATCCGAGTCAAGACCGAAGTGCCGCGAAGGAAATGCACCTGAAAACCGTGCGTCTGCTTTTTGGCGCGGGCTTTGGTATCGATGCGCCGAATGTTTGCTTCCGAATCGGGATTAGGGCGTCTGGCCATATCAATTAACGCAACCTAACGAGCGCCGAGCCGCGAGCAATGGCGGGTTCATAATCAATTCAACTCTTGCCGGCCGGCGGCAGTTTCCATGCTTCCCATTTTTTTCGATATTCTGCGACCGGCAACAGCGCATAGCAGGGATGACGCGCCGCGCGGAGCCATTTGACGAGACGAGCAAGATCGGGTTCGGCCATGGTCGTGCAGCCGGTCGTCGGCCGGTTCACGCCGCGACGGATGTGAAAAAAAATTGCGCTGCCAGCGCCCGGCACCGGCGGATCGGAATTATGCCGGATCTCGATAAGCCAGCGATAAGCAAAATCGCCCGAGCGCATTTTTTCGTGCGTGTAGTTGTCGGGCGGATTTTTCGGGTCGATGACAACGTGGCGATTGTAATGTGGCGAGCGCGGATCGTCGCTCCAAATGTCTGCTTCGGTCACCTGATGATAAGGATAATCCGCGCCCGGCGGCAGCTGTGGGTCGTAACCGAAAACCTGGCCGATCTCGAAAACACCCGCCGGCGCGCGACCGTCACGCTCTTGCTTGCGAAGACCGGGCTCGTTTTGGCCGGCCAGCCCTGTTCCCCAAGCGAGTCCATTTTTCCCAAACAACACCGGCACCGGGGGCGTGACCGCCTTCCATTCGGCGCCCCGCCCACGTTCGAATAGTTGCAACGTCCCACGGGTTGCATTCCAGTCCGGCGCGATGGCGAGGATGAGCTGCGTACAGTCATTCGGCACGCCGTCGGCATGTGCATTGCTTGGCACGAGACAGAGGAGCGCCAAAATAGCCGCGGCGCGCATGATCGAGATAAACATTTCCAGTATTAGACTACGTACCCTATTGATTCTCTCGAATTCGTTTCTGGAGTGAAAAAATATCTCGCTGTCTTGCTCATCGTCATTGCTGTTTTTGCGTGCTACGCGCCGGCTCTGCGGGACGGATTCGTCTGGGACGACACCGCGCTAATCTTGCGCGATCCGCTGATTCGAAGCTGGCGTTTAATTCCAGAGGGGTTTAATCACTTTCTCTTTGTTGACGCGACCGCTTCGGATTTTTACCGGCCGATCCAGCGGCTCACCGAGACCGTTGAGTACGCCGCATTCGCTTTTTGGCCCGCACCATATCACTTCACGAACATTTTTTTGCACGCTGCGGCCGCACTCGCGTTCTTCTTTTTTGCTGAGGAACTGCTTGGCCTTTTCGACGTCGCGTCGAACAAACGTCGCACTATCGCGTTCTTCGCCGCCCTGGTCTGGGCTGTTCATCCGGTTCACAATGCGGCGGTCGTTTACATCTCGGGGCGCGCCGACCCGTTGGCCGCGCTGTTCGGTTTCCTTAGCCTCTATTTGATCCTGCGCAGTCGGGGCGTCTCCCGCGGAGCAAGTTTGTTCCTGTGGACGGCAGCAACAGGTGCCTTAGTGCTGAGTGCATTGAGCCGCGAAACCGGTTTGATGTTCCCGTTGATCGCGCTGACGTTGTTTGCACTGCGGCGAAACTGGAGCGCGGTCGCGAAAACGGCGGTTGCCGGGGTGTTTGTCGCAGCGATTTACCTGAGCCTGCGAATGGCGGCCGAACATGTGCGGCCACCAACGTTCCACCCAGCACCGCCTCTGCTCGTTAGGCCGATCCTGATCGCACGGGCGGTCGCGGAGTACGCCGGACTGATTGTCTTTCCGCGCAATCTGCACATGGAGCGCGACATTGATATTCACCCGGTCACCTTCACACCTGCGAGCTGGACGGCGACAGCGTGGCGCGAATTGCAAACGCTACTCGGTCTTGTTCTCATCGCCGCGCTGGTCTATTGGGCGATTCGCGCACGAAAACGCAACCCGTCGGTGTTCATGGCGCTTGTCATCGCTGGGATTAGTTATTTGCCAATAAGCGGCCTCTTCACGCTGAACGCATCGGTCGCCGAACATTGGGTTTATGTGCCGAGCGCGTTTCTCTTCCTCGCTGCCGCTCTGCAATTGTCCAGCGCGATCGCATGGCGAAGATCGATCCGCCGCAGGACAGATTCGCCGTGGCGAACAACGAGGGTCGCTCAACTCGCATTCGCGCTGTGGCTCGCGTTCTTGGGAACCCGAACGTTCGTGCGCACCTTCGATTGGAGAGATCAACGCACATTCATCGGGCGAACCATCGCTGCTGGCGGCGATTCGACTCGGATGCTGATTAATCTCGGCGAGCTGGATTTGAACGAGGGCAAATTGCAGGACGCGGTCGTGCACTTGCACGCCGCTTTGCAGAAGCAGCCCGACCAGCCGTTCGCAATTGTCGATCTTGCGGCGGTCGCGTTGAAGCAGAACGACTTCAAACGTGCACGCCAACTTCTTGTTCGCGCCAGCGAAATGCCGCCCGTCGCGGCACACGCGCATGAGCTGTTGGCGGTGCTCGAGTTTAAGGAAAAGAACCGCGTCGATCTCCTGCGACTGCGGCTCGCAGCCCGCACCGGTGCGCCGATTTGGTCGATCGAAAAACGTTACGTCGAAGCGCTCGACGCTACTGGAGCGACCGAGCGCGCGATTGCCGAATTGAAAACCTCTCTCGCCACTGAGTGGTATCGCGCGGAAAGCTGGCAATTACTCGGACAATTATTCGCGAAAACCGGACACAACGCGGAGGCTGCCGAAGCGCGCGCACGCGCATCCGCCTACGACGTTCGTCTCAACTACCACGGCAGCTCTTCATAAGGCCGGCGCGAGCTTTTAGCTGTTGACCTCGCGGAGTTCCGACATCCAAGCGGTGCCGCGTTAGCGAAATAGCAATAGCGGACTCGGAATAACAAAAAAGGCTGTCCGTCTTCCAAACCAACGATTATGAAAACTTCCCTACTTCTTGGAGCAATGCTGGCCCTTCTGGGT
>DATDFJ010000203.1:0-2932 GCA_036522675.1 Chthoniobacterales bacterium | reverse complement strand
GCTCACGAAGGTGGTCGGCCGCGGGCTGCCGTTCCATTGCACAACCGCACCGATCAAAAAATCAGTGCCCGTGACCGTCAAATTGAAGCCCGGCCCTCCAGAGATGGCGCTGTTGGGAGAAATCGAGGTCAGAGCCGGTACGAGGCTGGTGCCGCCACCGGTGGCGCCGAGGTGAATGATTTTTGCAATCGAAGGCACTCCCGCATTCAGGATGAACAACATGTAATAGCCGGGCGGCGCAAGATTCGGATCGGAAGGGGCCGTTATGTTCAAGCCGCCCGGAGCCTGCGAGAAAACGAGATGGTTGATTCGCTGCTCCGTGTTGAATGCGTGCGTCACGGAGGCATTCTTGATTGTGTTGACCGTCGTAATCGAGGCGCCATCGGGAGTTTGCACGAAGAACGTCTGGCCGTAGGCGACATCAGTAGGCGCCGAAGTAATCGTCGGCCTGGTTCCCTTAAAAAGATAGGGCGGCTCGTAAATCTCCACTTGCGGGAAGCCGTTTCCTCCGGTCGTGATGACGCGTCCATCCGGCAACAAGGCAGCGGCGGAGTGATAACGCCGCGGGATCTGCGCGCTGGCCATCGTCGCCCAGGTTTCCGTCGCCGGATCCCACATCTCGGCGGGATATATTGGGAAATCGGGATTGTCCCAGCCTGGTCCACTGGTCCCGCCGTTCACGAATATCTTCCCATCGGGGAGAAGCGTCGAATTCAAATGCCGGCGCGCGAACACCATCGGCGCAACGCTGCGCCAAGCGGGGGATGGTGAGGTTAGGTCGATAATCTCGGCGGAGTTCACAGGCGGATCGCTGCCTCCCATGATCAAAACCTTCCCGTCGTACAGCACCGAGCCGCCGTAATCGCGGTAGAGACTGCGGTTCGCCACGACCGTCCAGTTGCCGGTTCCCGTCGTGTCGAGATACCGCGTCGTCGGACTCGGGCTCGAATTGAAGACCTTCCCGTTCGGCGCCAAATGCATCCGTGGATACAGATCGAGACTGAGCTGCGCGCTGGTCAGGTTGCGCCAAGAGCCGGTTGCCGCTTGAAAAACCTGCGGCAGAGGGTTCGCGCCGACATTCAGATCGACGCTCCCCGAGATAACCAGAACGTCGCCGTTGGCGAGCGTCGTATTGGTCGGATACCACCGTCCAGCGTTCATATTGGGAAGCGTCGTCCAGGTATCGGTGAACGGGTTGTACAAACTTGCGTTCGGCAACCCGATGTTATTCTGTATGTGTCCGCCGGAGACCAGCAGTTGTCCGTCCGCCAGAAAAGAATGGCCGGAGCAGAAAAGATCGTAGCCGGGCTTCTTTAATAAGCTGACCGATGCAGTTTCGGGGTCCCAAAGCCGCGGATCGTTACCGGATATCCCCTGATCCCCGGGCCAGATCATTACATCTCCGGTTGGGAGCACGTGCAGGTGTACGGGAAAGAAAGGCAAATCTGGAGCCGAAGACCACCGGCCGACTAACGATGGATCTGGTGTCTGAGCGGCGAAACCGGCGCGCACGATCAAGCACGTAAGACTGCCGACGAGAACCGCGACCTTTAGTATTCTCACTCTCCTCGCCATCCGACTTAGCGCCTCGGTACTAAGAGAAAAATTCGCGCCGGCGCCTCGTGGTTGCCGTGGCCGTCGTGATGATCGGCGTCGCCGTCATCCTCGTCGTAGCCAACGACCAAAATACTTCCGTTGTCGTTGATCGCCACGGCTTCCGTAAGCCTGAAGTCAGAGCCGACAGGGAGGACAGTATCGAGATTAATCAATCCCCGTTTCGCAGTCCAAAGAAACGCTTTTGTTCCCGTCGCGTTCCCGGATGTCCCTACGACCTCGCCCCGTTCATTGATCGAAACTGCTCGGCTGTAATCGGCGCCCGGAAAGCCGCCGATTTTTTTCATCGGACCGTCGCGGGTCCATAGAAAGGCGCTCGTGCCGGCTGGGCCGCTCGAGTAACCCACCACTTGATTGTGACGGTTAATGCTCATGGCGCGACTGTCCACATCGCCGGGCAGAACGCCCAAATCAATCATCCAGCCGTTGGGTGTCCAAAGAAACGCCGTCGTTTTTTCGCTATTTCCCGAAAAGCCGACCACCGCGCCGGCGTCGTTGATAGCGAGGGCGCGGCTGTGGTCGCCAGGTCTTAATTTCCCGAGGCCTTGAATCTTCCCGTCCGAGCTCCACATGACCGCCTCGATTCCTCGGGGTCCGCTGGAATATCCGACGATTTGGTTTTTGCTGTTGATGCCGAACGCTTCGCTGCCGGTGTCACCTGGCAATGTTCCCAGGTCTTTGACGCCACCCCCGCGCGTCCACAGGAAAGCCCGCAACGAGGTGGCGGTATTCGAAGAGCCCACAACAGCCCTGGCCTCGTTACTCGCGTAGGCGATGCTCCGGTCCGCGCCGCGAAGGCCGTTGAACGTTTCCAGTTCGGTGTTCGACAGTCGAAAAGCGCGGGTTCCCCTGCCGGCGTGCCCCGACCCGCCCACCAGCTCGCCAAACTGGTTGAGCCCGCGGATGGTGTCGCCACTGCTCTGACTGAACGACCCGAGATCGACAATGCTGTACGCAGAACCAGCGGACGCAGCCTGTGCGGTCTGGTGATTAAAATAGGCAAGCGACAACGCAGAGAATACCGCGCAAAAACGCGCTAATTGCAGTGCTTTTCTTGACGTTACGGTCCGCACGCTTAGCAACCCAAAAATTTGTTGGAAAAAAGTGAGATTGGGCCGGAATATCCCAACTATTGGTCCGGTGTCAAACGGTCCAAGCTAAGGCGCCAAGACGATGGTCGGGTCGAAGCCTGTGGAGTCGCAGTTCCAGACATTGTCGGGCCCGCGGTTGATCCCGAAGTCGATGTTGTCCCCTGTCACCACCGTCTGCGTTAAGTTGAAAGCGATACCCGTCGTGTTCCCGTTCGCCAGCGTCTGCT
>DATDFJ010000202.1:0-8142 GCA_036522675.1 Chthoniobacterales bacterium | reverse complement strand
GGGCATAAGATCACGACCTTCAACCGCGGCAAAACCCATCCCGGCGAGTTGCGGAAGGAAGTCGAGCAATTGATCGGCGATCGCAACGGGCAGCTCGACGCGCTGAAGAATCGAAAATGGGACGTGGTGATCGATAATCCCACAACGCTCCCGGCATGGGTGCGCGATGCCGCGCAAATTCTCAAAGGCAACGTCGAGCGCTACGTCTTCATCTCCACGATCTCCGTTTACGGCGAACCTAAAGAAGGCATGGACGAAAATGCGCCGACTGAGAAATACGATGGCCCTGATCCATACAAAGAGACGCTCGAAGCGATGCGCGCGTCCGGCTACAAAACTTACGGCCCGCTCAAGGCGTTCTCGGAACGAGAAGCGGAGAAGTGGTTTCCAGAGAAAACATTAATCATTCGCCCCGGCTTGATCGTAGGCCCGCGCGATGAAACCGACCGTTTCACTTATTGGCCCGTGCGGATCGATCGCGGCGGCGAGGTGCTTGCGCCCGGCACGCCGGCTGATCCCGTGCAATTCATCGAGGCGCGCGACCTGGCCGAGTGGACGATTCGCATGGTCGAAGGACGCGAAACCGGAATTTACAACGCTACCGGCCCGGCGCGACCGGTCGGGGTCGGTGGTATGCTCGACGGAATTAAAGAAGCGTTGAAGTCGAACGCAAAGTTTACCTGGCTGAGTGAGGATTTTCTGACCGCCCAGAAAGTGCAGGCGTGGTCGGATATGCCGGTGTGGACCGGCAAACAAGGAGGGCTCTCGCGAACGAAGATCGATCGCGCACTGAGCAAAGGCCTGACGTTTCGGCCGCTGGCTGACACTGCGCGCGACACGCTCGCCTGGTTCAAATCGCTCCCGCAAGATCGACAATCGCATTTGCGCGCCGGTCTCTCGCCGGAACGCGAAGCAGAAGTTCTCGCCGCCTGGAAACAGCGAAAGCTGTAGCCGCGTCGCTATGCGATGCCCGCGGCTACAGAGAATCACTTCGCCAGTTCCTAGAGATATTCCACAAACTACATGACTGCGCTGTCGAAGCTTTGGATTTTCGGGCTCGCCGATTCGATGACGTAATACTCGTCCGGAGCATGCGCACCGCTGCCGGAAATTACCGGCGGCGAGCTTGAGCAGTTCGCCGGTAAAACGTAACCCGGATACGAGCCGGCGTTACGCGGCCAGAGCCACGCGTCGATGCCGAATTTTTTGTAAGCGGCAAGCTGCGCCTGAGTGAGCGGCGAATCTTTCGATGTGCTCGTCGGATCGTAACCGCCGGTCATGTTCACTTCAATGTCGCTGAAGCCGCGCTTGGCCAGGTGCGCCTTCAACACGGCGAGCGCGTCGGCCGCTTTCATGTCCGGCACTGGCCACATGTCGATTCACAAATCGGTTACGGGCGCGCCGTTACGTCGGCGCTGGCGGCGCCGCCGAGGCTACTCTTTACGGTGATATTGCCGGGGTTGCTGGTAACTCGGAATTTGCCCCTGCCAGTGGATGGCAACGTGCCGATCAGCGCATTCGTCGCGGTATTATAAACCGTTAGTGTCGCGCTTGTGCCGGCAGAGCTACTGGCCTGCATCTGGAGCATGGTCTTGGACGTCGAGTAAATAGCGCGGCTGATCGTCACAGTATCAGTGGTCGTACCGCCGCCGTTGGTCGAGAAGACACGGCTTGCGCCATCGGAGGAGCTTTGGAAGCGCCAATCCTTGGCGATAACCATGACTCGCACATCAGGCGAGCCGGTGCCCGGGGCTAACTGCCAGTTGTAGCTTGTGGTTGTGCCGGGCAAATCTTGCGCGATCGGCTGCCAGGTGCGCGCGCCGTCAAATGATGCCATGATGTCGAACCCGCGCAGGCCTTCGTCGTCGGTCGCAGTCCAGGTGATGGGCACGGCGCCGCCGGGCGAAAACGTTGCGCCAGCCGCAGGCGATCCCAGGGTGACAACTGGCGGAGTATCGCCTAGGCGCGAGTCTGGTCGAATTTTGAAGAGTGGGCCGTACCAATACGTGCGGTTGTTGGCCGTGTCGCCGTAGGAGACGACATAACGCGCGGTATCGGTACTGTAGAAGGGAAGCCCTTCCATGTTGATGCCCCGGCCGAACATTTTGCGAGTGTGGCCCCGAACGTCTTCCAAATAATATTCTACTCTCGTCATATAGCGATCGAGATTGGTTACCGTATAGACGGAGGGAATCATCTGGCCCGGAGCGAAGATTTGCCCAGGAGTCATGCCGAAAGTCACGGTGCCGTGTACGGCGTTAGTCGGCACAACAACTTTCCATTCATCAAAGCCTTCCTTGCCGGTGGTATCGACGGCCACAACCTTGATATAGGAATCCTCCGAGCCCGTAACCGCGGGTACGGTCCACTCATAGGTCTGCTGGGTGGCAGGAAGATCAGCAACAGTCTGAAAAGATCCGACATAATTACCCGAAGGTGAAAAGAGGACCTTGTGCGAAACGATCCCGTGGTCGTCGGTTGACGTCCACCGCAGGGTCACTTTGCTACCGGCATCGGCCTGGAAAGATGGGCGCATAAGTTCGACTTCAGGCGGTGTATCCGCATAGCTTGGAGCGCTGGTCAGGAATGGCGTAAACGGAGCCACGGCCGACAAGAGACTGTCACCCTTGCCACTCGGGTTACGCGAGGTGGTTGGACCGGTCGGTGAGCCCCACCAGACGTTGCTCGCATCGTCGGCTGAGTTTACGCCAACGGTGTTGCCGACGAAGCTGTTTGGGTTCGTCGCACTGTTCAAATTACCCGAAGTATAATGGCCGGTGCCATTGCTCAAGTACTGTGAGCCGCTGACATCAGCGTTACCATTGGTGCCAATGCCATTGTTTTGGAAGATACAGTTTTCAAGCCGCCAGTTGCCGCCATTCACACCGTCGCTGCTGCCGTCTACGATCACGTGGCGCATGCGACCGCCCTGGTCACGATCGGAGTGTAGATCGTACCAGGATTGCGCGGGGTCAGCGCGCTGGAAGACGATCGGGTCGGTCGCAGTGCCATAGGCACGCATGCCGTCAGCGAATCCGGTGTCGTTGATGTAAGAAAAAGGCGCCATCTCGACCGTTACGCCCGGGTCGATGCGGAGGACTGAATCAACCGTGAGCGGCGCGCCGTCGTTATAGTAGGGGATGGCGAACTTCGGCCAGTGACCACCTACGCCGGCGAACTCGGAAACATGGATGGCGTCGTTAACGTTCCCTGTAGCCGGGATGTTACTGTCGGCATATAGGCCGGCGATGGTTAGATTGATGGGGAACTCGTTGCCTTGGAGAGTCACGTTGGGACCAATGAGTACGTTAGTGCCGTTACGCGTGTCGCCGGAGAGCTTCAGCCCTTCGTAGGTCGCATTGGTGACACTGACGTTATCGATGAACAGGTCGGAATCTGAACCGAGGTTCAGACCGAACTGCGTCGATCCATCTGACGTCACATTATCGACGTAGAGATAGCCTGGTGAGACGCTCAAGTAGGAGGCGTTCGTGAATGAGGTATCGCGAACTACGGCTGTAGCATAGGCGAGGTAAAGGCTCGCACTGGCATACGTACCGTCCCCCGCGAAGGCGCAGCGATCGAATTGCAAATACGGTGCGCGTGTGTTCGTGGCTTGAACCACAGTACCGTTATAGACGGTGCCGTAGCCTGAGAACGTGCAGTCGGAGAATAGCAGCACGCCATTATCGTCCGGGACGACCTTTGCCTTCACATCGGTAAAGGCGAAGTTGAGCGTACCCTTGGCGTCGATACTCGCGGAATAATTGTCCGCGCCGGTCACAGTAATGTGACTCGTTGCAATGCCGTTCGCATTGACCGTTCCTTTCACGAGCAAGGTACTGTTCGGCTGGATTTGCACGATCACGCCGGGCTCCATAACCAGCGTCTGTCCTGCAGCGACTGTGTAGGTGCCTTGGACGATGTGAGGGTTGGTCGCAGCCGTCCAGGTAGTGGTCTGGCCGAAGGCAGTTGCGGCTCCGAAAACGCTCAGAAGCAAGGGGAGACATTTGATGCTTTTCATAAGGCGCATCCATTAAGCTGGGATAATCAGTCTGCCAAGGTGGTGAAAGTTTACGCGTTTGTAACCTTCAAGCCGGCAACGAGTGATGCCCGCTCTCGGAAACTCCAGCGACCGAGCCGATCGCTAATCACGAACGACTCTGTCGCTCGTTAGGCAGCTTGCGGCAGACGCACGCGCATTTCGGTCCAACCATTATCGGAACCCACCAGCTCGACGTCGCCACCATGCGCGCGTGCCAACTCGCGCGCAATGCTCAGGCCGAGGCCGTGTCCGGAGACGCGTTCACCGCCGCAGACGCGATAAAAGCGCTCGAATAACTGTCTAGTACGATCTTGGGGAATGCCAGCACCTGTGTTGCCGACGGTGATTTCTACCGCTCTATTGACGGCCTGTGCTCTCAGCCGAATGCGACCGCCAGGAGTGTTATATTTAACCGCGTTTTCGACCAGATTCTGCACGATCATCGCTACGAACGTGCGATCGGCCTTGAGCAGCAGATGCTTGGGAACGTCCGCTTCCACCTTTAAATCAAGTGGCTCGGCCAGGGTGAGCGCGTCGTCAACAACCCCTTCGAGCACTTCTCCGAGGTCGAACTCGGCTTTCGACAATTCGAGCCGGCCTGCATCGGCACGGGAGAGCAAAAGCAGATTGTCCACGACTGAACTGATATGGTGAATGCGATAGAGGAGACCTTCGGCGCGCTCTTGTGTGCTTTCGCGGCACTTCGCATCGGCCAGGATTTCTTCAACACCGGCGCGCAGGACGGCAATCGGCGTTTTCAAATGATGCGAAGCGTCGGCCGAGAAACGGACGGACTGCTCGAAGCTGCGCTGTAACCGCTCGAAGGTGGTATTGAGCACTTCGATTAATCCTGCGATCTCGTCGTTAGTTGGCGGGACAGGCAGGCGCTGGTCGAGCCGCTGCGCCGTGATCCTCTTAGCTGCCTGACGGATTTCCTCGACCGGCGCGATCGCTTCACTCGCGACCCAGGCCGAACCGAGTAATGTGATCAAGAGCACCGTCGGAATTGCTCCCAGCATTGCCAGAAAAATGTCGCGGCCGATTTGATTGATTTCCTCGAGATCATCGCCTGCGTACAAGGTAAGGCCATTTTGAGTGAACTGCGCCAGGCGGATGTTATGGCCGTCGATCTTATGGTTATGAAATTGTTTGATGTCGTCGCGAGGGAAGGGCTGGCTCAGCCGCGGGGAAAGATAAAGCACGCTCCCGGCGACGTCGGTTACTTCAACCAGGTGTTTGCGCAGGGAGAGCGGCACGAAGATCTCCTTAAACACGGGACGGGCGTTTGCCCCACCGCCTTCGAAATGTTCCACGTCCCGAAAGAATTCCTGCGCGTCAGTCGTTAGGCGCCGATCAAAAGCTGCGATCTCGGCATGACGCATGACAAACCAGGTGGTGATCGCGCCGCCGAGGGTAGCGGCAACGGCAAGCGAAGCGGAGTAAAGTGCAATCTTCCAGCGTAACGGCCAGTTTTTCATTCCGGCTCCCGAATTGTGTAGCCCAAGTGTCGCACGGTGTGGATAAGCGGCGGCGAGCCAATTTTCTTGCGCAGACGGCTGATGAACGCTTCGACCAGTTTCAATCCGTACTCATGTTCGCGCTCCCAGACGCGCTCGCACAATTCCGTGCGGCTAAAGACGCGTCGAGGTTCGCGCATGAGGACGCGCAATAAAGTCAGTTCACGTGCTGAAAGCTCAATCTGGCGCGAGCCGCGAGACAGTTTTCTATCAGCCAGGTCCAAAACTAAATCGCCAACTTGAAGCTTGATGGGTGCTTGCTCGGGAAAACGTCGGCCCAGCGCACTCACTCGCGCAACCAGTTCCTGCATCGCGAACGGCTTCGCGAGGTAATCATCCGCGCCCAGTTGCAGACCGGTCACCCGATCGCTCACCTCGCCACGCGCGGTCAAGATAAGAACACGAGTGTCCATTTTCGCGGCGCGCAAACGTCGCAGCACTTCGAAACCATCCATCCCTGGCAGCATCACGTCGAGGACGACGAGATCGTACTGCTTCTCCTGCGCCTCCCCCACGGCGGTTTCGCCGTCGTGGACGATGGCAGGCTCATGACCAGCCTCAATGAGGGCGCGAGAGATATGCTGAGCAAGTCGCACTTCATCTTCGACGACTAAAATTTGCATAGGTTCATGCTACCGACAGCGCCGCAGTTCATCGTATTTAATGGCACTCTGCTCCCGATAAGTACCCTTGCATGCCAAGCAGAGACTGCCAATCGCTTCGGCAACCCGAAAGGTTACGGGCACGTAACCTTTTGCACTTTGCGATGCGCTAACCGCCGCGCTCTGTTTGCGCCCCATGAAAACTGATCTTCATCCCACCCAATCCGCCGTTACAGGTTTCATAACGGCCCGACGTCAACTTTGTTTCAGAGTTACCTGCGGCCTCGCCGCGCTCGCTCTCTCGTGCGGCAGCGCTGCCGCGCAAACAGCGCCGGTCAAAACTTTTCCGATCCGTGGAAGTCAGCCGTTCGCGATCACGATGGGCGAAGACGGTAACTTTTGGTTCACCCTTTCCAACAGCAGCAAAGTCGGTCGCATCACTCCGCGCGGCACGATTAGTTACTTCACCACACCAACCCTAAGCAATCCGGCGTTCATTACACCGGGACCCGACGGTAACATCTGGTTCGGCGAAGGCTCAAGCGGCAAGATTGCTTCTGTCACGCCGGATGGCGTCATCACCGAATATCAGTTCTCCTCTTTCGGAGTCAGTGTCGGCATCACCACCGGTTCCGATGGGAACATCTGGTTTACCGATCAAACCGATCATGCCGTGTGGCGTTTCGAGATCGCGACCGGCAGGTTTACTGAATTCAGGACGCCCACACCCAATTCGTTCCCCGGCGACATTACCACCGGCGCCGATGGCAACATGTGGTTCACAGAGCAGGCAGGGGACAAGTTTGGCCGCATTACCCCCGATGGGATCATCACGGAATTCACCGGAGTTAGTGCTCCCACCTCTATCGCCGCGGGACCGGACGGCAACCTCTGGATCGCGAGCGCCTTCACGCCACAAGTCGCACGCGTAACTCCTACGCTCAACATCACAATTTTTCCCACGCCCGCCACACCAACAATGATCCGCCCCGGAAATGCGACTAACCTGCTCTTCACAGAATTCAGCGCCAATAAGATCGCCTCGATCACGACTGCTGGAGTCGTGACCGAATCACAGGAATTCATCAATAGCGCCCCAAACGGGATCACAGCGGGTGTCGCCTCACGCGTCTGGTTCCTTGGCGACGGAACGAACCGGGTCTATGAGACGGTTGTCCCGCGCTAGCCGGCATAACTACAGCTATGCGTTAGGCAAGCGACCGCTGAGTGACTAAATCGCCAGCGTCTCTTGCTGCGCAGCCGCAGCCGCCGGCGTGAGACCGCTGAATTTCTTCACCAAATCGTCCAGCTTGGCGACATAGTAATCGACGTTTTCGTCGCGGTTTTGCGGGTCGAAGTCGCTGGCGAGCCTGGCGGCTTCGTAGGCGGGGACCTTTTTCGGGGTGCTCTTAATATAATAGCTGACCTGGTCTCCGGGTTTGTAAGGCCGGCCGCTGGCGAGGGCGAGCTCGTAGGCGGCGGCCCGGTTGCGAGCTGAGCCGGCGATCTTGGCCCGATATTTGTCGAGCGAATCCTGGAGCGTGTCGATCTTCATCAACATGTCGATCTTCCATTCGCGGTTCCGGATCTTCTTCTCGAATTTTTCTCGAAGATCGACAATCGCTTCGGGTTTGCCTTCCATGATGAGCTTGATCATCTGCTCAAGGAAGACGCGCTGAAATTTTTCGAGGCCGCGGGACTTGAGTGCACCGCCTTTGATAACCACGTCACCCTCTTTGGTGAGCAGCGCGTAATTTTTGGCCTTGTAGCTGAACATCGCTTCGAACTGCTCGTCGAACTCGATGTCGATTCCGGCCGGCAATTCCTGGGCGAGACCTTTTTGCAGTTGCTCAATGTCGATCTTGTCCGGCGGCACAAAATAAATTCCGTCGGTGTCGACCTCGATCACCTGCGCGCCCTGCGCGTTGAGCCAATCGATCATTTTCCGGAGCAGGTCGCGGCCGATCTGGGTCACGCG
>DATDFJ010000201.1:0-10296 GCA_036522675.1 Chthoniobacterales bacterium | reverse complement strand
CGGCGCGCCGAAATTTGGCGCCGGATGAGTTCGTTGGCGGCAGCGCAATATCTCCCGGTGGTAGCGACTGGCAGCGCCAGTCGGGATTTTCTTGTCGTTTCTGTCCATGACATTGCACCGTCGACGCGGTCGATCGTCGAGAAAATCATGGCCGAGCTCGCGCGGCATGGCGTGCGAGCTTGTTCGCTGCTCGTGGTGCCGGATTACCATCACCAGGGCGTATCGACGCAAGATCGACCATTCGTCGCCTGGTTGCGTGAGTTGGAAGCAGCCGGGCACGAAATCGTCATTCATGGCTATTTTCATGAGCGATCGCGGCGCGGAAGCGAAAGTGTTTTCGACAAATTCGTCACTCAAATTTATACCAACGGCGAGGGCGAATTCTACGACCTCGGCTACGATGAAGCGCTGCGCCGCATCAAAGCAGCGCGCGAGGAATTTTGCGCAATCGGTCTGAAGCCGCGCGGATTCGTTGCGCCGGCGTGGCTGCTTAGCCCTGACGGAGAACGCGCGGCGCGCGACGCGGACATGGAATACACGACGCGGCTCCGCGCAATCGTCGATCTGCGTTCCGGCGAAGCCTTCGCCGCGCGTTCAATTGTTTACAGCGTCCGAAACAGCTGGCGGCGCAGCACGAGCCTGCTCTGGAACGCAGCGCTCGCCCGCGCGCTCGAGCCGAGCCCTCTTCTGCGCGTGAGCATTCATCCGGCCGATTATTCTCATCCGACCGTTTGGCGGCAGATTGTCGATCTAATCAAGACGGCGAATGGGCGCCGCACGGTGACGACCTACCAGGATTGGATCGGCGAACAGCGCGTCCGGCGCGCGGGCTGAGTCATGAGCAAGTGCGATCTCCATATCCACTCGCGCTACAGCGCGCGCTCGGAAGAGTGGTTGTTTCGCCGGCTGGAGTTTCCCGATAGCTACTCCGACCCGCGCTGGCTTTATGAGCAATTGCGGGAGCGCGGCATGGATTACGTCACCATTACCGACCACGACACCATCGAGGGGTGTCTCCAAATTCGCGACCTGCCGAATACCTTTATCAGCGAGCAGGTCACCACCTATTTTCCCGGCGATCCTTGCAAAATCCACCTCCTCGTCTGGGAAATCACCGAAGCGCAGCATGCCGACCTCGTCATTTTGCGCGACAACATTTTTGCGCTGCAACGTTATCTGGAAGCCGGCCAAATCGCGCACGCGGTAGCGCACCCGCTTTACAGCATCAATGGCAAACTAAATGCGTCGCATCTCGAGCGGCTCATCCTGCTCTTCAAACATTTCGAAGGCATCAACGGTTTGCGCGACGCGCTCCTGAGCGAGCTTGCACGCGATCTCTTCGCGTCGCTTACACCGGGCAAGATCGACAAGCTGGCGAAGCGCCATAATCTCGCGCCCACGCATCCCGAGCCGTGGAAGAAAATTTTCGTCGGCGGCTCAGACGATCACGGCGGGCAGTTCCTCGCGTCGGCTTACACCGAGACGGCACCGGCGGATTCGGTGGAGAAATTTCTCGCCTTCGTCCGCGAAGGGCGTTGCGACGCCAAAGGCAACGGCGGCACTCCGCTCGCGTTGTCGCACGGGTTTTACAACACCGTCGCCTGTTTCATCCAGGACCGGTTCCACGAAAAACTCGGACCCGGCGCGGCGCTGGTGGAACAGATGTTCTCGCGTTTCATGGAGGGACGCGACCCAACAGAGCTGACCTTGAAAGACAAGGCAACGGTGTTCGCGCAGGGCGTCGCGACCGGAAAAATTTTCGACCTGATGAAGCCGGCGAACGTCTCGCTTTGGAAAGAACTTTCAACGCAGTTTCAAAAAGCTGAAGCCAAGGCCAACACGGCCGCGGATGTCGAAGGCGCGACCGAGCCGGAGCGCCGCACGTTTTTGATGGCAAACCTCGTCGCGGAACAGCTCGCTTACCGGTTTTTCAAAAAATTCGTGCAGCAGCTCAGCAGCGGCAACGTGGTCGAGGCCATGCAGGCAATCAGCGCGATTGCGCCGATCCTCGTGATCCTGACCCCTTACATCTACGGGTTTCACAGTCAGGCGCCTTCGCGGAAATGGCTGCGCGAAATTTTCAAAGAATTGACCGGCGAAATTCCGGTCGCGCTGCAAAACAACAAGCGGGCCTGGTTCACCGACACGCTCGAAGATGTGAACGGCGTGGCGACCACCATTCGCAAAATGACAGCCGCTGGCGCCGCCGCTGGAAAAGATTTGATCGTAGTGACTTCCCGGAACGAGCTGACCGTCGATGATATTCCGATCAAGAATTTCAAACCGATCGGCGAATTCGAACTCCCGGAGTACGAACTGCAAAAGCTCAGTTTCCCGCCGATCCTCCAGATGCTCGATTATATCCAGCGGGAACGCTTCAGCGAAATCATCATCAGCACGCCGGGCCCGATCGGGCTGACCGCGCTGCTCGCGGCCAAGATGCTCAACCTGCAAACGAGCGGGATTTATCACACCGATTTCCCGCAATACGTCCGCATCCTCACCGAGGACAGTTTTCTCGAAAGTGTGACCTGGAGTTACATGCAATGGTTCTACGGCCAGCTCGACATCGTGTTCGTCAACTCGGAGGAGTACCGCCAAAGCTGGATCAAACGCGGCTTCGATCCGATGAAGTTGAAAATTTTCCCGCGCGGGCTCGATACCGAACTATTTCACCCGAGACGACGCGATCCCGCGTTCTTCGAAAAATTCTGCGGCGGCCGCAACGGCGAACTCCGCCTCCTTTACGTCGGACGCGTTTCGAAGGAAAAAGATCTCGACCTGTTGGCCGAAGCATATCGGCGATTGCGCTCCGAGAATTTGCCGATCCAACTGATCGTGGTTGGACAAGGACCGTATTCGGAAGCCTTTGCCCAATCGCTGCCCGAAGCGTGTTTTACCGGTTACCTCACGGGCGATGATCTCGCCGCCGCGTATGCGTCGGCCGACATTTTCGTTTTTCCCAGCACGACCGACACTTTCGGCAACGTCATCATCGAAGCCCAGGCATCGGGAATACCAGTTGTCGTCTCCGATTCCGGCGGACCAAAAGAACTTGTCCAGAACAACCAGAACGGTCTCATTACCAGATCGCATGATGTCGAACATCTCACCGACGCGCTGCGTCGGCTGATTGTCGATCAAGGGCTTCGCGAGCGCCTGCGCGCAAACGCCCGCGAAAGCGTCGCCAACCGCAGCTGGCCCTCCGCCTTCACCAAATTCTGGCGCGCCACGGAGTGGTAGGCGCGATTGCACGCTGAAGAAGTGGACGGGTTGTCTATTCAGGCATCGTCCGCATGTTGTTTAGCACGACCGATGAGAACCGAAACGCCCGCACTGCAGAGCCAGACCATGACGGAGGGACGAAAGAGTGGTGTGCAAACCAAGCGGCGCTATCCGATCGGCGCAGAATTGATCGGGCCGAATGAGACGCAATTCCGGGTTTGGGCGCCGAAAGCGCGCACGATTGAAGTCGTAGTAGGGCGAGCTTCCAGCTTGCCCTCTTCCTCGCCGCGCAAGGTGGAAGCTTGCGCGACTTTAACGCAGGAAGAGAACGGCTACTTCTCCGGCGTGATCGAAGCCAGCGCAGGAACTCGCTATTGGTTTCGCATCAATGGGGAAGAAACACTCTATCCCGACCCGACTTCGCGCTGGCAGCCGGATGGTCCGCACGGCGCCTCGTGCATTGTCGATCCGACGCAGTTCCGCTGGACGGATCAGGATTGGCGCGGCATGCAGCTTGCGGGGCAAATCATCTACGAATTTCATGTCGGCACGTTCACGCCTGAAGGAACCTGGCGCGCGGCGGCGGAGAAGCTGCCGCTGCTGAAAGAAGACGGCATCACGCTGCTCGAGATGATGCCGATCGCCGATTTTCCAGGGAACTTCGGCTGGGGTTACGACGGCGTAAATCTGTTCGCGCCGTGCCATCTCTATGGCACACCCGACGACTTGCGTTTGTTCATCGATCGCGCGCACTCGTTAGGCCTGGGCGTGATCCTCGACGTCGTTTACAACCATTTCGGGCCGGACGGCAATTATCTCGCGGCGTTTTCCGATTCTTATACGTGCCAGGGCGAAGGTAACGAGTGGGGCGACTACATTAATTTCGATCGCGAACATTCGGGACCTGTCCGTGAATACTTCATCACCAACGGTTGCTACTGGATCGACGAATTTCACTTCGACGGCTTTCGCTTTGATGCGACCCAGGGAATTCGCGATCGATCCGACGAATACATCATCGGCGCACTCGGACGCGCGGCGCGCAACGCGGCCGGAGATCGCTCGATCATCCTCGTCGCGGAAAATGAACCGCAGGAAACCAAGTTACTCAAACCGCGCCGCGAAGGCGGCGACGATCTCGACGGCCTGTGGAACGACGATTGGCACCACACCGCGATCGTCGCATTGACGGGAAACCGCGAAGCCTACTACACGGATTATCTCGGTACGCCGCAGGAGTTTATTTCCGCGGCCAAGTATGGCTACCTCTTTCAAGGTCAGCCCTACACGTGGCAGGAAGCGCCACGCGGTTATCCAACAACCGGCACTCGCCCGGAGCAATTCATCTCGTTCATCGAGAATCACGACCAGGTCGCGAATACCCCCTTTGGCGAGCGAATTCGTTATCTCACGTCGCCCGGCCGCTATCGCGCTGTCGTCGCGCTCCTTTTGCTCGGTCCGTGGACGCCGATGTTGTTTCAAGGTCAGGAGTTTGGCGCGTCAGCGGTGTTTCGATATTTCAGCGATGTGGGCGACGACGAATTGAAAGAAGCGATCCGCAAAGGCCGCTTCGAGTTTCTCGCCCAATTTCCATTAGTCGCCACTCCGGAGGTGCAGGCGCGATTGCCGGTGCCGTTTCATTTGAGCACTTTCGAAGGCTGCAAGTTAGACTGGTCCGACCGCAACCGTCATCCCCAAATCTACGCGCTGCACCGTGATCTGATCCGACTTCGCCGCGAAGACGCGCGCTTTAGCCAGGCGAAGGGCAATGGAGTTGATGGCGCCGTGCTCGGTACGCGCTCGTTTGTCCTGCGATATTTCGCAGACCAACCTCACGATGAACGCTTGCTCATCGTCAATTTCGGCGAACAACACATGTTCAGCCCGGCGCCGGAGCCATTACTGGCGCCACCGGACAAGCATGAATGGCAAACGCTCTGGACGAGCGAAGCGGCGCAATACGGCGGCGCCGGCATGTCACCTGTTGCAACCGGGACCGGCTGGACAATTTTTGCCGAAGCAGCCGCCGTGTTACGTTCCGTGGCCGCCACCAAGCCGCGCCGGAAACCGAAACCGTACCGACGCCCCGCCACGTGATGCGAACGGCGAGCGAGCGCGAACCGATCCGGCGCGTGTTGCAATGGGACCCGGCGAACCCTGCGCCGGAGATTTTGCTCAACCGGGAGTGGCTGGTCACGAACGGCCTCGGTGGTTATTCCAGCGGCACCATCTCCGGCGCAATTACGCGTCGTTATCATGGCTTGCTTGTCGCCGCCTTGCCCACCCCGCTTGGTCGCGTTGTCATGTGGAGTCATGTCTCGGAGATCCTGCGCTTTAGTCGGAATGATCGCGTCTCTTTAGGCGCAGAGGAGCGCGCCGGCGGTTTGGTCGAACCAAAAAGCGCCGAGTACCTGCGCGAGTTCCGGCTCGAGGACGGCTTGCCCGTCTGGGTTTATCGCGTCCGCGATCTCATGCTGGAGAAACGCGTGATCATGCCCCACCTGCAAAACACCGTTTATCTCAGCTACCGCCTCCTCGAAGGCGACTCGAACGCGCAACTGGAGTTGCGCCCGGCATTTCATTTCCGGCACCACGAAATTCCGGTGAACAAGGGAACCACTGGACCGTACCGGTTCTCCGCCGTTGCCGATCGTTACGAAATTTCCGCGGCCAAGCCCGGGTTTCCGCTGGTGCGGATGAAAGTCTGCGGCGACGCAAAATTCACCATCGCTGCGAGCGCGGTGCAACAGGTCGTTTATCGTAATGAGCAACTCCGCGGCTACGACTACGAAGGCGCTCTCTGGAGTCCCGGCTACTTCGATGTCGATCTTGCGCCGGGCAAATTCGCCACCGTGGTCGCGTCGACGGAAAAATGGGAGATCATCGAAGTGCTTAGCCCCGAAGAGCTGCTCGGTGCGGAAGAACGGCGCCGGCGCCGATTGCTCGAAAAAACGAGAGACCGTTGCCGGGACAAATTTGCCGGGGAACTCGCGCTTGCTGCCGATCAATTCATTATCACCCCGGCGGGCCGATTCGAAGAAGCGGCCCGCGCGCACGCCGTCGGCGACGAAGTCCGCACGGTGATCGCGGGCTATCACTGGTTCACTGATTGGGGGCGCGACACGATGATCAGTCTGGAAGGTCTCGCGCTCATGACGGGGCGCTGGCTCGAAGCCGGTTACATTCTGCGCACCTTTGCCAATTACATCAGCGACGGCCTCATCCCGAACATGTTCCCCGACAGCTCGAAACAGGGCCGATATAACACCGCCGACGCGACGCTGTGGTTTTTTCACGCCATCAGTCGTTACGTCGAGATCACCGAAGACTGGGCGACGCTCGAACTTTTACTGCCCTACCTCGTCGACATCATTGAGCATCACGTGCGCGGGACGCGCTTCAACATTCACGTTGATCCCGCCGACGGCCTGCTTGTCCAGGGCGAAAAAGATTACCAGCTCACCTGGATGGACGCGAAGATGGGCGACTGGGTCGTCACGCCGCGCCGCGGGAAGGCGGTCGAGATCAACGCACTTTGGTATAACGCGCTTTGTCTGGTCGCGAAATGGCTGCGCGAACACAACGACGCGCGCGCCGAAACTTACGGAGAGCACGCCGAACGCGCGCATGCATCGTTCAACCAGCGTTTCTGGTTCGCCGAGGGCGGCTACCTCTACGATGTCGTCGACTGCGACGGCAACGCCGGGACCGTCGATGTTTCGTTTCGGCCCAATCAACTTTTCGCCATCTCGCTCGAGCATGCCGTACTCGACCAATCGCGCTGGAGCTCAGTTGTCGATCTTGTCCAGAAAAAATTGCTCACGCCGCTCGGACTGCGTTCGCTTTCGCCCGACGATCCGGAATACAAACCGATTTATTCCGGGGACCTGCGCTCGCGCGATGGTGCTTACCACCAGGGAACCGTGTGGGCATGGCTCATCGGCCCCTTCATTGACGCGTGGTTGAAGGTTCATCCAAATGACAAGTCGACCGCGCGCGAGTTTCTCGGAGTTTTCCCGGCTCACCTTAGCGACGACGGCTTCGGGACGATCAGCGAGGTGTTCGACGCGCGCGAGCCACACATGGCCGGCGGCTGCATCGCTCAAGCCTGGAGCGTGGCTGAAGTCCTGCGTTGCTGGGTCAAAACCACCTAACGAATTGCAAGATCGACAATCAGTCGCGATTAATTAGCTGATGCCTGACACCGCGGAAGAAGTTTCTCAGCGACCCGATGTGCGGCAGGAGCTCGCGCGCACCACCGGCGAGAAGCCGCGCGAGAAAATCAAAGCGCAAACGCGGGACAAGTTTTGGTTTGTCACCCACTCGCTGATCCTCATCGGTTGTCTCGCTGTCTACTTTCTGCTGGGCTCGAAACTCGTCCCGCTGCCGCAACGTGATGTCGATCTTGGGCGTCGCCTTGCTCACACCGCCGCGCTGATCGTGCTGGTGCTCGCGGTTGCCAAGGCAGTAATCGTGTATGCAATCGGGCGGATCGAGGATGCTTCGACCCGTTTTACGCTCAAGCGCGTCGTCCATTTACTCGCATTAGTCGCCATCGCCGTGATCGCTGTGTCGGTATTGTTCGTCAACTGGTACGGCGCGCTCACGGCTCTCGGCCTCGGCTCCGTCATCATCGGTCTTGCCGTGCAATCGCCGATGAAAAGCTTCATCGCGTGGATTTACATACTCGTTCGCCGGCCATATCGCGTGGGTGATCGGATCAAAATCGGCGATGCCACCGGCGACGTGATCGATGTCGGTTATCTCGATACAACGCTGTGGGAATTTGGCGGCAAATATATTTCCGGCGACCACCCCAGCGGGCGCATCATCCGTTTCCCAAACGAAAAGGCGTTCGACGAGATTATCTGGAACTATTCATGGCCGGTATTTCCCTACATCTGGAACGAGATCAAATTTCAGATCGCTTATCAAAGCGACCTCAAGTTCGTCTCCGAAACCATGCAGCGCATCGTCCAGGAAGAGCTCGGCGAGGAAATGATGAAACGCGTGGACGTTTATCGCGAGGTTCTCGCGCGCACACCGGTCGACGAGCTGGAGGTGCATGCGCGGCCACGAGTGATCTTTCGCGTCGATGAAGTGACCTGGGTCGACGCGATCGTGCGTTACCTCGTCCCGCCGCGTGAATCCGGCCCGACCAAGAGCCGTCTCATCCCAAAACTACTCGCCGCGCTCAACGCCGCACCGGAAAAAGTCATGTTCCCCAAAGGCGACGCGCGGTAACGCGTGCGCGTAAGAGAAACTCGCCGTTTGCGTACTCGGAATTACCACGCATAACTTGCGCGCAATGGAAAGAACGGCTGCAGCGATTGCAATGACGTCGATCTTGTGTGCGATCACACTCGGCGCGCAAAAGCGCGTCGCGGTGCCGATTGGCGCAACACCTCCCGCGCCGAGGCAGAAAGCGACGCCGACCATTATGATCGCGTTACCGAACTACGATGAGGTGACGGCGACGCGGCTCCAGATTTTCTTGGATAACAGCGATTTTGGCCCGGGAAAGATCGACGGCAAAATGGGTGAGTTCTTCCGCAAGGCGCTCGTCTCCTACAAACACGCGCACGCGACGCGCGAGACTGGATTCATCGATCAATGGATGCTCGATCAGGTGCCGGTCACGTTCACGACTTACACGATCAAGGGCGACGACCTCGCTTATGTCGGCGATCTGCCGTCGGGTCACGAGGAGCAGGCGCGCAAAAAATTTCTGCCTTACACTTCGTTGCTCGAGTTCGTCGCTGAGCGTTACCATTCAGCCGAGGCCTACATCCAGAAACTCAACCCCGGAATGGATTGGGAACACCTCGAGCCGGGCGACGAGTTGAAAGTGCCGAATGTGCTGCCGTTTGAGATCGAGAAGGTGAAGGAAATGAAACTGGTGCCGAACAAAGCCTTCGCCGCTCGCAAGATTTACGTCGATACCAGGGAGCGCCTCCTCGAAGTGTTCGACAATAACCAACTCGTCTGCGTCTTCCCCATCACGCCCGGCTCGACCGCGCTGCCCGCGCCGGTCGGCACCTGGAAGATCGTCGGGGCCGCGACGTGGCCGTGGTTCCGTTACGACGAAGGCATGCTGAACTACGGCGTGCGGACCGAAAATTATTTCAATCTTCCGCCCGGCCCTAACAATCTTGTCGGCGTGGTTTGGATGGGCTTGGACAGACCGGGAATCGGCATCCACGGAACGAATAATCCCGAGACGATCGGCCGCGCCGCCAGTCACGGCTGTATTCGCCTCGCCAACTGGGATGCCGTGCGGGTCAAAGAACTCGTCAGTGTCGGCAATACCGTCATCATTTTTTGATCCTCTAATGTGGGAGGGACCTCAGCGTCCCGACAACCGCCACTCCCGCCCGGAGTCGCGGCACTGAGGCCGCTCCCACATTCATTTTCCAAAAAAATATTTCGCGCGGAATCGCGCACCCCGGCGTCTAGGCTTTAGATCGACATGATGGATGCCAATGAGCGCGAAGTTTATCGAGCGGCCATTCACGGCGATCGCGACGCATTCGAAATGATCATCCGCACCCAAAGCCGAAATCTTTTCGCGATCGCTTACGGCATCCTGCAAAACCGCGAAGAAGCCGAGGACGCCGTGCAGGACGCGCTGGTCAAAGCGTGGAAATCCCGCTGGCGCGTCCGCGAACCGGAAAAATTCCCCGCCTGGCTGTGCATGATCGCACGTCACCGCGCCCGCGACGTTTTCCGAAAACGCAAAGCGATTCCCTTCGCCCACGAAACACTCGAAACAACCGAAAGAGCAACCGCCGACACGGCCACGTTAGACCGACAATTACATTCCGCGCTCGCCGCGTTGCCCGAACTGCACCGCAGCGCACTTACCCTGCGTTACTTCGAAGAGCTCGATTACGCCTCGATCGAAAAATTACTCGGCATCAGCAACGGCACGTTGCGCGGAATTCTCGGCCGCGCCCTCGCCTCGATGCGCAAACAACTTCGCCCCGCCCTCGCCTCACTTGAATAACATGACCGTTCACGACGACATCGACACTTATCTCGCCGCCGATCTGCACAACGAGCTTTCGGCCG
>DATDFJ010000200.1:0-4353 GCA_036522675.1 Chthoniobacterales bacterium | reverse complement strand
GGCGGCAATTGCAGATCGCGTTTGAAAATGATATCGCGCTCTACAGCGCGCATCTGCCGCTCGATCTGCATCCGCAGGTCGGCAACAACGCGCAGCTCGCCCGCGCCCTTCGGCTAAAATCGACAACGCGCTTCTTCGAAGAAAAAGGTGAGCTCGTCGGGGTGAAGTCGAGCGCATCGATTTCGCGCGATCAGCTTTTGCGCAGACTGGAGAAGTCGTTAGGCAGCCCGGTCAAAGCATTCAACTTCGGTCCGCCAAAAACAAAAGTCATCGGCATCATCACTGGCGCCGTCGGCGGCGAGATTCATCGGATCGCGTACAAAAAGGTCGACACCTTCATCACCGGCGAAGCGCCGCACTGGGCCGCAGTTGCCGCGGAAGAGCTCGGCATCAATCTTCTTCTCGGCGGGCACTACGCGACCGAAACGTTCGGCGTCAAAGCGCTCGCCGCACATTTATCGAAACGATTCAGGGTACCATGGACATTCATCGATTGCCCCACCGGTTTGTAGCAATCTTTGCCTCGCTCGCAGCAAGCGCGCTCGCGCTGTATGCGTCAGGAGCGCCGCCGCAGCTTGCCGGCTACGTCGCTGCGCCGGTGCGTTACGTGCCGTTGAACAAGATGATTGCGCCGGCGCAGATCAACGGCCGTCCTGCCAACTTGCTCGTCGACACCGGAGCTGACCAAACGATGCTCGATCGCCAGTCGGCCCAACTGTGCAATGTGACCGTGAACCAATTCGGCCGGGGCCGTTACATCGGCTATCAAAAAGTCAATGGTCAAGACGCGCCGATCGCTTTTGTTCGCACCCTGAGCGTCGGCGCGATGAATTTCGCCAATTTGCGGATCGCATTGGTTGAATCGAGCCGAGTCGACCGCGCCGCTGCTCCGGCTGCTCACATCGATGGCGCGCTCGGGGCGGACATTCTTGTGCCTCGCAAGGCGGTGATTAATACGGGCGCGAAAACGATTTTCTTTCCCGCGAGCGGCTCGCAGCCATTGCAAGTTGGCGCCGTGGCAGCGTCTGAAAAATTTACGCGCGTGCCTATGCGCCGGGAGGAGAATGGCGGCTTCACCGTGCCGTGCTCGATCGGGGGCCAGCGCGGGCGCGTCTTTGTCGATACCGGTGCGTTCGTTACCACTCTCAACGATGCGCTTGCCCGCGCGCTCGGCATCTCACTGGAGCCGGCGCATGTCTCGGCGCGCTTCAGCGACGGCATGTCGCGCCGTTACGGCATGGGCGAGGTAAAAGATCTTGCAATCGGAGATTTCAGAGTGCCGCCGAAAAAATTCGGAGCCGCCTCATTGCCGCGCTACGCCTCAATCAGTGGTGAAGGTCCGGTATTCGGCATCCTCGGAATGGACCTGCTCTATGACTGCCATGCCATCATCGATTTCGGCAGCATGAGTCTGTTCTTGAAATAGCCGGCGTTCGGTTCGCGCTTATTGTTGGACCACGGCGCGGCTGCACCGGTTTTATGAGCGATATATCAGCTTTTGTTTTGCGATCGCCGCGGTGCGAAACCACCCGCGTGTGCAGCCGCTTTGTCGGCATCTTTGAGCCGCCCGAGCAGGCGATATTCGTTGGCCAAGTGCTGCCAGGTCAGCCGCGACTTCGGCATGAGTTGAGTTGCGCGTTCGAACGCTTTGATCGCCTTATCGTGCTGATTCTGTTCTCGGTATGCGAATCCGAGGTGATCCCAAACCGGCCCATAGTGGGAATTTAAACTTGCACCGTTGCGCAAGTGGCTAATCGCCGCGTCGATTTTTCCAATCCTCATCAAGCAGTAGCCAAGCTGCGATTGAACGAGATAGTCTTGTGGCAGCAGTCTGGCCGCGCGCTCTAATGGCGGAATAGCCTGCGCAATTCGATTCAGATTGATGCAGCTGAACCCGAGAACGGCCTGTAGCTCCCCGCTGTCGGGCGAAACCTCGGCTGCCTTCGCCATGGCGTTTAAGGCTGCTTCGTAGTGGTCGAGGGAATTCTCTGCTTTGGCGAGCTGTAGCCACACGTAGACGTTGGACGGGATCAAGGCAACGGCTTTCTTGGCGTAGTCCACGCTGTCGCGTTTTCGACCGAGGCGAAGAGCGCAGTCGCTGAGGCCATAATATAGTACCGGGTCATCGGGCTGCAGTTTGGTCGCTCGTTCGAGAGACGCGATTGCGTCGCGATACTTGCCGAGATTGGCTGCGACAACTGCCTCGCGAAACAAGGCATCGAGTTGTTTAGCAACTTTCGGGTCTGCACTTGCCGCCTTTTGGGAAGATGGCTGGATTAATTTCTCGGGTGGCGGCAGCTTACTGAGCAGACGCTCAATCGATGCGTCTTCGGCAGCGAGCGATGCGCCCAACGGGAAGGCCACGATGCAACAGATCTGGACGAGGCGAATCGCCGGTTTCACCGCTGGCAAATCTAAGGAACCGTCGCACGAAAACCAAGTAAAAGGGCGGGTTGTTTGCTTCTGCCGTAAATGATAAGAGCATGTCTCCGCCTTTGAAATTCCAGACTTCCAGGTTGGCGCCACTTACTGTACTGGCGTTATGTTGTTTTGTTGCTCACACCGCTGTCGCTTTGTCGTGCGTGTGGAGAGTGACCGGCCCGAATGGCGGCACACTTTATCTCGGTGGGTCAGTTCACGCACTGCGCCGCACCGACTATCCATTGCCGGCAGCATACAATCGCGCCCTTGATGCATCTTCGCGGCTTGTCTTTGAGGACGATCCGAAAACCGGATCCAAAGCGACAAAAGATTTACTGCGGGCCGGCACGTATACCGACGGCGACAACCTGAAAAACCACGTCGATCGCCGCACTTACGATTATCTGCGGCGCTTTTTTGGTCTTGTGAATATTCCCGAGGGCGCATTTTCGAAATATCGCCCCTGGCTACTCAATCTCTTGCTTTCGTCTCCTTCGAGCGAGCATTGGCAATTGGGTGTGGAGCGCTATCTCCAACGCCGCGCCGGAGGCTCCAAACCGATCTTCGGCTTGGAATCGGCAGAAGAGCACAACGGAGTTTTTGCAAACCTCAGCGACCGTGAAGCAGAGGCGCTGCTCTTGATCTTGTTCGTTAACGCCGGCCGTCGTGATGCCGGCGGTGACAACATTTTCGAGGCGTGGCGTCATGGCGATGCAGATGCGCTGGCCAGGATTGTGCATGACTCCTTTCGTGATTTTCCATCTTTGGGTGAACGAATGTTGACGGCGCGCAACCGCAATTGGCTCCCGAAAATCGAAACCTTTTTGCGCAGCGACCAGACCTATTTTGTGGTGGTCGGCGCCGCGCACCTCGGTGGCCCCGGAGGCGTATTGTCGATGTTGCGCGCACGCGGATATCGCGCCGAACAACTGTGAGCGGCGATCTAAGGCAGAAAACGCCGAAGGTTGGGCGTCCAATAAGCAGAAGCGCAGCGCTTCCGAATTCGACATTCGGTGTTCGACGTTGTGCGTTCTGGGTTTCTGTTTCGCTTAGCCGCAGCCCGACCGGGCCGTTGTCCCTCGGAGAATTCAGCAGACGCGCGACATGTATCTAGGGATTGGTCAGTGCTACCTGTGACACCGATCTACCGGTGGCGAGCTGCACGCTCACTTTCTCGATCTTGGCTTTTTGTTCTTTAATTTGCCTCGCCAGCGCATCGACGCTCGCTTCGAGTTGCTGCACTTTGGCGTGCTCCTTCAGGAATTCGTTGAGCAACATCGCGTTCACCGCTTCATAGCGAACAGTTTGGGGCTGGCCTTCCTTATCCCGCGTGATCAGGTCTGGATCGACCTCCGCCACTTCCTCGGCAATCAAGCCAAAGGAGAGCGCACGCGAGCGATCGACCTCTTTTTTGTAGCGAAACGTGACCGGTTTAAGCGAATAAAGTGTTTCACTCGCTTGGTCCATCGGCTTGATCTCGTCCTTGTAACGGCGTGACGAAGAAAGCGTGCCGATCTTGTTGTCTCCATCGATATAAACAGCCCGCGTAGTTGCCACGGAAGAATAAATATTGCTGATCCGGGTCGTGTCGCTCTCGTCGTCAGCATAAGCAGTGGTGTCTGGGCCGATGTAGACATTGCCACTCCCGAGGGTGAGCCCACCGCCGGTTGAACCGATAGCCGTGTTGTCGTTCCCGAGTCTATTGTGCACAAGCGCGTCAAAACCCACGCCGACATTTCCAGTTCCACTCGTGTTAGCACCGAGCGCTGAGGTTCCGAGCGCGCTGTTGGAGCCGCCGCTGGCTTTGTAAAGCGCCCCATCACCGACACCGGTATTGTAGCTTCCGGTGGCGTTTCGGAACGCGTAACCGCCGACTGCCGTGTTACCGACTCCCACGGTGTTCAGTAAAAGCGCGTAGGGACCGACCGCGGT
>DATDFJ010000199.1:0-24631 GCA_036522675.1 Chthoniobacterales bacterium | reverse complement strand
ACAGCGAAACGCTGTGGGCACACGCACTCGCGGTGACTCAGAACAACGATGTCGCTGAAAATAATCTCGGCATCGTCCTGCTTCAGCAGGGCCGCGTCGACGAAGCAATCCCGCGTTTCGAACGCGCAATCCAAATCCGGTATCAGAACGCGCCTGCTCACGATAACCTTGCGAAAGCGTTTCTGCGCAAGGGGCAATTGACCGATGCGATGATGGAGTCTCGCAAGCTCCTTGAGATTCAGCCCGAAAATCTCGAGGTCCGGAACATTCTCGGCACCGTGCTGATCCAGCAGGGACGTATCCGGGAAGCGCTCGAACAGTGGCAGGAAACATTGCGACGCGACGCAAACAACGGCAACGCGAAAAGTAACCTTGCCTGGGTGTTTGCCACCTGCCCGGAAGATTCGTTGCGCGATGGCAACCGAGCCGTGCAACTGGCCGAACAGGCATTGCAGCTTTCGGGCGGTAAGAATGCGCTCGTGCTTCGCACGCTGGCCGCAGCTTATGCCGAGAGTGGACGCTTTACGGACGCAGTCGAAACCGCGCGCCGCGGCGCTGCGCTAGCGAATCAACAAGGCAACTCCGGGTTGGCCGCGGAGCTCGGGAGCAGTATTGCGCTTTATCAAAGCGGCAGAGCCCTGCGCGATCCCAGCCTGGCGACGTCGCCCGAGTCGCGCTGATGCAGCTCGTATTCGCTCATGCCTACTTACGGTACGAAGAGCCCGACCGGTAAAGCGCAATTTCTCGGCGAAGCGCGCTGGCCAATGTCACGCTATCGGGTGACCGCAGCGCGCGTTCAGCCGCATCTACAGCTTCGTTGAAGCGTCCGGCCTCTGCATAGGCCGCGGCCAGGATGCGCAACACTAATGGTCGATTTCCCCCGCTAAGGCGGTCGAGTTGTTCGGCTATCGAAACTGCTTCGAGGCCGTTTCGTAGTAGCGGATCAGAAGAAGTTGCCAGCAACCATGCGAGGTTACTTTGTGCGGCCAGATTGTCGGGCGCAACGGCCAGCGCTTTGCGATATTCGGCGATCGCTTCCGCGCTTCGGCCCTGTCGAAGAAGGGCGCTGCCCAGGTTCGTGTGTGCATCAGCACTTTGCGGCAGCAATTCGAGCACCTTGTGGTAATGCAGGATCGCGTCGTCCAGTTGGCCTTTTTGCAGCAGCGCGTTGGCGACATTGTACTGTGCCTCAAAATGATCGGGTGAAATGTTAAGGCCACTCAGATAATGCGTGATGGCACCGTCAAGGTCGCCCTTGGCGAGCAAGGCGTCGCCGAGGTTGATCAACGCGTCTGCATATTGTGGACGGGCCGCCAACGCTTTTTCGTAATGTGCAATGGCTTCGTCCGATTGGCCCGCTTCGAAGAGTGCCGCACCGAGATTGTTGTGCGCTTCCGCATCTGCGGGATTGATCAGCAGTACTTTCTGATAGTGCACAATCGCATCGTCTAAATCGCCTCGCGCGACGAGAAGACGCGCGAGATTGTAATGCGCTTCGGCATAATCGGGCCGAAGCGCAATCGCCTCGCCGTAATGCGCGATCGCTTTATCGGTTTCGCCTCGGTCGCGCAGCGCAATGCCGAGATTGTAATGGGCCATCCAGCAGCCCGGATTTTTTTCGAGCGTGGTTGTGTACAACGTAACGAGATCGGTGTAGACCGCAGCCTGTCGCCACGTCAGCACACCGAGCACGGCCAGGAGAGTTCCGATGATGATCGGGCGCAGAACTGCGTTCCACGGCAGTAAACGAAGTGCACCTGTGATAGCCGCGCCGGCCAGAGCGAGCGGGCCCATGCTCGCGAGATATTGGAAATGATCGCTTACAAACGAGTAGCGAAAAAAATAAACATCGAAAAAGCCCAGCACTGGGAAGAGAGAAATAATGAAATAAGCAGCGGCAAAGAACACCGGGAGCCGCCAGGTTGCGCGGATCAGCGACAAAAAAGCCAAGAGAGCCAGCGCGGCGACGACTGGGAAATAAGCGGTCAATTGCGAGGAATCGATTCCCCACCGCGGATAGATGAAAATCAGCGGATCTGGCCAGACGAGCTTTCCGAGGTAAAACCAAATTGCGCGGCCGGCGATGATAACGCGTTCGGGCGGCGTTTGCGCCCACTCCGCGCCCATCGCGCCGGCGTGAAACTTCTGTTCCCAGACAGTCCACGCGCTCGCCAGAGCGGAAAGCACAACAAAGGGAACAAGTGCTCCAACATCAGACAGGCGGATGCGCCCTTTACGCCACCAGATACACAACGCGATCACGATCGGCAACATGACCGTGGAGGGTTTGCTCAGGATCGCGAAAATAAAAAACACCAGCGACAAACTCCATCGCCACCACCAACCGCGCTGGCCGGCGCATGAATTGAATTTGAGGAACCAGAGGATCGACAATAGATAAAAGAAACACGATTCTGTATTTTTGAGTTCTGTCACCCAGGCGACCGACTCAACCATGACTGGGTGCAGCGCCCAGATTGCGGCGCCCAGCCATGCGGCGCGAATACCAAGCTGTCGCAGCACACGCCAAAGCAATACCGCCGAGGCGGCGTGCAGGACGATGTTAAGCGCGTGATAGGCCCAAGGCGCCAAGCCGACAAACTTGTGCAAGGCCCAAAAAGTCGTGAGGACTAGCGGATAATAGACCGCTCGCGTACTGGTCCAGATCTCCTTCAACCCGAGCGGCCCAATCACGCACGGGTTCTGCGTGAGATGCGCTTCATCATCCCAGATAAATCCGCAGTGAATCGCGGGTGCGTATGCGGCAAGCACGAGCGCGACTAGTACCGCGACCAGCAGCCAGCGCCCTGTCTTGGTGCGGCTATTCACGGCCCCTTCGGTTGCTGGATCCACGCTGCGTCAAGCCCGGCGCAGCCGGTCACTCCGAAGAGGAAAACGAGTAAGCATCGCCACGTTTCGCGGTGCGCAGGTTTTCCTCCGCCTCCGGAAAATCGGGATGCAGCCGCAACGCTTCTTGGAATTCGAGAATCGCTTCAGACACTCTGCCTTCGCGCATGAGAATCTTTCCCAAATAATTGTGCGGCTGGGCGAGCTTGGGATCGATTCGGCTCGCCTCGCGGTAATGCATCTTTGCCTGCTCCAAATCGCCAGTCTGAACAAGCGCGGTCGCAAGATCGACATGCGCGTCGGCGAGGTGCGGATCGAGTTGCACGGCCCGCCGGTAGTTCGCGATCGCTTGCTCGAGTTTGCCCTGCCTTTCCAGAAACGCACCATAGCTCTGCCAGGCCAGCGCCGAGCTGGGGTTGGCGTTAACGGCAGCTTCGCATTCGGCCGCCGCTTTCTCAATGTTCCCGAGCCGCTCCAAAACAAATGCATATCCGGAGTGATATTCGCCGTTGCTCGGCTCGACTTGCAAGGCCGCTTCGAAGTGCCTCTGGGCCTCCTCTAGTCGGCCTTTGCCAATCACAATGCCGGCGAGATTCACATGTGCCTTTGCCGAGTGTGGATTGAGCTGCAGCGCAGTTGAAAATTCCGCGGCCGCTTCATCGAGCCGATCCGCTTCTTGCAAGGCCGTGCCGTAGTTGATGTGTGCCCGCGCGCTGGCCGGAAGATCGGCGACAATAGCGGCGAGTCGATTGAGCTGCGTGTGGGCCGAATGGACCTCGCTGAACCAGAGCGCGCCAAGAGGAATGACAAACACCCCAATCCATTTCACGCCGTGCAACAGCCAGCTCGGCAGCGAACGGCTCGTTGCCATGTCGGCCGTGCCGCCACTGATTCCGAGCGACTGGCGAGTGGATTTCTCGCGCACCTTCCAGATGAAGCCATCATAATAAAAGTGCAGAAGAGCCGAGGCTGTGACGACACCGGTGAGTATGCGTTTCAGACTGTCGATCCCGATGTACGATTTGAAATAACCGAGCGCGCCATAGGCCAGTACCAGGCCGACATAGAGACCGATGAGTGAGCCGCTGCGACGGAAGACAAACCGCATGAACCCGCCGATCGAGCTGTCCACCTCCACGCGTTTGCGGTTGTAGAGCCAGACAAGCGAGAGGTACTGTACGTCGTGAAAGACTTCGAACAACGCGATGCCGACGAGAATGCTCGCCACGATGTTGTTGCAGTACCACCAGAACGCGATGCTCGTTGTCAGGAGCACGAGCTTGACCGGATTCGGTCGCTTCCCGTTCACCCACAGCCAGACAAAATTCGCCAGAAATAAAGCGGCGACGATCAGTGCCAGAGTAAGCGCCGCCTGCTGCGAGGCCCGGAATAGCGCTGGCGAGACGAAAGGGCCGCCAGCCGCATAATAGCTGTCGAGCGTATCGGTCATTCGCTGCGGCGAAAGCAAGACGGCCGCGGCGAACCACGTGGCGCAGAGCGCGAAATCCAGGCGCCGCGTTATCCCGGCGAATGAACCTACCTTCGCATCATAAATTCGGCAGAAACCGAACGTCTGCATCATTCCGTGCCACACGCCCCAGATGAAAGTGACCAGGACGATTCCCTTCAAATCCCAAAAGAAGAACGTCGCGCAAACGGCGACCAAAAATAGGGGCGCGAAAATAAAGCGCCACTTGAAGCGTTGGAACAGCGCCCGGTCGCCGTAGGCGCGAATCATGCCCGGCAAGTGGTGTCCCATTGCACCGAAAGCGGCGACGAAAAGATAAATGTCCTCCGGGCCCCACCGGGTCTGGGCAGCGAGAAAAATTGGAATGATCAGCAACGGCGTGCAGACGTAGAGAACGAGGTCGCGCCAACTGTCCAGAATCCACACACTCGATTTCCGAGCTGGCGCCGGCGCGGGCGGAACAGTTTCCGGGCGTGAGAATGCGGTCAGATGCTCCATGCTGCTAGGGGAAGCGAGTTTGACTCAAGTATTACGCAAAATCAATCTTGAGCTCCGGTCAGAACGCGGCGCGATTGTCGATCTAGCGTGGTGGATCGCCGTCGCCAAATAGAAAACAAAACGGCCGGGCCCGCAGGCCCGGCCGCTGTGAATCGATATTGGTCAGGCTTAGAACACTTTCTTCAGGCTGACGTACCAGAACCGGCCTTTGATATTGGTGAGCGACTCGTCGTAGCCGTTCTCAAAGGAGCCGGCCACGAACGGCGGATCTTGGTCAAAGACGTTCTGCATACCGAGCTGGATCGTGGTCTGATTCAGCCAGGCTCTCCATCCGCATGGATTATACTCGGCGGTAGAGACAGGCATCACGTTCTTCTCTTTGCCATCCTTCATCTTTACGTTCTTACCACCCTCTTTCGAGAGGCCCGGCACTTCTGTCGGCGTCGGTGGCGGCAGATTGAATGTGTAAGACGCGATTAGGTCGAGTGTCGTCCAGTCGCGCACCTGACGGGTGCGGGCACCGACCAGACCGGTAGTGGGGTCGGTCAATGGCGTTTGCGGTTTTGGCGCAACGAAAGGCGGAGTAGCTGCGATCAAATCGATATCATCGTCGTGATAATCACTGATGTAGTGGACGATGGCACCGACATCGAAGCCTTGCAGCCAGGTGTCAGCTGGTCCGTCGTAGAATAGGCTGAAATTCGCGCGCCAGCGCGGCAGCGAACTTGTAAGCGTAAAGGAACTCGACAAGAACTCACCCGCGATGCCGAACGGTTTGGTGTCGGGCATGACCTGCAATCGGGCTCGCGAGAGATAGGTCCCATTGGCCGTAGCGGTCAACCGTCCAAAGTCTCCCGCGCCAAACATCGCCGTGTCCAGAATGTAGACCGTCTCGAAGTCGACTCCTTCGAAGACTGCGCCGGCGAGGTTTTGGTCGGGATCGATCACTAACGAGACCGGCCCGAGTTCACCTGGAACCTCTGAAGGCCCCCGGAATACCAAGCCCGGCAGGTTATGCGAGATAATAAACTGCGCTCCAAGGAGCGTCGTAATATCGCGCATGTCGATGTGCCAGAAATCGGCACTCATCGTCAGGCCTTTGAGCCACTTCGGGCTGTAGACCGCACCGTAAGTCCATTCGTAGGCAACCTCAGGGTGCAGGTTTGGATTGCCGATCTGGCGTTCCTCGACCTGAGGCTCAGTCTGTGACGAGAACGGATCGACCACGAGCGGGAAGCTCTGTGAAGAGGCTGGTGAAAGTTCGCCAATGGTCGGCGCGTGGAAGGCCTCGCTGTAACTGGCGCGCAAAGTGAGCGCTCCGATCCACTTCGGATCCAAAGGCTCCCAACGCACGGAAAACTTCGGCTTCTGCGCGTTGTAGCGGCTGTGACCCGCTGGCACGAACGGCTGAAAACCGATCGGCAACACGGCCGACGTGTTGTTGCTGAACCACTCTTCGCGCTCGGCAAGGTCAAACTCGAGGCTGTATGCGCCGATGAAGTTCCAAGTCGGGCTGGTCACCGGAATGCGGATTTCCTCGTAGATGCCCCAGACGTCCCGGTTCACCTTGAAGCTTTGGCCGTCGACTGATCCAATACTGTTAAACGTCGTGTTGAGCACGTCACGATCGCGCGAGAATCTTTCGCCGTGGTACTCGCCACCGAGTGCAAACGAGAGCGGGCCGGCCGGTAGATTGAACAGGTCGCCGTTCAGGTTGGCGTAATAGATCGGCAACTCGAAAAAGCCAGAGTTATGCAGAGTGACATAAACCTGCGCCCGAGCTGCTTTGGTGTTATGGGCGTTGAAATTGAGGAAGGGATCAAACGCCGTTGCTGGGTCGGTAGACAACAACGCGTCCCTTAGCCCCGGCTGGCTGACCTCACCAACAGAGAGATCCTGCCCTTCGTTGGTGTTGTAACGGAAACCGGTCTCCCAGTTCCACGTCTTGAAGTAATCGCCAAATTCACCCATCTCGCCACGTAGACCGACATCAAACAGTTGATCCCAATAGGTGAACTTTTCATGTCGCGGACCGGTGTCGTTAATGCCGCGGAAGCGAACACCGGTGACGACCGGCACGAGTTCACCCGTGGGCGCTACCCAGGTGGCGTTGCCTTCGGTGAATGGATTAAACGCGTTCTGAATTGGCACACTGATACCGGTCTGGCTCAAAATTGTGCCATCAGGATTCTTGAACGGGTCGGGTGTAAACGGCACCGCGGCCAGCGAGGAATCGAAGAAGGACCGGGTAAATTTGAAGTCGGCAAAGGCCACCAGGTATTTGTCGCAAATGTCACGCGTGAACGAACCGTAATAAGTTTGACGGTCTCCCGGCGGAAGGTCAGGCGTGAACCGGGCGAAGTTGTAAAAGAAATAGTCGCCGCCGCCGTAGAAGTCCGGATAAACCCCGAACACCGGCGTGTAAATCGAGAACGAGAACAGACTGATATAAAACGGCGAAGAGAATCGATCCGGCGCCGAGTGTGGGATTGGCGTGTTGACGCCCGGTATGGGCGTGCCGCCGGGGCCGAAGAACATCTTCGGAACCAAACGTGATCCCGCTACGCGGCCAGGGAAGTTGCCGCTGCGCACTTCAAACCCACCAAACGGGATAAAGAACCCGTTGGACGAAACGTCGCGGTCGCGACTAAAGACGCCGCCGAGACGCTGCCAGAAATCAGCAATCACAACGATGTCGGTCTTGTCGTCGCCCGTGCCGGCTTTGATGTACGCCTCCCATTCACCCATCTCGTTGGAAGCGCCCAAATTGGTGTTGCCGTAGCTTCCATAGATCTCCAACCCACGGAATTTGTGAATCAGGAAGTAGTTCACCACACCCGCAACCGCATCGGAACCGTACACAGCCGAAGCACCATCCTTGAGGATGTCGAGGTGATCGATGATCGCGAACGGAATCAGGTTAATGTCGGCTGGTCCGCCGCTCAGACCAGGGCCAGCGAGACGTTTCCCATCCAAGAGCACTAATGTTTCCTTCGGCAGCAGACCGCGCAGGTTGAACCGAATCGTGCCATCGCCACCGTTGCCGATGTTCAGGTTCACCGTGCCGCCAGCCTCTTGCGGAATGAATTCCTGCAAGTCGGTCGCGTTGCGGATACCCAACTTCTCGATGTCAGTCGGCCGGTAGGTGTCGACCGGATTCGGGCCGGTCTCTTCCGCCGTCGGAATGTTGGAACCGGTCACCACCACGCGCGGCGCTTCGGCCGTACCGGTGGCTGCGGCTGGTGTTGCTTCAGGTGGGGCTGGGTTCTGCGCGAATGCGCTCGAACTGCAGACGAGAGGAATTGCGACAGCGGCGGCAATCGTCGCGCCGACACATCCGAATGTTTTGTACACGATTCTGATCATTAGTTTCTCCATGGCTTGGGTTAGGTTTGGGTAGGGATATGGAATGTCGTGTGGTCTGACAAGTATTTTTTTCACTTTTTTTTGAACGGGCAGCCGGGGGCGTTTGTCGCCGGCAGCCCGTTCGTTTCGCGTTGTAGCGGATGCGCCAGCCGGTGCCTAGAAAAAAATTCAAAAATTTTAAGGGCTGCAGCGCATTGAAACGGCGCCATTTGGGACACGGGGGCCCGGCACAAATCGTTCGCGATCAATCCGGCGGCCGAAAACGAAAATCCGTTCGCAGCTTTTGCCACAGCCAATCGACTAACGAGTTATTCGGGATGACACTCGCGTTGGCAGCGGCGAGCGCTTCTGCTTTTTCCACGGTGCCGTTGAGACAATGCAGGTAAATGAGCAACAACAAATGCGCGGTATTATTGACACCGCGATCTCGTTCCGCTTCCAGCAGTGCGATCGCGCGCGTGAGATCGCGCGCCGCCAATGCGCCCGCAATCAAATCGGGCAGAGTTTCAACCGGCGGCGGCTTCGACCTGCTCGCGACGCGCTCGGCAATCGTAACGCGAAACGAGTCGCTGCCCAACGTTTCCAACACCGGTTCATGGAGCCGCGAGTAGCGGAGATAGAGATCGAGTTCGGGCAGCTCGTTGCCGCCCACGGTTTCTGAAAGATAACGCGACGCACGCACAGCGAACAACGGCTCTAAAGAGCGGTCCAACATGTCGGGCCAGATCGCCTTGATGAGCGACGAGCCGCGAAAACGCTGCAGCGCCCGCGGCGGATCCATGTACGTCATGACGAACCGCTGATTCGCTTCATCGTCCCATTGTTCTTCCGTCAATCGCTTCGGGTAATTGTCGATCAAAGGGGCCACACCACGGGTCACTCGATCGATTTCGCTGCCCTCCATCAGAAAAAGCGCGCCGAGCTGTTGCGGAACTTCCATGCCGATGCGCCGTAAATCTTCGCCACTGGCCGCGTCGCTCCACAGCGCGGCGATTTCGTCTTCGGTCACCTTTGCGCCCGGACCGTTGATGCCCATCATGATCCATTCCTGATCGGGACCGGCCCAGACCGACGCGTTCGCAAACGCGTTGTGGAACGCACGCAGAATGGCTTTGGCTTCCTCGAGCTTCAGCTGATTGACCGGCAGCCAAAATGTGGCCAAGCCGCCTTCCTTGAGCCGGCTCTTCATCAATCGGAAGAACTCCTCGGTGTAGAGGTTGACTGAACCGGCTACCTTCGGCGGAGGCGGTTCGCCAGAGATAATGTCGTACTTCTTCGGGCAGGCTTGGAGAAAAAAGCGCGCGTCCTGCACGATCGTCCGCACGCGCGGATCGCGCAGCGGATTGGAGTAATTGATTCCCGCATAGAAATCGGCCAATGCGAACACCTCTCTGGAAATGTCCACCACGTCCATCCCTTTGACGTGAGGGCCATGCAGAAACGCGTCCGCTGTCACGCCGCATCCATAGCAAAGCACGAGCACGTTTTCCGAAGCCGGGCGAAAGGCCAGCGGGAGATAGGCAAACAATCTCATGTAGCGCTGGCTGTGCGGATTCGTCGCCGACATCGAAAACGCGTTCGTCAAAAGCCGGTAGTAGTACGGCTCGCCGAAAAGATCGCGCTCAAGCAACTGCAACGTGTCGGCCGTGCCCTCCACTTTCTTCACTACATGCGCGAGCACTCGGCCTTGATCGTCGCGCTCGTGCGGCCGGCTCGCGTGCGCGAAGTGTACTTGCGCGCGCTTGTAGGGGAAAAACGCAATTATCAGAAGTAAACCGACGCAGAGCGCGGCCATGCTCAACGCAAGTGGCCGCCGCAAACGCCAGTGCTCTCGCTCACTCGAAATAATCGCGAGCAGCGCGTAAGCCGCCGCACACCCGATCAGACTCATCTGATAACCAATCGCTGGCAAAAGAACGAAACTAGCGACGAGCGGACCGAGCGCTGCGCCCGCCGTATTAAATAAGGTCGTGACACCGGTGCTGTTCATTGGGTCGCCGAGCGCAACCTGCACGCGCGCGACGATCGCGGGAAACACAGCCCCCGATAACACGGCCACGGGCAACATCAGCGCGGCTGAGAGCAGCGCGATCTGCGGCCACGACGCGAAGTTATACGTCCCTGAGCCGGGCTGGATGAGTTCACCAGGAAAAAGCAAATACGAAAGCAGCACCGCAAGCGCCGCGAGCAGCAACAGCATCGGCAGCAGGTGGACGCGCGCACGTCGATGAAATAGGCCCCATCCGAGGCTGCCCAGCCCGATTCCAGCCAGCGCCACCGCGAGCATCACGGCAAAGGCGATCGGCGACGACGCGACATATAAACGAAGAAAGCGAAACCAAATCACTTCCAGCGCCAGAAAAATGAAACCCGTACCAAAACTCACGAACAGCAGTCGCCACGGCCGCGAATAAATCGCCTGAACACGGAGCGGAGATGTTTTGAAGTGCGGCGATGCGGCTTCGCTTTCGGTATCGCGTTTTGCTACGAGTAACGCAATCACCGCCGCGATGCAGCTCGCACTTGCCGCCGCCAGACTCGTCCCGCGCAATCCAAACGCCGCAACGAGATAGCCTTCGCCGATCAGCGCGCCGACGACTGCGCCCAATGTGTTGCAGCCGTACAAAACTCCGATCGCGCGACCGAACTCGGCCTTATGGAACACTGGATCCTCGATCAACACCGGCAGCGTCAAACCCATCGCTGTTGTTGGCACGAGCAGGATGAGGAAGGACAAAACGAACCGCAAACTGATCAGTGTCGGCTGGTAATTCCAAAGCGCCTGCCACAGCGGCCGCAACGATTCGCCCAAAACCGGCAGCCCGAATACAATCGTGCATCCGAAAAAAGCGACTGCCACTTCCAGCGCCACATACAAACGCAGCGGTCGCCAGCGGAGCACGCGCGAGGACGCCGCAATCGCGTTCCCGAGCGCCAGCCCGGCCATGAAACTGGAAAGAATCAGCGCCGCCGCCCACACCGAGTTGCCGAACGCGAGGCCGCTCAAGCGCAGCCACAATGTTTCGAAGATCAGCGCGCCAACTCCGGAGAGAAAGAGAACACCCGAGAGGATGGCAACGCGCATGGTCTATTATTTAATGTCGGTTCTGCAAAACAATGCCTGCACGCACACACGCTGATTGTCGATCTTAGACGCGCAAGGTGGAACGCGCTGTCCTCAGCGCGTTGATAATGTAACGCGCCTGCGGCGCCTATATTTAACACCGGACTTGAGGACAAGCCGATCCACCTCGCGGGGCGCCACCTCAATTCACGGCGAAGTCGATTGAAAGCGCGAATCGCTTGATCTGGCCAAACGCAGATGTTCCTCCGCATTACTCAATGCTGGATTCAATCGCAGGGCTTCTTCGTACTGAACGATCGCCTGCGAGACGTGGCCCTGCTGAAAATAAATGTCGCCGAGAACGGTCCGGATATCGGCCCGCTTCGGATCCAGGCGCAGCGCCTCGACGTAATGGCGCTCTGCTTCTTCGGCGCCGCCATTGGCCAACGCGACGTTCCCAATTGCAAAATGCGCCTCGCCGTTCGTCGGGTCCAGTTGCAACACCTGTTCGAACTCCGCGCCAGCTTCATCAAGCCGCTGCATTTTCAGCAGGAGCGTCGCCCACGCGTAATGATATTTCGCTGATCTCGGCTTCAGTTTGATTGCTGCCTGGTACTGCGAGGCAGCCTCCTCGCCGCGACCCACACGTTCCAAGGCGTAGCCATAGTGCAAGTGATGGTCGGCCTCGCCGGGGTCGAAGCGCGCGGCCTGCGCGAAGTGCTCGACTGCCTCATCGATTTTCGATTGGCCCATCAAAATCTTCGCCAAATTGTAATGTACTTTTGCGTAGGTCGGCTCAAAACCCAGCGCGATCCGGTATTGCTCCACCGCTTCATTGAATAGGCCGGCTTTCTCCAGGGCCGAGCCGTAGTTGAGATGCTGACGCGCACCGACGGGCAGATCAGTCACGATCCAGCTTTCCCGTTGCGTTTCCGGGACACCGCTGTGCACCTGGCCGAGCCAGAGCGCGCCCAGAGGGATGACAAACACGCCTACCCATTTGGCGCCGTGCAGCAGCCAGGTCGGCAAAAAATAATTATTCGCCGCGGCCGTGGTGCCGCCGGTCAACCCGAGTGATTCGCGCGTCGATTTCTCGCGCACCTTCCAAATGAAGCCGTCATAATAGAAGTGCAGCAGACCCGACGCCGCCACGACACCGGTGAGGATCCGTTTGATCGTGTCGATTTCCATCCGCGAATTGAAATAGGCCAGCGAGCCGTAGGCGAACACGAGGCCGACGTACAAACCGATCAACGATCCGCTCCGCCGGAAAATAAAGCGCATGAATCCGCCGATGCTGCTGTCTTTCTCAACCCGATTGCGATTGTAGATCCAGACCAGCGACAAATACTGCACGTCGTGAAACACCTCGAACAATGCGATGCCGGCGAGAATGTTGGTCACGCCGTTGTTGCAGTACCACCAAAACGCGATGCTCGTTACCAGCAACGCCAGCTTCACCGGGTTCGGCCGGCTGCCTTGTCCGAGCAGACGGACAAAGTTAATGACAAACAAGATCGACACCGCGACCGCGGTGAAAAGTAATGCTTGCTGCGCGATCTGCAGCAGCCCGGGCGAAATAAATGGCCCACCGCTGGCGTAAAACGCCTCCAGCGTATCCATCATCCGTTGCGGCGAAAGCAGCACTGCCGCGGCAAACCAAAGAGCACACGTCGCGAAATCGAGTCGCCGCGTCACCGCCGCAAACGATCCAGTCTTCGCGTCGTAGATCCGGCAAAAGCCATAGGTCTGCATCATGCCGTGCCATACGCCCCAGAAAAAAACCACCAGGATGATCCCTTTGAGGTTCCAGTAATTAAACGCAACGCACGTCGCCAGCAGAAAGATTGGCGCGAATATGAAGCGCCAGCGAAAGCGTGCGAACAAGGCGCGGTCGCCATACGCCCGGATCATTCCCGGCAGGTGATGTCCCATCGAGCCGAACGCAGCCACGAACACGTAAATGTCCTGTGCGCTCCAGCGCGCCTGCGCCAAGGCAAACATTGGCACCAGCAACAACGGCGTGCCGACATACAAAATAAGATCGCGCCAACTGTTGAGAATCCACAGATTGCGCCTGGGCACAGTTACCGGCACCGCCGGAACAGTCTGGGGACGTGAGAACGCGCTGACGTGCTGCATCGGACTCGGGCGCATAGGTTCTCTCAAACGGGCCCAAAAATCAACGCCGTTGCATCAGTGATCGGGGGACGCTCGGCGGAGCGGACAAATGTTTGCCAGAATTTGTCGGCTCGACGGAGGCTCGCGCCAAGAGGTCGTTTATCGTTGCCGTCTTAACATTTTTGCCCCATTGCTCGCCGCACGGACTTTTCGCAGTTAGAAAAGCGCAATGTTCACTGGTCTAATCGAAGAAGTCGGCCGCGTCATCGCGCGTCGTGCGGCACACATCCAGATCAGCGCCCCGGCGATCGGCAAAAGAATTCGCGTCGGTGAAAGCATCGCCGTCAATGGATGCTGTCTCACCGCCGCTGCCCGCACGCGTGACCGAATCAGCTTCGATTTGCTTCAGGAAACCCTCGACCGCACAAATCTAAAAAGTTTGCGCCGCGGCGATCGCGTTAACCTCGAGCGCGCGCTCCGTGTAGGCGACCGGCTGGGCGGGCATTTCGTTCAGGGCCACATCGACGGTGTCGCGCGCATCCGCAGTTTCGAAAAACGCGGCGCCGATCATCGCCTCGAGATTGAAATGCCGGCGCGCTTTGCTCGCTACGCCGTCGAAAAAGGCTCGATTGCGATCGACGGCATCAGCCTGACGATTGCCGAAGTATTGCCGAAAAGCTTTGTTGTCTGGATCACGCCTCACACCAAAGAGCACACCAATCTTGAGCGCGCCAACGCCGGCGACGCTGTCAACATCGAGTTCGATATTCTTGCCAAATACGTCGAGCGCATGCTCGGGCAAGCCCGCGACGCACCGTAACAGCCGATTGTCGATCTTAGCCCGGTGTCGCCCCGCTCTATATATAGTACGCGCCCTAGGATCGTGGCCGTGGTCCTCTCCCGCCGCGATTTGCTCCGCGCCAAACGACTCCAGCCACCGCCGGATTTTGTTGAGCTTCGCCTCGACGCGCTTGCGCCGATTCTCGATGAACTCGATCGCCTGCTTCGCTCGCTCAGCGTTCCGCTGATCATGACGGCGCGCCACCCGCGCGAAGGCGGCTGCAATAACCTGGCTGCCACACAGCGGGCAGCGATGTTGCGGCGCTTTCTCGACCGCGCTGCTTACATCGACATCGAACTGCGCGCGCTGCGTGCATTGCGTTCCGTTCATCGAGAAGCGCGGCGCAAGCGGGTTGCCATGATTGTTTCATTTCACGATTTGAAGACGACTCCCAGCATCGCGCAATTGCGCGCAAAAGCGCGCGCTGCCAAAGTGGCAGGCGCCGCCATCTTCAAGGTTGCGACCCGCACCGATACGCGGCCCCAAGTCGAGCGCCTGCTAACATTCTTCGAACGCGCAGATGTCGATCTTCCGATCAGCGCGATGGGCATCGGCAAACTCGGCCGCTTTGCGCGTCTCGAGCTTGCCCGGCGCGGCTCGGCGCTCGTCTATGCATCAATCGGTCGCGCCCGCATCCAGGGACAAACGCCGATCCAGCAATTGCGCTCCGCGCTCGCTGCATTAAAGATGAAACGGGGGGCGGAACAATTGTGAAGGAGGGGTCCGTAGTTTTGCCTGACGCAGTACCGGTGATGCCGTTGCCCGGCGCGGTGCTTTTCCCGCACGCTTTGCTCCCCCTCTACATCTTCGAGCCGCGCTATCGCGAAATGCTCGAGCACGCGCTCCAGCATCAGCGCATGTTTTGCGTCACGCTCATTAAACCGAGCTGTCCCGAATGGCAGGAGCCGGAAGATTTTTTTCACTTCGCAACCGTCGGCCTCATCCGCGCCTGTGTCGGTCGCGGCGACGGCACTTCGAACTTGATCCTGCAAGGTTTGCAGCGTGTCCGGTTCGCCAGTTTCGAACAGGAATCGCCGTTTCCGGTTGCTAAGATCGACATCGTCGAATCGCGCGACGCCACTACGGTCAAGACGGAAGCGCTCGGCGAAAAAGTGCTCGAGCTTTACAAGAAATTAAAACGCGACGGCCGCAAGCTCCCCGCCAAGGTCGACCGTTACCTCTCGCAACTCAACGATCTCGAAATGCTGGCCGACCTCGTCGCCTCCACGTTCGTCAACGACGCGCTCCGCCGCCAACGCATCCTCGAAGAACCTTCGCTCAACCAGCGTCTCCGCCTGCTCATCACTTTCTTGCAAGACGAGATCGGAAGCGCCGCGGCCTAGCTGTTTTGGGTTACGCGATGGCAATCCGGATTAGACCCAGAATTTGGACATTTCTCTTGAAAGACCCAAAAATTGGTTGGAATTCTCGTTAGGCCGCATTCCGCGATGGGTGATAGCGTTACCATAAGGTCAGCTCAGGATGATTCCGTGCTAGAGCTGCACCGCACGCAGCGCTCCGACACATTTCGGGCGCATCTGCGCGGGCGCGGTTTCGAGGGCGCTGTTGAAGTGTACGAGTTGGGCCCACCGAAGCACCTCGCCACCTTTTTTCGTGACCTCGCTGTGCATTGGCGCGGCTGGCAGGGCGAGAAGCATTGGGGCTCGTTGGAGAGCCAGCTCTCCTTTCGAGCCAAAGCAGATTCGACCGGTCACACGTATCTTGATGTTGAGCTCCGCGGAGGAAGCTGTCACGACTGGCGGCTGCGCGGCTCGTTGGTCATCGAAGCCGGACAGCTCGACAAGATTGCTTCTGAGATTGAAAGTTTCGTGGAGTTGACCCACGCAGCCTAACCATGCGATGGAGCGGACGGCGGACCGCTGTGCGTCCACATTTGAGATGACTTCCACTTGTTCATTCCAAGCGACGCGCGCCCTCTGGTTTTACCACGATGGTCCAACCGCAGAAGCTCATTCCCGGTCACGTTTACGCCGGGCACGCTTCCGATGGACACGGAGGCTCAGCCAGCGTGACTTTCGGATTTGATAAAGACGGGACGATGATCTTCCTGGATTCATTCGATTGATGAGTGGCGAATGAAAGCACCTAACCATTCGATGAAGCCAACGGCCCAATTTCGAAATACGTTCAGATTGTTCCCCACGATACCCTGCCGTGGCTTATCTCTTTCTCGTTAGACCGCTCCGCACATGCGCAGTCCTACCGCCAGAGAAATCCAAGTATTTGTCGCGGGAGCTTCGTCGGTGAGCGTCAGGCTTTTTGGAAGTCTTCTACCGGCGGGCAGGAGCAGAAGAGGTTGCGGTCGCCGTAGACGTTGTCGATGCGGGCGACGGCGGGCCAGAATTTGTGTGCCCGCGTCCACGGTGCAGGAAACGCGGCGGTTTCGCGCGAGTAGGGGTGGGCCCAGTTATCGGACGCGATCTGGCGCGCGGTGTGCGGCGCATTTTTGAGCGGATTGTTTTGTTTGTCGATCTTGCCGTTGGCGACGGCGTCGATCTCGGCGTGGATCGAAATCATCGCGTCGCAAAAACGGTCGAGTTCTTCTTTCGATTCGCTCTCGGTCGGCTCGATCATCATCGTGCCGGCGACCGGAAACGAGACCGTCGGCGCGTGAAAGCCGTAATCCATCAACCGTTTCGCCACGTCTTCCACTTCGATGCCGGCGCTTTTCCACTGGCGAAGATCGACAATGCACTCGTGCGCGACGAATCCGCGCTTGCCTTTGAACAATACGGGAAAATACGAGTCGAGCCGCTTCGCGATGTAGTTCGCATTGAGGATCGCGATCTCGCTCGCGCGTTTTAATCCGGGCGCGCCCATCATTCGAATGTACATCCATGAAATGGTCAGAATGCTCGCGCTGCCATACGGTGCTGCCGCGACGGGACCGACATGGTAGCGTAAGCCTTCGGTTTGCGAACTTTCGGAAGACAAGCGGGAGCCTTGTCCTACTATTTCGGCCGCCGCCGGCAGAAACGGCACCAGATGTTGCGCCACACCAATCGGCCCGACGCCCGGCCCGCCGCCGCCGTGGGGAATGCAAAAGGTCTTATGCAAATTGAGATGACAAACGTCGGCGCCGTAATCGCCGGGGCGACAAAGGCCGCATTGTGCGTTCATGTTCGCACCGTCCATGTAAACCTGGCCGCCGTGCCCGTGCACGATCTCGCAAATCTCGCGAATGCTCGGCTCGAACACGCCGTGCGTGCTCGGATACGTGACCATGAGTGCGGCCAGATCGCGCGCGTGCGCGTCCGCCTTCGCTCGCAGATCGGCCAAATCGATATCCCCGTCTTTCAACGTCGCGATCGCCACGACTTTGAGCCCGGCCATGACCGCGCTCGCTGGGTTGGTCCCGTGGGCCGATGTCGGGATCAGACAAACGTTCCGATGCGCTTCGCCACGCGATGCGTGGTACGCGCGAATCGCGAGTAATCCGGCGAACTCGCCTTGTGAGCCGGCATTCGGTTGCAATGAAACTGCGGCGAAACCGGAGATTTCCGCAAGCCACTGCTCCAACTGTTTGCACATGTCGATGTAACCGCGGGTTTGATCAGCGGGCGCGAACGGATGGATTTGAGAAAACTCCGGCCAGGAGATGGGAAACATTTCCGCGGTCGCGTTCAGTTTCATCGTGCACGAGCCGAGCGGGATCATCGAGGTGGTGAGCGAGAGATCGCGCGACTCGAGCCGCTTCAGATAACGCAGCATCTCGGTCTCCGTGTCGTGCGTGTTGAAAACCGCATGGGAGAGAAACTCAGAATTGCGGATAGCGGATTGCAGAATGCTGATCGGCGGCTCGCCGAGATCGCGCTCGCCTAAATCGCGCACGTACGTGCCGCGGAAGATCGACATCAACAGCTCGACGTCTTTCGGCGTCGTGGTTTCGTCGAGCGAAACGCCGACGGCTTTGTCGCCAAACGCGCGCAGGTTCACATCGGCTCTCTCGGCGTGCTCGATCAGCGTCCCGCTCGATTCGACTTCAATGCGGATCGTGTCGAAGAAGTTTTCGTGCGCGATTTTGAAACCAAGCTGGCGCAGACCATCGGCGAGTTGGCTGGTCAGGCGATGCACCCGTTCGGCGATTGCGCGCAGGCCACGCGGCCCGTGATAAACCGCATACATCGACGCGATCACGGCGAGAAGCACCTGCGCCGTGCAGATGTTGCTCGTCGCTTTGTCGCGGCGGATATGTTGCTCGCGCGTTTGCATCGCGAGTCGATAGGCGGAGCGACCTTCGGCGTCGTGCGACACGCCGACGAGTCGCCCGGGCATGTGGCGCTTGTATTGGTCGCGCGTCGCGAAATACGCTGCGTGCGGGCCGCCGAACCCGAGCGGCACGCCAAAACGCTGAGTGTTTCCGACCGCGACATCGGCGCCGAATTCGCCCGGCGGCTTTAACAATGTGAGCGCGAGAATGTCGGCGGCAACAACCACCAGCGCGCTGACGTCATGCGCTTGCCTGACGAACTCGGCGTAATCGCAAATCGCGCCGTCGGTCGAGGGATATTGCACCAGCGCGCCGAAAACAGTGTCGTCGAATTTGAACCGCGCATAATCCTCGATCTTAACCTCGATGCCGAGCGGCTTTGCGCGCGTTTGGACGACCTGGATCGTTTGCGGGTGGCAATTGTCGGCGACGAAAAAGGTTTTGCGATTCGGAACGGACGCGTGACAAAGCATCATCGCTTCGGCGGCGGCGGTGGCTTCGTCGAGCAGCGAGGCGTTGGCGATGTCGAGCTTCGCAAGATCGACAATCATGGTTTGGAAATTAAGAAGCGCTTCGAGCCGGCCCTGGGCGATCTCCGCTTGGTACGGGGTGTAAGCGGTGTACCAACCGGGGTTCTCGAGAATGTTCCGCTGGATCACCGGCGGAGTGATGCAACCCGAGTAGCCGGTGCCGATGAATGACTTGGCGAGCTTATTTTGCTTTGCGATCGCGCGGAGTTCAGCGAGCGCTTCGGCCTCAGATTTCGCTTCCGGCAGGTTCAATTCGTGATCGAGCCGGATGTTCTTCGGAACGGTCGCGTCGATAAGCGCATCGAGTTCGTCGAAGCCGATTTCGCGGAGCATTTGGGCGACTTCGCAGTCACTGAGGCCAATGTGACGTCGCGCGAAGCTGTCGATCTTGTTTTCGCGCGTTTGCATCGTCGGACAGACTACGAGACGTGCCGCGGTTTTCAATGTGGGCCTCAGCGCGCGACTCTGAGGCCGGAGTGGCGTTGTCGGGACACTGAGGTCCCTCCCACATTGAATCAGTCGTGGACTTCGACGCCGCGGGATTTTAAATGTGCGCGAAGTTCGACGATGTGCTCGGCGTTACGCGTTTCGACGGTACAGAGGACGTTCACCGTGGAAATGTCAGCGCTGCCGAAGGCGCGCTCGTGCACGACTTGTTTGACGCTCGCGCCGGTGGTGGCGATCTCGCGGGCGAGATCGGCGAGACCGCCAGGCCGATCGCTGATCACGGCGGTGAAGCGGCAGAGCCGCCCATCGGCGACGAGGCCGCGCTCAATCACGCGGCTGAGGATGTTTGGGTCGATGTTGCCGCCGCAAAGCAGGAGCACGCAGTTTTTGCCGGCGAACTGTTTCAGTTTGTCCGACATCGCCGCGGCGAGCGGCGTAGCGGCAGCACCTTCGACGACGGATTTCTCGAGTTCAACAAGCCGGAGAATCGCGAGCGCGATCTCTTCTTCACTAGCGGTGATTGCAAGATCGACATGGTCGCGGGCAATCGCGAAAGCATTGTCGCCGACCTGTGGAATGGCGAGCCCGTCGGCGAGGGTTGGGCGTATCGTGACTGGCGTCGGCTCGCCGACATGTAACGCAGCCGAAAAACTTGCCACGTTTTCGGCTTCGACGGCGACGATCTTTGTTTGTGGCCGCAAGGTTTTGATCGCGAGCGAAACACCCGCGATCAAACCGCCGCCGCCGACAGGCACAACGACAAGATCGACATCGGGAACTTGTTCGAGGATCTCGAGGCCCATCGTGCCCTGGCCGGAGATGATCGGCGGATCATCGTAGCCGTCGATGTAAGCAAATCCTTTCTTGGCGGCGAGCTCGCAGGCGTATGCTTTCGCTTCGGCGAAATCTTTGCCGTGAAGAACGACGTTGGCACTGAGCTTCTGGCAATTCGTAATTTTGATGAGCGGCGCGAACTTCGGCATGACGACGGTCGCGGGAATGCCGAGCAGTTGGCCTTGATAGGCCAGAGCCTGGGCGTGGTTGCCGGCGGATGCGGCGATGACGCCGCGCTTTTTCTGTTCCGGCGAAAGTTGCGCGAGCGCGTTGCGCGCCCCGCGTTCCTTGAAGCTGCCAGTGCGCTGCAAGTTGTCGAGTTTGCAGTAAATCTGCATGCCTGTGATCTCGCTGAGCGCGATGGAGGGCGGACAGGGTGAATAGAAGACGGCACCCGCGATGCGCTCGCGCGCGGCTTGAATGTCGTCGAACGTAATCACGCGGCGCTAAGCATCGCGCGAAAAACCCCAAATCCCAAGCTCCAGGGAAAATCCAATCAACACTCCCCAATGCTCGCGCGGGAAAATTTGAAGATTGGGACTTGGAGGTTCCCTGGGTTTTGCTGCTTGGGATTTGCGGTTTCGCCGCGAAGCGCCGTTATGCGTCGAGGACGCGGCGGACGGTTTGGGCGAGTTGTTCGGGATCGAACGGTTTCGGTAAGAAGAACATGCCGTCGCCGACTTTTTCGCCGGGCTGGAGCGATTCGGAAAGGTAACCAGAAACAAAAAGCACTTTGGTGTGTGGGCTGACTTTGCGCAGCCAATCGGCAAACGAACGCCCGCTCATCTGCGGCATCACGAGATCGGTGAGCAGCAAATCGATTTGTCGCTCGATCCTGTCTTTAATCAAACGCTGCGCGTCATCACCATTGGCCGCTTCGATCACCTGGTAACCCAGACGCTGAAGAATGCGGATTGAAATGTGGCGCACGCTGATGTCGTCTTCGAGCACAAGGATGGTTTCCGTGCCAGTGGGCAATTGTTTGCCGTTGGGTTTTTTGTAGGCCGGCGGCGGTGCAGCGGCGCGGGGAAGATAAATTTGGACGGTCGTCCCCTGTCCGGGCTCGCTTTCCACGCGCAAATGTCCGCTGCTTTGGTGCACGATTCCGTAAGTTGTGGCAAGGCCCAGGCCGCTGCGTTTTTCTTTCGTGGTGAAAAACGGTTCGAATAAATGCGTTTTCACGTCATCGCTCATGCCTGTCCCCGTATCCGCGATGCTAATGACGACGTACTCGCCCGGGACACAGTGACCGCAGACAAAGACCGACTCCGACTCAGGCCCAAGGTCTACAATCGCGGTCTGGAGAGTGAGCTGGCCGCCATCCGGCATCGCGTCGCGCGCGTTGACGGCGAGGTTCAGAATGATCTGGTTGAGCTGGGCGGGGTCGACTTTGAGGTGGGCGGCCTCCTTTTGATCGTGCAGATGGCAGAGGACATGAATGTTTTCGCCGAGCAGCCGAAGCAGCGAACGCTCAAGATTGGCGACAATCGAGTTAACCTCCAGTATGCGAGGCTCGAGCGCCTGGCGCCGACTGAAGGCGAGGAGATGTCCAGTGATGACTGAAGCGCGCGCGGCGGCGTTGCGAATTTCGGTGACGTGACTGGCGACGGTGGTTTTGTGATTGATCTCGGACAAGATCAAGTCGCTGTAGCCGAGAATGGCGGTGAGCACGTTGCTGAAGTCGTGCGCTACACCGCCGGCGAGCTGGCCGAAGGCTTCCATGCGTTGGGAGCGACAAAGCTGATCGCGCAACTGTTTGCGCGCGGTGATATCCATGAGCGAGCCGATGAAACGCTCAGCACGACCATGGTCGTCGCGAACGATGAGCGCGCGTTCGAGCAGCAGGAGATAAGTTCCGTCGGCGCGGCGGAATCTGTATTCGCCGCTCCAATGTTCACCGGTCCCGGCAAGCGCGTCGGCGATGCTGCTCATGGTCGCGGGCAAATCTTCCGGATGAACCTGCTCTTGCCAGAAGGCGATCTCCTCCGCAATGGAAGATCCACCATAGCCGAGCAAATTCTCCAGCCCCTGCAGCCAGGAGAGACGGCCAGTTTTTACAATCCAATCCCGAACTGCATCGTTCGTAGCCCGGGCAACGATCTGAAGATCTTGCTGGCTTTGCAGCGGATTAGTTTCAGGTAACGGCTCATGCTTGAGTTGGTTGACAGAGAAATGTGCGGTTGCACCAGCGGTTGGTTGCGCGTCCGCGCCCTCTAATTGATCCCCCGTAGCCAATCGCATGCGTCACAACAATGGAAGCGACGCGTTGAAGAGCTATTTCTGTGCCTTGAAAAATCAGCGCTTCGGACCGTTGTATTGGTAAATTCATTGCGATTTTTGGCGCGGAATTTTTATTCGTCACTCGGTCCCGCTGCCGGTGCTGGTGGCTCGGCGGCGATGCGGATGCGCCCGCTCTCGGCCGAATTGAGACCAAGGCGGGTGAGTCGACTATTTTTCTCAACGTGAAACGACAAACGGACGTACTTCGCTCCGGTCCCGAGCAGCGAAAGATTGAAGAGCCGTTTGTGCGAGAAAGGTACGATGCCATCCACCTGCACCCAGCCGGGGCTGGTGGGTTTAAGACGCGAATCGGAAATCGCGATATTGAATTCGCCCGAAGCAGCCGCGTTGAGATTGATGAACGTGAAGCGGTCAAGCAACGCAGACTTTGACAGCGGAATGATGAAAGTCGTGTCGCCCTCCTGCAGCTCGCAGCTGATGGTATTGTCGGCCGTCAACAGCGCCGGAGTCTGAACGTCTGATGTCCTAGTATTCAGAACCGGGGTGAGCCGCCCATCTGGTGTGATGCAATCGATACCGGCTGAATCTTCGTCCGCGCCAGACGCGGTCGACACCGGCTCAAGCAGCAACATCGCGGTCGCGGCGGCACCAAGAAACAGTTTGGTGGCAAACTTGGCTGGCAGGATGAATCGAAAACGCTTCATAGCGTCAGCGTTTAGGAGCTTAAATTGGGCCAGTTTGGCTTCGCGTTGAGCGCCTCGGCTGGCGATGCGGCGGAATGGCAACCTTGCTCAATCGAAACGAATCTTTCGCGGGATTTAGCTTGCCTGCTGAATCCGGTTCAGTGTAAAAAGATCGGCGCAACAGCAAAAGATTAATAGCCAAGGATGGCGCCATGAGCGAAAGCGACCGCTTCCAAAAGGGGCGGCGCTGTTGTTCTAATAGCGTCGTGAATGATCCAGTGGTAACCAACTCTCCAAACCCAAAATCGCCTCAACCGTCTATGAGCCACGCCTTTGCCCGCTGCTCGCGCGAGCCTTCCTGCAAATGGATCGCGCTCGTTTTTTCCTTCTCGCTTTTGTGCACTGCCTCCGTTTTGGCCCAGGACGCTGTCCGACCGTCATTGGCTGGTGAAGCGGCCGCCGAAGCGCGCCGGCAGGATGTGGATCGGATTCCCTACAACCTCCTCATGGGTCCGATCCGGTTTCGCGTCAGCGCATCGGTCGGTGTCGAATACAATGACAACATCAATTTCGCCGACGTCAACACGCAGGACGACGTGATCATTCGGCCGAACCTGACCCTGGATGCGATTTGGCCCATTACCCAGCTCAACACCCTACGGCTGGATCTCGGCATCGGTTATGCCTTCTACCTAGACCACGACGAGAACGATACCCGCGCGATTTTGATCGCGCCGAATTCCCAGATCGCATTCGATATTTTCGTCGGCGATTTCCGCATTAACATCCACGACCGGATGTCGATCCAGCAGGATCCGATCGCCGAGCCGGCGCTGAGCAACGTGGCCAATTACGCCCGGTTCGAAAACACCGGCGGCGTCTCGGTGCTGTGGGACTTAAATCAGGCGCTGGTGGATTTGGGTTACGACCATTACAACTTCGTCTCGCTCACCGATCAGTTCGATTATCTCGACCGCAATGCCGACATTCTATTCGGCTCGATCGACTTTCTGCTCACGCCCACGATTGGGATCGGCCCGGAGGCCACCGCCGTTTTCACCAACTACGACCAGCACGTGCTCAACGACAACAACGACTACAGTGTCGGCGGCTTCATGGAAGCGCAGGTCACCAACAACCTGAAGGTGCGAGTCGCGGGCGGCTGGCAGTGGATCGACTTCGACAATGGTCCGGTCAACTTCTTCGGGTTCCTCTTCCCGGACGACAAGCGGGCGTCGGATTTTTACGCCAATATTCTCATTGGCCACCGCATCAACGCGATGATCCGGCAAACCCTGGCGGCGGGTCATGAAACGCAGCTGGGCGTCAATTCAAACTACATCACGCTCAACTACGTCCGCCACACGCTCACGTTGAACCTCATCCGCGGCACAATTCTTTCTACGGAGTTCTTTTTTGAAGACGCGGAGGAATCGGGTGGCATTATCAACGAACAATTT
>DATDFJ010000198.1:0-6411 GCA_036522675.1 Chthoniobacterales bacterium | reverse complement strand
CAAAGTTGAGACCGGCGAGTTTCAGGCTCACATGCTGGTCGAGATTCACAATGACGGCCCGGTAACGATCTGGCTGGACACTGACGATCTGTCGCGCTCCAAATAATCTATGAAATACGGCGTAAAAGAAATCGCGGAGCTTTTTCCCAGCTTGATGGAGATCAGGGACGAATCGCTGCGCGAAAAAGTGGCGGCGGTTTGGGACGAAGCGATCACCACCGGGTGCGGCGGAACGGGCTGGACCTTCGATGAGCTGCGCGCGGTCAAATTTACCCTCCTCGCGGGCGACATTGAGATGACGTTTGTCGAGCATCTCAATTCCTGCGCGCGCCAATGCGTTGCCATTGCCGACGTGCTGGTGAGCGCGTTCCGCTGCGGTATCCCGATCGAACGCGATTATCTCATCGCCGGCGCGTTGCTGGCCGACGTTGGCAAGCCGCTCGAGTACGCGAAAGATGCATCGGGCAAAGTTGTTCAGGGAACTTTTGGCCAACAGGTGCGCCATCCGTTCAGCGGAGTGGCGCTCGCCTACAAACATGGCATTCCTGGCGACGTTTTGCACATCATCGCCACCCACAGCCATGAAGGGGACAAGGTCGAGCGCTCGATCGAGTCGATAATTTTCCACCATGCCGATTTCGTCGATTTCGATATCGCCAAGCTCCTCGGCAAACGCGCGGCCAAAAAATAAGCTCAGCGCGTGCGCTTCGTTCGTGCCTTTGGCATCGCTCTGATCACCGCAGTCGCGGGAGGCTTTATCGCGATCGTCGCCGCGGATTATCTGACGAAGCTCTATCACGTCTCCGACATGGAAGGACAACGCGCCATGGCTGTCGTGTTCCTGTTTGGACCGCTCGGGCTAACCGTTGGGTTTGTGATCGGGCTCATCGTCGCGCTAAGTAGCGGGCGCGGTGGCTTTCTCGGTTTCCTTCGCGCGCAGGGATTGTCGATCTTGTGGACAGTCGCGCTTGCCGGCGTTGTGTCGGGCTTGGCCTGGGTCGGGGCCGATCATCCACCCAAAATCGGTGGCAAAAATGTGGCGCTCCAATTCGAAGTAAAAATTCCGCCGGCGATCTCGTTGCCCGCTGACCTCAATGACTACAGCGTTCGCGCCAATCTTTATTCCAGTAATCGCGACAATCGTTTTGCCAACATCGATATTCGTTCAGTGACGCGGCAGGAAAGCTGCACCATCGTGCCGGGCAGTGCCGTTTTGATATCGCGCGCCGCGAACCGTTCCCTGCTTCTCTCGATTGGCGATGAACCGCGCCCGAGTCAGTTGTTTGAATTAACAAATCTGCCGCCGGCGCCTTCGGCCGAAACTGATTGGTCGGATTGGATCGCGGCAAATCAATACGCGGATCTAAAACCGATTCCGGAAAAAGAAAGAATGTCGCTGCGCTATCGTTTTCGGCAGACTAATGATTGAGCAACTGCCGCAGGACGAACGGCAAGATCCCGCCGTGGCGGTAGTAATCGATCTCGATCGGCGTATCGATCCGGAGCTTTACCGCAATCGAACGCGACTGAGAATCTTTGTGAATCTCGAGAACGACTTCTTGTCCGGCCTGAATCGAATCGGATAACCCGGTGACCGAAAAAGTTTCCGAGCCCTTCAAGCCGAGCGTCTGCGCGCTTATGCCTTCAGGGAATTGCAACGGCAACACGCCCATGCCGACGAGATTTGATCGGTGGATCCGCTCGAAACTCGACGCGACCACTGCTTTGACGCCGAGCAATCGCGTACCCTTCGCCGCCCAATCGCGCGAGGAACCGGTGCCGTATTCACTTCCGGCGAAAATGATCAATGGAATGCCGTTTTCTTGATATCTCATCGCCGCATCGAAGATCGACATCTGCTCGCCGTTGGAGGGCGCCGCGCTGTCGGCGTCTGTCCCGCCGGATGCGACGGCGCGCGTCCGAAAATATTTTGTCACGCCGCCCTCGGTGCCGGGCACCATCAAATTCTTGATGCGCACGTTGGCGAATGTGCCGCGCGTCATCACCAGATCATTGCCGCGACGCGAGCCGTAACTGTTGAAATCCGCCGGCTCAACGCCGCGCGACTTTAAATATTCGCCGGCCGGCGACGTTGCTTTGATGGCGCCCGCCGGCGAAATGTGATCGGTCGTGACCGTGTCGCCGAAAATCCCGAGAGCTCGCGCGCCGACGATGTTGTCGATCTTGCCGACTTCCATCGAGAAATCGACGAAGAATGGCGGGTCGTGGATGTAATCGCTCTTCTCATCCCACTGGTAAACGTCGCCCGTGCTCGAGGGGATGTCGTTCCATTTGGGATTTTGCGCGGCAAAATCGCGATACAATTTGCGAAACGTTTCCGGGTTAAGCGCCGAGCGCATTGTGTCCCGGACCTCGCCCAATGAGGGCCAGAGATCGCGCAGAAAAGTTTCCTTCCCGTCTTTGTCTTTGCCGATCGGCTCGCGTGAAAGATCGACATCGACTCGCCCGGCGAGCGCGAACGCCACGACCAGGGGCGGCGACATCAAAAAGTTCGCTTTAATATTTTGGTGCACACGCGCTTCGAAATTGCGGTTGCCGGACAACACCGATGCCGCAACGAGATCGTATTCGTTAATCGCCTTCTCGATATTCGGGTGCAGCGGTCCGGAGTTGCCGATGCAGGTCGTGCAGCCGTAGCCGACGAGATTGAACCCGAGTTCGTCGAGATATCTTTGCAGGCCGGTCCTGTCGAGGTAATCGGTGACCACGCGCGAGCCGGGCGCGAGCGATGTTTTAACTGCCGGATCGACGCGCAATCCGCGTTCGACCGCCTTTTTCGCCAGCAAACCCGCGGCGAGCATGACGCTCGGGTTGCTTGTGTTGGTGCAGCTGGTGATCGCCGCGATCAACACGCTGCCATGACCGATTTGACTGTGTCCATGTCGAAACGGATCACCGGTCGCGCCCCTAATTTCTTGCGCCGTGTCGGGCGTCGGGCGGTTTGAGATCATCTCGAGCTTGTTTCGCTCTTCCGCGTCCTCGATTCCAGCCTGGTCGGTGGAAGGCATGTGGCCATCCGTCGGTGCGCTGCCGTTCAGCTGCACCAAATGCTTTTCGCCAAGATCGACATTTTCTTTTCCGTAACCGCCGTCCTTGACCGGTTTTTTCAGCAACGATCGAAATGTGTCCCCGAGCGCGGGCAGATTGATCCGGTCCTGGGGCCGTTTCGGTCCCGCCACTGCCGGCTGGACGTCCGCAAGGTTCAATTCCAGATCGACTGAGTAATCGACCTCACCTTTACGCGGCATGCCGAACATTTTTTGGGCGCGGAAATAGTTTTCGAACGCGGCACATTGCTCTTCGCTCCTGCCGGTCGCACGCAGATAGGCGACTGATTCGCGGTCGATCGGGAAAAAGCCCATCGTCGCGCCGTACTCGGGCGACATGTTGCCGATCGTGGCGCGATCTGGCACTGGCAATGACGCCGCACCGTCGCCATAAAATTCCACGAATTTGCCAACGACTTTTTGCGCGCGCAGCATCTCGGTGATATGCAAGACGAGATCCGTCGCAGTCACGCCTTCCCGCAATTTGCCGCTCATATTCACGCCGACGACCTCGGGCGTCAGGAAATAAACCGGCTGTCCGAGCATGCCCGCTTCCGCTTCGATTCCGCCCACACCCCAGCCGACCACGCCGAGACCATTGATCATCGTTGTGTGCGAATCGGTGCCGACGAGCGTGTCGGGATAGAAAACAGTTGATGGTTGATTGTTGATAGTTGATTGAGCCGACAGGACACCCTTCGCGAGGTATTCCAAGTTAACCTGGTGCACGATGCCGATTCCCGGCGGGATGAGCTGAAACGTTTTGAAAGCCTGCTGGCCCCATTTGAGGAACTGGTAACGCTCGCGGTTGCGCTTGAATTCCATGTCGAGATTCAACTGCAACGCCCGCGCCGAGCCGAAGAAATCGACCTGCACGGAGTGATCGACGACCAGATCGACCGGGACGAGCGGTTCGATGATCTTCGGATCGCCGCCAACTTTTTTCACCGCGCTGCGCATCGCGGCAAGATCGACAACCAGCGGGACGCCGGTGAAATCCTGCAAAACGATGCGCGCGACCACGAATGGGATTTCTTCGTTCGCCGGTCTCTTCGCGTTCCAGTTCGCCAGCGCCTCCACATCTTTGCGCCGCACCTTTTTCCCGTCGCAATTGCGCAAGACCGACTCGAGCACGATCCGAATGCTCACCGGCAGCCGCGAAATTTTCCCGATCTCCTGCTCCTCCAACGCCGGCAACGAATATAGCCAGCCCTCGTCGCCGTTACCGGCATCGAATTTCTTCAGCGTCTTAAATTCGTCAGTCATTCCGAATGAAGCGAAGCGGAATCGAGGAATCCCGTGGCGATACCCACGGTGCTGCAGCGGGGTGTCTCGACTTCGGTCGACATGACAGTGGTCATTTCAGCTCCGCGAGTTTCGCTTTGATCTTATCGAAGTTCGGCAGCTGGCCGGGGTCGTCATTGCTTTCGGCGTATTGGATCAGGCCGTTCTTATCGACGACGAATGCGGAGCGTTTGGCGACGCCCGCCATGCCGAGGTTTTTCTGCGGCAGAAACGAATCATAGGCAACGCCGTAATCGCGCGCGACCTTGTGCTCATAATCGCTCAGCAACGTCACGCCGATCTTCTCCTTTTGCGACCACGCTTCCTGCGCGAAGGGATTGTCGCCGCTGATCCCGTAGACGACAGCGTTCATGCCTTCGTAATTCGGCAATTGCGGGGTCAGACCGCACATTTCTTCCGTGCAAGTGCCGGTGAATGCCATCGGAAAAAACAGCAGCACAGAGTTTTTCTTCCCGAAATTGTTGCTCAACCTGATTTGCTTCGGGCCGTCGGCGGTTTTGGTGGACAGGGTGAAATCGGGAGCTTTGGTTCCAACTGCAAGTGGCATAAACAATCCTCCGGTTTGAGTTAAATCGGGGGGAATTCAGTATAGGATCGACAATTGCTCGGTCAAAGGGAGATCGAGAATCGTTAGATCGGTCGCTTTCCAATTCTCGATTCACGAATCTCGATTACGCTTCGCATCAATGGAACTCCTTTGTTGGCTCATCACGATCGTCCTGTTCGCCGTCGGATTAATCGGCACGATCGTGCCTATTCTGCCGGGAACGACCATTATCCTGGCCGCGGCCGTCATTCATCGGATTATGCTCGGCCCGGAGAAGAGCGTGGGCTGGCGCACGTTGTCGATCTTAATTGTGCTCACGCTCGCTACGTACGCGCTCGATTTTCTGGGCGGCTATTTCGGTGCGAAATATTTCGGAGCTACCAGATGGGGAGCGCTCGGCGCGATCGTCGGCGCGTTGGCCGGACTTTTCTTTGGCATCCTTGGATTGTTTGTCGGCCCGGTCGTGGGCGCAATCGCGGCTGAATTCATTGGCGGCAAACGAATGATCGAGGCGGGACGCGCCGGTTGGGGAAGTTTGCTCGGGAATCTTGCCGGAATGGTGGGCAAGCTGCTCATTGCCCTCGCCATGATCGCAGTTTTTCTGACCAGTGTGCGATCGCCGCTTTAACGAGATTGCATGATCGCTCGCGTCTCAACAGAAGAACGGCTGGCGACACTGCGCAGTTTGCTCGAGCGGCGCGCGCTTTATCAGCGCCGCTTCGCCCGGATCGGATTGATCGCGGGGACATTGTCGATCTTGACTGCGGCTGGGCTTTTCATCAACGACGAGGTCGCATCTTTGTTGGATCGGCCGATTGGGCCGCGGCAATTCGGATCCGCCTGGTTGATCGTGCTCGGGATTACCATCGCAATCGGAGCGTTTCTTTCAATGCGGAGCGCCCGGCCAGATGGGAATCCTTCCGGCTTGAGGCGATTGAAATTCGTCCTCGCCGGCATCGCGCCTTATCTGCTCATCCCGGCGGCATTCACCGCCTGGTTTTTCGGAACTGGTTACCTCGGCGGCACGGAGCTCGACCTCGTGGTGGTATGGATCGCCTCCTACGGTCTCGTGCTTGTCTCGACGGCCGCATTCGCGCCGCGTTCGATCCTCCTTCTCGGCTGGGTGTGCCTTCTTACTGCTGTCGGCGTGCCGCTGCTCGAAGACAAACTCGACTTTTGGATCGGCGACATGCCCAGCCTGCTCATGGGGCTGACCTTTGGCGTCTATCATTGCGTTTACGGAGCGTTCAATTGGCGCGGGAACACGCGTTGATTGGGCAGGACTGGCTCAGCAGTTGCTCCGATCAGGACATCATGAACGCCTTCTTCCTGTTAGTCGTCGTCGCAATTATCGGCGTTGCTCTTTGGCTTCAGAGACACGCCGCGACACCGCACGATGCCGACACGCGAACGGCGATTGAACTGGCCGAAAGCAGCGCCGCATCACCTCGGCCGAATTCCTCGCCAGCCGCCTCAGCGTCAGAACACAGC
>DATDFJ010000197.1:0-7749 GCA_036522675.1 Chthoniobacterales bacterium | reverse complement strand
AGACGCTGTGTATTCGTGAACGAGCCTTCTTTTTCGGCGTGACCAGCGGCGGGAAAGAAGAAAACCTCCGTCTCGATTTCCTCGGTTCTTAATTCGTCGCGCTCGATCTCGGGCGAATCGCGCCAGAACGTGGCCGGTTCGATCTCAACCATGTCGCGCACGACAAACCATTTCAGTTTCGCCATCGATTTGCGCTGGAAGCGCGCGTTCGGCGCGCCGACGGCGGAGTTTTGCCCCATCAAAAACATTCCTTCCACTTTGCCGTCGGCAATGTCGTAGAGGTATTCGAAGAAGGAATGGTCGGTGGTGATTTTCGGCAGCCAATTATAGCCGAAATCGTTTTCCGGCTTCGCATTTCGACCGTAGTAAGCCTTGAGCAGACTAACGAAATATGCCGGCGTATTCGACCAGAGGCCGGTCTGCGTCGTGTGAGCGTCGAGATATTGCTGCAGCGTTTCCTCTTTTTCGGCGCGCGGCATCGCGAGATAGCCGGGCAAAATGTCGTAGAGAGTCGGGATATCGGTTGAGCCCTGGATCGAGGCGTGTCCGCGCAGGGCGAGAATACCGCCGCCGGGCCGTCCGATATTTCCGAGCAATAATTGCAGGATCGACGCCGTGCGAATGATCTGGACGCCTTTCGAGTGCTGCGTCCAACCGACCGCGTAACAGATCGCAGCCGTTTTGTCTGGACCCGATGCGCGCACCAGCCCGTCGGCAACTTTTTGAAACAGCTGCGGCGGAATCCCGCAGATCTTCTCGACGATCTCCGGTGTGTAGCGCGCGAAATGACGTTTCAGTCCTTGAAAGACACATTGTCGATCTTGGAGTGTGAAATCGCGCTCGGGAAAGCTCAGTCCCTCGCCTTTGTATTGCCAGCTATCGCTTGAGTAATTGCGCTCCTCTTCTTTCCAGCCGGAGAAAAATCCAGTCGCGCCGTCCTCCGCGTCGCGGAAATCCTTCCGCAAAATGCAGGACGCATTCGTGTAGTGGACGACGTAATCGCGGAAGAAAAGATCGTTCTCGATGATGTGTCTGACCAGGCCGCCGAGGAACGCGATGTCGCTGCCCGCGCGAATCGGCACCCAAATGTCGGCGAGCGCACTCGTGCGCGAGAAGCGGGGATCGACATGAATGATCGTCGCGCCGCGCTCTTTTGCTTTCATGACCCAGCGGAACCCGACGGGGTGCGCCTCGGCCATTGATGAGCCCTGGATCAGGATGCAATCGGCGTTGGCCAGGTCTTGTTGCGCGGTCGTAGCTCCGCCCCGGCCGAAAGAGGTGCCCAGACCGGGCACCGTGCTGCTATGTCATATGCGCGCCTGATTCGAGACGCAGACCATGCCAAGACCGCCGGTGAAAAGTTTTTTAATGAGATAATTTTCTTCGTTATCGAGTGTCGCGCCGCCGAGGTGGCAGATCGCGGTCGTATGATTGATCGTCGATCCGTTCGCTTGCCGAATGAAGGTGCGCTTGCGCGATTCCCACACGCGGTCCGCCACCAGGTCCATCGCGCGATCGAGCGAAATCTCGCTCCACTGTCTTGCGCGCGGAGCGCGGTATTTCACTTTCGTTTCGCGTCGCGAATGGGTGAGCAGCTGATATGAAGCCGCGCCCTTGGGGCAAAGATTGCCCTGGCTGATCGGCGACTCGGGATCGCCTTCGATTGAGATCAGTTTGCCATCTTTGTGGTAAATGAGTTGGCCGCAGCCGACGCCGCAGTAGGGACAGATCGAGCGCGCGATCTCGGCATTGTCGATCTTGGCGTGCAGATTTCGTGTGGTATCGGACATTGACTCCAAGCCGGTGCCGTCTTTGCCGTCGCGAAGTTGCCGAACGAGCGGCCATTTCGAAAGAAGACCGATCAGCGAAGTCATCTCATCTATTACGCGCGCCGTGCCCCATTCTAGATTGCCGGTTTCCCTTGGCGAGGTCAAAACGCTCAGCCGCATTCCGACCGGCACGACCGCTGCTTCTCCACTACGAGCCATAGCCTGGAAGGCAAGGCGGATCGACAATGACTGCAGCCACCCGTATCGAGCTTGAACGCGAAGATGTTTCAAGCAGCCAGCGGTTCCGCGTCAACGCGCTCCTGGCCGGCATCAGCGACCAAATCTACGCGGAGCTGGCGGGCAAGATCGACATTGTCGAATATCGCCCGAACGAAATCATTTTCGAAGAGAACGAGGCCGGGAATTCGCTCTTCTTGATCGCCGAAGGGTCCGTCAGAATTTCGAAAAAAGGCCGGGCGGGCCAGCAGGAGACGCTCGCCTATTTAACCGAGAACGACTTCTTCGGCGAGATGGCGCTAGTGGACATTGGAAAGCGTTCGGCCCAAGCCGTGGCGGTGGAGCGCGTGATTGCCGGCCGGATCGATCGCGACGGCTGGGACTTATTGCTCGAGCGCGCACCGCATCAAGTGCTCGGCAATTTCACTCGCTCCGTCACGCGACGTTTGCGTCATAACAACCAGCATTTCATCGAAGAAGTGATGCGCAGCGAACGGCTCGCGCTCATCGGCAGCACGATCAGCTCCATCGTCCATGACATGAACAACCCGATCTCGTGCATTCTGTGCGCCTGCGAAGTGATCCAAAGAAGTAATCCGGACGGGCTGGTGGGCGAAGCCGCGGACCTGATTCGCGTCGCGGTGAGAAACATGGAGAACATGACGCGCGAATTAATCGACTTTTCGCGAGGGCACACTCAGTTAAACCTGGAATCCGTCGGGGTGGCTGATTTGGTCCGGGCGATCGAAGCAGACTTCGCCGGATACCGGCCGCAAGTCGAGCTGCAGACCGAGGTCTTTTACAACGGTTCGATTGAAGCCGACCGCCATCGTCTATTACGCGTCTTCAGCAATTTGGTGCGCAACGCTTGCGAGGCGATGGCGCAGAGCGAGGAAAAAGTGCTGCGCTTCAGTGTGACTCATGTGTCCGGATGTCTGCGGTTCCAGTTTTCCGATACCGGCTGCGGAATTCCCGCTCAGCTGTTGCCGCGGATTTTCGAACCATTCGTCACGCACGGAAAATCCAATGGCACCGGGCTGGGCCTCGCGATTAGCAAAGCCGTCATTGACGCGCATGGCGGGACTATTTCGGTCAAGAGCAGCGAGCAAGGCACCACCTTTTGCGTGGATTTGCCGGCGGGTGACGCAGATCCGTTCACACTGGCTTGGCCGCGAGTCTCATTAATTCCAGAAAAGCAACTGGAATTGGCCCGATAGAAGCTGCGGTTGGACGAGGGATCGCCCAGCAAGCGGGGAGATCACCGCGCAACATGTCCATCGAGCTCGAACCGGATCTCCAACTGGAAATCGCCCATGTCCTGTTTATGGACATCGTTGGTTACTCGAAGCTATTAATTAACGAGCAGCGGGAGCGTCTGAGCGAACTCAACCAGCTGGTTCGACACACGGACGCTTTTCGCGTTGCTGAAGCGGCCGGCAAACTGATTCGGCTGCCGACTGGCGACGGTATGGCCCTGGCCTTCACCAGCACGCCGGATGCGCCGGTCCGCTGCGCATTACAAACCGGCAAGGCGCTCAAGGACCATGCAGGACTAAAGATTCGAATGGGTGTCCACAGCGGGCCGGTCAGCGGACTGACTGACGTGAATGATCGGTCGAACGTGGCCGGCGCGGGTATCAATATCGCGCAGCGGGTGATGGATTGTGGGGACGCCGGACACATCCTGCTCTCGAAGCGCGTCGCGGAAGACCTCGCGCAATATCGACATTGGCAATCATATCTTCACGAGCTCGGTGAGTGCGAAGTGAAACATGGTGAAATCGTCTCATTGGTGAATCTCTACAACGATGAGGTAGGAAACCCCGAGTTTCCGGCGAAAGTCACCCGCTGCGCGCATGTGCCGCATGTCGTCGGCGCGCCTCGCAACAACGAGCGCGTCTGGCGTGTATTGGGACAGGCTTTTGGCCTGCTCTGCATCGCGGCGATTTGCGGTTGGATTTTTTTTCGACCAGGCACGCCGAGATCGGCCGATACGGCGGCGACAGTAAGCAGCGGTGCCTCGTCTATTCCGGACAAGAGCATAGCTGTTCTACCTTTTGAAAATTTAAGCGCAAACCCGGAGACAGCCTTTTTCACCGACGGCGTCCAGGACGAGATTCTTTCCGATTTAGCAAAGGTGGCGGACCTGAAAGTAATCAGCCGCACCAGCGTCATGCAGTACAAGACGCCTCGCGCGCGCAATCTGCGCGAGATTGGCCGGCAACTCGGCGTTGCGCATGTCCTGGAGGGCAGCGTGCAGCGCGTTGCCAATCGTATTCGCGTTAATGCGCAGCTCGTCGACGCGCGGACCGACGCGCACCTTTGGGCACAGACTTACGATCGCGACCTCGCGGATGTGTTCGCCATTCAAACCGAGATCGCGCGCACAATTGCCGATCAGCTTCAGGCAAAACTTTCCTCGAAAGAAGAAGAGGCTCTCGATATCAGGCCGACCCAGGACCTGCAGGCTTACGATCTTTATTTAAAGGCGATCGAGCTTGGCCGAAATCGAACCAGTTCAATTGGCAGCGGCGGGGCGGAAGAAGCGAAACATCAAATCGCGCTTTTGACCGAAGCAGTTGAGCGCGATCCGACATTCCTGGCAGCCATGTGCACGCTCGCGCAAAATCATCTTTATCTGCACTGGATGAATGCGGATCAGCCCGTCGATCACCTCGGCATTGCGAAACAAGAGATTGAGATGGCTGCGCGCTTGCAGCCGGACAGTCCGGAAGTCCATCTCATTCGCGCGGTGCTTCACTACTGGGGTGCGCGAGAGTACGGACCTGCGCTCGCTGAGCTCGCCCAGGCGAGACGCGGTCTGCCGAACGACACCCGCGTCTTGTTTTTTAGTGCGATGATCGATCGTCGCCAGGGCAATTGGCGCGATGCGACGCATCGCCTCGAGCAAAATCTCGCGCTTGATCCGTGCAACCTCGCCACCATCTCGGAATTGGCCGGAACCTACGGCGTTCTCTTGCGTTATCAGGACGCGATCAAAACGCTCGACCGGGCGCTTGCCTGGAAGCCGCTCGACTTCGGTCTCGCCTTTCTTCGCGCTGACGTGGATTTTCTTTGGAAGGCCGATCTGCGCCGCTGGCGTGATGTCGTCGAAAGCGAGGAAATAATCAAGACGGGAGACCCGCACGACGTCCTCACCGCGCAGGTCGATCTCGCGTTGAAAGAGCGCAATTATCTTGCCGCCGAGAAACTGCTCGAAACCGGCGGCGGCACCGAATTCGACGACAACGGTTTCTTCACGCCACGTGAATGGAAACAGGCGATCATCGCGCGCGAACTTGGTCAGCGAGCGAAAGCCGCTACGAAATTTCAATTTGCGCGAGAACGCGTCGCCACGGAAGTGCGCCAACATCCGGGAGACGCGAAAGCGTTGATGGTGCTGGGTCAAATCGACGCCGCGATGAGCCGCAAGAATGAAGCGATCGAGGAAGCACGGCGGGCGGTTGAACTCCTTCCCGTCTCCAAAGATGCGATCAACGGATATCAATTATTAACGAGGCAGATCATGATTGATGCGCAAGTTGGCGAGGTCGATCGCGCGCTTGACACGATGGAAAATGGCACCCGCAATCCTTACGCGCCTGACTACGGTTCGCTGAAGCTCGATCAGGTTTGGGATCCGTTACGTGGCAATCCGCGTTTCGAAAAGTTCGTCGCCTCACTGGCGCCCAAAGTGTAAAGCGCGACGATGCGCGCGAGGTTCACTAGCTCAGTGGTGGCGATGTTCGGCCCGCTTCGAGCATACGAATGCGAGTGTCAGTGCGGGGGAGACGGACGGTGAGGGTGACTCCCTTGCCCTGGCTGCTTTCGATTGCGAGCTCGCCGCCGTGTTCGCGCACGATCCGGCGCACGATCAACAGACCGAGTCCGGTACCGCTCGCTTTAGTCGTGAAATACGGCTCGAAAACGCGGCTGAGGTTTTTAGCCGAGATGCCGCCGCCGGTGTCCGTGAAGGTGATGAGGACGTGCGATTCGTCCAGATCGCTGCGAATGCGCAGGATGCCGCGGCGTTTGATGGCTTCGAGACTGTTCTTGATCACGTTGTAAAATGCCTGCTTCATCTGGTCGCGATCGATTGGAAGAAGAGGTAAATCAGCGCGCAGCTCCTGTTCGATGACGATGTCGCGGTCTCTGATTTCGGAAGCGAAAAATCGCACCGTTTCGTCAATCACGCCGTTGATGTTTTCCGGGTGCAGCTGTGGCCGGGTCGGGCGGATGGCGCGGAGGAATTGGGTGACGATCGAGTCGAGCCGATTGATTTCGGCGCGGGCCACATTGATTGATTCCTGAAGCTCTGCTCGCGGGGCGCCGTCGAGCTTGGCGAGCTGACGTTCCATCAGTTGCAGGTGAATGTTGAGCGAATTGAGTGGGTTGCCGATTTCGTGGGCGACCCCGGCGGCGAGCAATGTCAGCGCATTCAACCGCTCGGTTTCGATGGTCTGTTGTTCCGTTCGCCGGCTCTGCGTGATGTCGCGCAAAATCATGGCGTGACCCACCTTTTCCCCGGAGATGTCGATGTTGCGGTTATCAATTTTGTCGTCGCCGGTCCGCCGTTCGATCACGAGCGGCACGATGTAGAAGTTAATGAATCGATTGTGCGGGTAGAAAATTTCCATGTCGCGGCTTACCGGCCCGCCGCTCTGGGTGAGCGATTGCCAGTCCAGCCCGCGGACCCGTTCATCGAGGCGTTTGCCGATTGATTCCTCCGAGCGCAACCCGAAGAGCTCGCAGGCCGCCTCGTTGAGATAAGTGATGCGCCCGTCTGAATCGGTGACGATGATTCCTTCCTGGACGGCATTGAAAACGGTTTCAAGAAAACCTTTCTCCTCGGCCAGGCGGAGAAAATAATTCTGCACCTCCTCCGGACCAATCCGTCCGAGGCGGCCGATTAGCTTCTCGATAAAGCCGGCTTTCATCGCGCAATAGTTGATTGATCGAAATCGAGACCCTTGCGGGTGTCAAACCGATGAGTGTTGCTTGACCATGCCGGCGAACGTCGCAAGATCGCCCGTAGCGCCTGCATGAAAGTTTCGATCGTCATTCCGTGTTACAACGAAAGAAACACGATTGAAAAGCTGGTTGAGGCGGTGCGCGCCGCCCCTGTGGCCGACAAAGAGATCATCGTGGTGGATGATGCTTCGACCGACGGGACGCAGGATGTGTTGCGTACAGAGTTGTCCGCCGCCGTGGACCGGATCATTTATCACCCGATCAACCGCGGCAAGGGCGCGGCCCTGCGCTCCGGCCTCGCTGCTGCCACAGGCGACGTCGTTTTGATCCAGGACGCCGACCTGGAATATGACCCGCAAGAGTATCCCGTGCTGCTCGAACCGATCATCTCCGGCAAAGCCGATGCCGTTTTTGGTTCCCGGTTCATGGGCGGCCGTCCGCATCGCGTCGTTTTTTTTTGGCATATGGTCGGGAACCGGTTCCTGACGCTGATCTCGAATATGTTCACGAACCTGAATCTGACCGACTTGGAAACTGGCTACAAAGCGTTTCGCACCTCTGTGCTCAAATCGATCGCACTTGAAGAAGAGCGGTTCGGATTCGAGCCGGAGGTCACGGCCAAACTGGCGAAGCAGCGCTGCCGAATCTATGAGGTTGGGATTTCCTACTACGGGCGCACTTACGAAGAAGGGAAAAAGATCGACTGGCGTGACGGAGTGCGCGCTTTGTATGCGATCATCAAGTACAACTGTTGCCGCTGATCGCGAATTGC
>DATDFJ010000196.1:0-11065 GCA_036522675.1 Chthoniobacterales bacterium | reverse complement strand
GGCGAGATCACGTTGCGCGGACTGGTTCTGCCGATCGGCGGGTTAAAAGAAAAAAGTCTCGCGGCGATGCGCGCCGGGATTTCCACTGTGATCATTCCCAAGCTCAACGAAAAAGATCTGGTCGATGTCCCGGAGGAAGCGAAACAGAAACTCAAATTCGTTCCGGTCGAGAACGTTGATGAAGTGTTGAACGCCGCCTTGGAGACCGACGGTGCGAAAGAGTAGCTGGATCGCGCTCTCCGAGCCCGATCGGTAACTGATGGCAGCGGTGCGGCGTCGAGTTTACAACGCGCCGAGGACAGCGCGTTCGACCTAGCGCTCGGCGGCCACGAGCATTTCGCGTGGGTTCTGCTCGGCCTTCGCAGCCGGCAGAATCGGCTCGCCTTCCGTTTGTTTGCGATACGGCTGGAGATAAAACACCATGAAGAAGCCGACCACGACGAGGAGCGAACCAATTCATTTCAGTAACCAGCCGGGGTCGCGCAAAATTTGAACGGTGCTTTGATCGAGATTCTCCGGGTTCCATGATGCCTGCGAAATTTTGCAGGTCTGCCCGGTCCAGGTGTTGAGCGGGCGGCCGGGAAAACTGAAGGGCTGATTCATCCAGCATGAGCCGGTTGCGGTCGCGCCATCGGAGCTGACAACGCGCAGTGTGCTTTTGAATGAAGCAGGCGTATCGCTGCTCTCGTTGCGTTTCACTTCGAACTCGAGCAACTCAAGTCCGAGCCGCAGTGGAAGAATTTTCCAGCCGTAGCCGATGAGCGTTGGCGGCGAAGTTGGTATGGTGACCTGCCATCCATCCAGCCGGTAGCCACTGCTCGATGGTGTGGCCATTCTGTTCCACGTGAACGCGCAACCCATCGGGTAAATCAGCTGCGGCGGGGATGTTCTCGGCGGCAACGGGCGTGAAATCGGTCTGCGCTTCGGCATGCGGCAGCACGTTGTCGATGGTTAGTTGCCAATCGCCCCAGCCGGTCGGGAGCGGAGTGTCGATGTCGATCTTGCCGGTCGACGGGCCGCCTTTGCGCGAGTTCAGCTCATAAGTAATGGGTAATGGCGCCACTGTCAGCGAATCGCGGCCGACACGGCCGCCGCTACCGATTGGGCCGGGGCCCTCACCACCTCACCGCGTCCAGCTTTTCCAGCGTTTGCGGATCGGCTTGGTGTAGCGGCGGACGTCGATGTTGCGAACGCGATCGACGCCGTCCTTTACCGCTTCGGCCGAGTCTTCGTATTTTTCCTTCACCGACTTGAAGAATGGCCAGAGGAACGGCAGCGAAAGGAAACTCCACGAAATGTTTCCGAGCGGGGTTTTGACCTCGACCTCCTTCTCTTCCTCGCTCGAGGCGTAACGAATGGCGAGACCGATCGCCAGGCCCACGACGAGCGCGCCGAGAATCGTCGGCACGGGATTTTCGCGCAGAAATAATTCTGTGCGCTCGCGCGCGTTGCCGGCGCGTTCTTTCGTTTGCGCCCAAGTCTCGCCGGCGGCAGTAGAAATCTTACGCGCAGTGCGGCGCGCGGCCCCCTGTGCACCGGTCTCGCCGTGCTGTTCGCCGATTGGGAGAGGCTCATCGAACGTTTCGTTTTCCGGAAAATCATCGTCTGGATTGATCATACAAATTTAATTCGCAACTCGGAGCGGAGTTGCGTTTGCCGTGCTTAACTCCGGAAATCGATAAGTGCGACGCTCATAGAGCGGTTCTACATGAACGCCTCGTAAGCTTTGAAAATTTCCCCGGTTGCGACCACGAAGATGACCTTGTCGATGTCGTTTCCGGCCTGGAGAAAATCGCGCGTCGTTTCCATCGCGATCTCGGCCGCCTCGGCAACAGGATAGCGATAGGCGCCGCAACTAATCGCGGGAAAAGCGATTGACCTGATGCCGTTCTCGACTGCGAGGCGCAGCGAATTGTTGTAGCAGTTGGCAAGGATCTGGGGTTCGCCACGGCTTCCACCGTTCCAAACCGGACCGACCGTGTGAATGACAAAACGGGCGGGCAAATTGTAGCCGCGGGTAATTCTTGCTTCGCCCGGCCGGCAACCGCCAAGCGTGCGACACTCTTCGAGCAATTTGGGTCCGGCCGCGCGATGAATAGCGCCGTCAACTCCGCCGCCGCCGACCAAACTCGTATTGGCCGCATTCACGATTGCATCGACCTTCAGTTTCGTGATGTCGCCGCGGATGATGTCGATTTTAGAGGACGCGCTCACCTTTTCCTCGACCAGCTTCAGGGTGCTGCCGGAGGAAGAATGCGGTTGATCTCGTCGGCGGCCGTTTTGTTTTGGACAACCGCGCCATCGTAATTCCATTGGCCGCGAATGGATTTCGCGGCGGCGTCCGACAACATCCAGCCGAGCGGCAGCGGAACATCCCGATCTTCGAGAGCAAAATAGAAGATGTCCCTGGTCATCAATTCGGGTTGATCCTTGTTCGGCGGTTCCGCTTCCGACGCGTTGAAGCGACGCTCTTGATGAGCAATCGCTTTCTGCGCGAATGTCCCGCGCGCATCGCGGGCATTCAGCAAAGTTTTGAGCGGGGAAAGAACTTCCCCCAAGATTCGTCCGTGGACGATTTCTGGTTCGCTCAAAGTCAATTGCGTATTGGCCGGACCGGGTTTTGCCGGAGCGATCGGTAGCTGCCGGGGGTTGTTACTAATCATGATCACCTTGGGATCGACATCGGTGATGTGTTTGAACGCGCACCATTGATTGATCCGGTTAATGATTTCGAGAGCGGTCGTGGCGGCAGAATTCTCGAAATAGCCGCCGTCGACGATGTGAGTGCCGTCAGGAAAACGGCCAGCCGGACTGACATAAGTAAACCGGGCGCTCATGTGCGCGGCGGTACTTAGTGGAATATGACACCCGACTTGAGTCGCTCCCGCGCCCGGCGGTCCAAGCTTCACCGCCGCGTCTTCCACGTCGAAGAAACTGTCGGTCACGCGCAGATTACTTGTGACAATGCGATTGCCTTTTTCGACCGAGGTGCCGTTGAGAAATAACGCCGGCATCCATTTCGATGAATCAACCGGCCAAAGATCGACAAATGATTGCTTGAAACGTTCGTTGCCCATGCGTTCGCGCCACGCTTTCTCCCAACCGAGCTCCAAAGCGCGGCCACGATCCAGGCAGGCAAACGGAACGGGGAGGATGCGCTGGAGAAGATCGGGGTAAAGCATGGCTGCAAGCGCCGGTGAAAGAAAATCGCGGCTGAGAATCGCGTGTGCGTTTTCCTGCAGCGAACGGCCGTCATCCTCAGCAAGCAGCGCCTCGAAGACAACCGCACCGAGACTGCCGCCCGAGACTCCACTGATAGCGAACAAGTGCGGAGCGAAATTCCGGTTCGTGTCCTGCAATCCAGCTAAAACAATACCGGTCCAATAAGCCGCCCGAATTCCTCCGCCTTCAGTCGCAACGATGTAAAGCGGATGAGGCGCCGGGAATTTTTGAACCTGCGCACGCCAGTTTTCGAAAGCCGCAATCACACTGTCGCGCTTGACCGGGCGAGACGGCACGGTGCGGACCCAGTGATTGTCGTTCCAAAAACTGAATATGATCGCGAGCAAAATGAGCACGGCGATGACGGGAAATCGCCAACGTCCACTTAGAAAAACGATGAAACTGCCCAGCGCGACCCAGGACGCTGCGGCCAAAAACAAAATCGCGCCCATGCCAAGTTTTTGAGGAACCACGACCGGATTGACTGCGAAGGCGACAAATAAAAGAACAGTAGTCAACGCGACAACGGCAATGGCAATCTTGGTGCCCGCACCGAGTTCATGCACGTGTCTCACGGTGCCGATCTCGCCCAGTCCAAAAATTCGGCGTCGATAAAAGAGCAGCAGATAGAAAATCGCAGCCAACAACAAAGAGAGCGCGGCGAAGCCAAGAAGCCAGTACTGGGTTTTGTCTTCCGGCGCGTGCCGGCGCGACGCCGTCCAGAATCCAATCGCGAGGATAAGCATTGGCGTGACGCCGAGAATACGCGGCACGTTTGCTTCCGCCCATCTGGACCGCGTTTCCGATGGCGGCGAGTTTGGAAAATCGAAATAGAGAAGAACGCGACAAACGTACCAGCTGGAGAGCGCCCAGAGCATCAAGGCGCCGAAAAAAAGTACCACGCGCACAACATACCATTGCTGACCGGCGGCCATGCCTTCACCGACAGTTCGCAAGATTTCGATGCCTTGCGCGACGCGTGTGAATACGAAAAACCCGATGATCGCGACGATGATTGCGAACCGGCAGGGCTTTAGTTGCTGATACCAGTCGCGAAGTTTCCACCACGCGCGCTGAAGCAACGTGCCGCGCTGATCGGTCCACTGTGACTGATTCATCAGAACGTGATGTTGCGCTTTGAGGTTTTCTCAAAATCCGCGAGCGCCAGCAACACCGAAATAGCGACGCAATGCCTTTGAACCGCAGCCCGCCACGATGCCGGACCGCACCAGCGCGATGTTACGGAGCAAGACGGTCGATTTGCCAGGAGGCATCGGGCTCAAGCGAATAGCGAAAACGGTCGTGGAGGCGATTGGGCCGGCCTTGCCAGAACTCGAAGAGCTCCGGTTTAATCACGTACCCGCCCCAGTGCGGCGGCAACGGTATCGGGCCATCGCCGTAGCGCTCGGTCATTTCCGCCATGCGCGCGTCGAGCACGCGACGAGCATCGAGCACTTCGCTTTGCCGCGACGCCCACGCACCGAGCTGGCTGCCGCGCGGCCGGGAATGGAAATAGCGCTCGGATTCTTCACGCGAAATTTTCTCGACGTGGCCGCTGAGACGGATTTGGCGGTCGAGCTCGATCCAGTAAAACAGACAGCCCGCGTAGGGATTTGCCTCCAGTTGTCGGCCCTTTTCGCTCTGGTAATTGCTGAAGAAAACGAAACCGTCGCGATCGAACCCTTTGAGCAAAACAATTCGCACCGATGATTTTCCATCGCGTCCCGCCGTGGCCAGACTCATCGCGTTCACATCACGAATACCGGCTTCGATCGCGGCCGTGAACCAATTAGCGAATTGTTTGACCGGATCGGGATCGAGATCGCGTCGGCGCAGTCCGGCGGCGGGGTGCTCGTAATGCGATGCGGCGGGATCGCGGGGCGTTTCCAACATGAGCCGCACGATATTCTCGGGACGGCAATTGTCGATCTTGCCTAGGCGGCGGTCGCATGCTCGCGCATGGCACCCACGTGCGCGAGCTCCCAACCAAGGATGGCGCGTTTACGAATCGGGTCCCAATGATAGTTGCCGAGCGCGCCGGTCTCGCGAATCACTCGGTGACATGGAATGATGAACGCGAGCGGATTTGCGCCAACTGCACTGCCGACGGCGCGCGCCGCAGTCGGTTGGTGGATCGCCACAGCCAGACGGCCGTAAGTCGTGAGCGCGCCGGTTGGAACACGCAAGAGGGCGCGCCACACGCGCAGTTGAAATGGGGTGCCGCGCACAAACGCGCGCAAATGCGCCCCCGGTTGGTCTTGAGCTGAATGCACAAAGATTTGGTTGGCCACTTCCTGTGCGCGATCATCGGCCCGAAGGAGTTGCGCCTTCGGCCACTCCGCCGCAAGCAAATCGCGCGCGCCCTTGCGCCCTTGGCCATTCAAAAACGACAAATGACAAATTCCCCTTGGCGTCTCTGCAATCAGCGCGCTGCCAAACGGGCTTTCAGCAACACCATAATCGATGCGCAGACCGGCCCCGCCGCTCTTGAGTTCGCCCGGTGACGCGGCCTCGAGCGCGACACAAAGGTCATGCAATCGGCCGGCGCCGGACAGTCCTGCATCCAAGGCCGCGTCAAGCACAGACCCGCCTCGCTGCAAGAGCGTCTTCACATGTTCGAAGGTAAGCGACTGCAAAAAATCTTTCGGCGTGACGCCAGCCCAGTTGGAAAAGAGCCGGTGAAAATGGAATGGGCTCAAGTCGATGCTCTGAGCGAGCGCATTCAAGTCGGGCTGCTCGGTGTAATGTCGATCTAAATAGCGAATGACGCTGGCGACGCGTTCGTAATCGTTCATGGTCGCAGAATCCTACCACAGCGGCGCGATTCCACCCGGTTCTTGCTGCGATTTTCGGAAAAATCAGCCGATGCGGATGAGCTCCTGCAACTGATGTTGAAGCGCCTGGTCCGCATCGGCGTCGTCCTGATAACCCCACACAACCAACTCCAGAACAGCGCCGATTTCAGGACGACCTTTCAGCGCCGCGCGCAACCGGCCGCGCGCGGTCCAGTCTTCGGCTTCGGCGTTGCCGTTGTTTTCGGTACCGGCACGAACATCGCCGTAGCAGTACAAAACGTGCAGTGGAACACCGCGGTCGTCGAAGCGATACGCGTGCACGTGCAGGTCGACATCGTTCACGCGCAGGCGTCGCGATCCGTTGTCCCGGCTCAGGGTCATTCCCGTCGCGGGCAGACAAATATCCGGTCGATGAATTTTAACCGAAAGTCCGGCGGTGCGTCCCGGCAACCATCGGAAAAAATACATCAGCCACGGGTGACCATCATCTCCTCGCCAGGTACCGGCGTTGCCTTCGTGGTAGCGGAGGAGATTTTTTGTCTCAACCGGAATGCTGATCGGCTTGTATGTGTTCTCGGCGGTGGGCCACTGCACGTTCCAATGCGAGTTTACCACCGGCAGAGGATGCGCTCGGGTCCAAACTTGGACGGCGATTTCCGCGCCCGCTATCCAGAGGGCAAGTGAGACGAACAACGGGACAGAAAAATGAACGGCCGCAAATTCTTTGTCGGGAACCGGTGCCGCTACGCGCGAGCGAGCCGACCGTTGCATTTGTAGACTGAGGAACCACAGCGCAAACAAGCAAATCACCAGGATGGTCACGCCGGCGGGATCATGCCAGCGGGCGATCGCGCTCGTGCCCTGCTTCGCGCCGATGAATACGAGAATTGCGGTGCGAATGAGATTACAAACAAAGGCGAGGAGCGCGCCGACGATGACGAGCAAAACGCGGCGTGCGACGTTGAAAGAGTAAAGCTCGCCCAGAAAAAGCGAGATCATCAACGTAGCCTGAAATGAGCGGACACCACTGCAGGCCTCTTCAATGCCGATCAACCCGGTCCCGACCTCAATAATATTTCCGCGCTGGAGCGCTGGGATCCCCGCGACGTTCAACAGCGACACATTGATCGCGCTGACCGCACGCATGAGATTTTGAATGACGACCTGCTCGAGGCGCACCGGCCAAGGGACGGCCGCGAGCAGAAAACAAATCGGGAATGCGAAATGGCGCAGCCACGGCCAGCCGCCGGTGAGAAACGCGGCGCCAAGCGCGATCGCGACGGCGGAAATCGCCACCCCCCAATCAAGCAGTCGCCAATCGGCATTGGTCTGCGCGACAAACCGCAGCGGAAGCAACAATAACGCGCAGACAACGATCAGCGCGAGAGCGATCACAGGCGTCGATGCTGGCGCCGACGGCGGGCGCTGCGTCCAGCGCTGCCAAAGCAAATAGAGCAGGAGAAACGGCACGCTCCAGGCGTAGCTATACTGCGGATTGAACGACCACTCGGGCGCAAGTTGATTGACGAGTTCGCCGACTAAAACGAGAACGAAAACCACGACAACACCGAGCGGCGCAGCGTTCGCGCGTGACGATGTCGATCTTGCAAAATCCAACTGAGCGGCAGTCGCTTTCACCAGCGCAATAGGCTAGCGGAATCCGAGCAGGTTGCGAACCTGGCGCCTCGCACTGGCACTAAATTGGCTGGGCTCGCTTTTTGAAAGCGCGCGTTTATTTTGGGACTTTGGACGAGCCGATCGAAAGAACACAGCGAACGCTTATTAGACTTTCGCTGGGAATCCTATGCGGAATCATGCTCGTGATCGTGCTCGGCTGGGGGGGTTGTCGTGCCTGGCGAGGTTGGGAGGAGCATCAGCAAGTACGGCGCGCGAGCGTTTTTCTCGACAGCGGCAAGCTCAACTCCGCGGCACTAAGTGCGCGGCGCGCGCTGCAATTAAACCCAAACAGCACCGGCGGGATGCGGATCATGGCGGAACTGGCGGAACGCTCGCACGACCGGGTGGCGCTCGATTGGCGGCGCAAAGTCGTCGAATTGGAGCCGCATTCGACCGGTGATGCCGTCGCGCTGTCGAACTGCGCGTTGCAATTCGGCGATATCCGCACGGCGGAAAAGAGCCTGCAAAAGATTGCACAGGACGCGAAAGGAACGGCCGAGTTTCACGCCGCAGCGGCGCGTCTGGCTAAAGCGCGCAAGGATCCGGCCGAAGCGAAGACGCAATTCGGCGAAGCGCTGCGGCTGGCGCCAAACAACGATGCCTATCAGCTGGAGTACGCGCAGAGTTGCCTGGAGTTGCCCGGCAAACCGGAACGCGAGGAGGGTCTGCGCCTGCTGGAAACGTTGCGCCACTCCCCGACCAGACGCGCCGCTGCGACACGCGCGCTCTTCGCCGATGGCGCGGCGCATCGCCATGATCCAATCGAGTTGCGCGATCTCGCCCGTGAGCTGCAAAATTATCCCGAAGCCCTCTTTGGCGATCGATTGCTTTACCTCGATGTGCTGCGACGACTCACCGATCCGCAGTACATTCGCTACCTGACCGAGATCGAGAAAGACGCCGCCACTAAACCGGGCGATCTCGCGGCGCTGTTTTCGTGGATGAACACGAACCAAATGAGCCTGGTGGTGATGGATTTCGCGCGCACGGTGTCGCTGGATGTTCTCAATCGGTGGCCGGTGCCGTGGGCACTGGCCGAAGCACACGCCAAAATGAACGATTGGGCGGGTTTGGAAAAGCTGGTCGGAAATGCGAACTGGGGCCACTTCGATTTTCTGCGCCACGCCTATCTCACGCGCGCATTTCGCGGCGAAAACAACGCCGCGGCGGCGACGCGCGAATGGAGCACCGCGACAAAAACCGCCGGTGCTCAGTCGCAGTCGCTCCTTCTGCTCACCCGCGTGATCTACGATTGGGGTTGGAAAGAGGAAGGCATCGATCTGCTTTGGCAACTATCAAAATATCCCGAGGTGCAGTTTGAAGCATTGCACACGCTGTATGCGCATTACACCAGCAGTCGCGATACACAGGGACTCTACCGTGTGCTGACGCGCTTGAACGAAAGCGACCCGGACGATCTGAAAGTGCAAAACAATCTCGCCCAGGTGTCGTTACTGCTGCATGTCGATCTTGAGCGGGCGGCCAAGCGCGCAACCGACCTTTACCGCGCCGATCCGGCCAACCCCGCCTATGTCTCGACTTACGCGTTCGCTCTCTACGAGAAAGGCGACGTGACCGGTGCATTAGCCGCGATGAATAAACTGCGCGAGGACCAGCTCCGCGATCCATCGCTGGCTGCGTATTACGCGATTTTTCTCGCCGCCAGCGGCGACAAAGCGAAAGCCCGCGAGTATTTCGAACAGGGCAAACTGGCCAAACTTTTGCCGGAAGAACAAGCGCTCGTCGAACGCAGCGCAGCGCGATTGTAACAGGGGCGAACAGGACCGGTCCCGGGCACGATCCTAGCTGCACGTTTTTCGGGCGATGGACCGAAAAACAGCCGATGACCTTCTTACCGCCATGGTCCGCCAGGGAGAAGACGTTTCCGATCTGCTGTTCATGGAGGGCAAGCCTCCGCTCGTCGACATCCATGGGCGATTGCATCCCTTCTCCATTGAGACCGCCGAATCGCTTGCCACGCCGCAGCTCATCGAAGAACTCACGAACTACATCATCAACGGCAATCAACGTTTGCTGTCGATGTTCGAAGCCAGCGGCTCGTGTGACTGCAGCTACACGGTCCAAAACGTGGCCCGGTTTCGGGCCAATATTTACAAACAAAATGGCCGGCGCGCGATCGTGATGCGCAAATTTCCATCCGCCATTCCCACGCTGGACGCATTGGGTCTGCCGCCCGTTTTCCACGAGATCGTAAAGGAAAATAATGGCATCGTGCTGATTACCGGCGCCGCCGGCACGGGAAAGACAACCACGCTCGCCGCCATGGTCAACGAATTGAATCGGACACGGGACATTCACATTTTGACGCTCGAAGATCCGATCGAGTTTGTGCATCAGCACGGCCGCGCCGCGATCAGCCAGCGCGAACTCGGCACCGATTTCCCCAGTTTCGCCGACGGATTGCGGGTCGCCTTGCGACAAGCGCCGAAAGTCATTCTGGTTGGAGAAATTCGCGACCGCGAAACGATGGAAATCGCCATGACCGCCTCGGAAACCGGCCATTTGGTTCTGAGTACTCTGCACACCGTCAATGCCGGACAAACGATCAATCGCGTGCTCGGTTTCTTCGACCGCAGTGAAGAGGAACAAATCCGGCAACGGCTCGCGCAAACAGTGCGTTTCATCGTCACTCAGCGACTGGTTGATAAAGTCGGCGGCGGCCGATTACTCGTCACCGAGGTGCTGGGCAACAACCTCCGCACGCGCGAGGCGATTATCTATGGCGAATCGGAAGGAAAAATGTTTCACGAGATCATTGAGGCCGGCTCGACGCGCGGCTGGCACAGTTTCGACCAGTGTTTGTTGAAAGCGCGCGAGGCCGACCTCGTCACGGACGAAACGGTCTTGCTCTATTGCACGCACAAGGCGAAGACGGGCCAGGAGCTTGAGCTGCTCCGAAGAAGGCGCGGCCTCACGGAGACGCAGGCGCCGTCCGGGCTAAGGCTCGACATTGTGCCGCCAATCCGGTTGAAAGAGGAGCCGAGCGACGCTATGCGCTCGACCGTGAAAGCAGCGGCACCGAGCTGAGAAGACGCACACGCCTCGTGCTGCGGGTTATTGCGTCCGTCCAGGCGGCAAGATCGACCTGGAAAATTTTTCTCTCACATTCCCCTTGACCAAACGCGAACTGTTTGGCATCAGAACAAGCGCTAAACGTAAGGGAGGAAACCATGGTTACACGATTTCATTTGGCAAAGCTAATCGCCGCCGCGGGTGCGGTGTGCATCGCTGTCGCTTGCTACGCGCAGGCCGGTCCGCGCGGTGGGGGCGGACAATTTGGCGGCAACGCAGGCTCCTTCGGCGGTAACGGCGGCTCCTTTGGCGGCAATGCGGGCTCTTTTGGCGGCAAC
>DATDFJ010000195.1:0-6305 GCA_036522675.1 Chthoniobacterales bacterium | reverse complement strand
GCGTGGATGTTGGTGCTTGGTGCTTCGAAGCGAGGCCCGCAATTCGCTCTTGTGCTCGCTCCATCTCTTGCGCGCCAACTTGCGTGCGGTCATTGAAACCGTGCAAGTGGAGCAGACCATGGACGAGATAAAGCTGAAGCTCGTGTTTGAGCGTGGTCCGAAACTGTCGCGCCTGACGACGCGCGGTTTCCGCGCTGATGAAAATTTCGCCGTGCTGAAATGTGATCACATCAGTCGGTTTAGCTTCGCCGAGGAATTGTCGATTTAACAATGCGATCCGGCGGTCAGAAACAATCAGCACCAAAATCTCGCGCAGCTTTTGCAAGTCGGTTCGCCGTTTAGTTGGCAGGCGCAAGCAGAGCTTCAGCGCGCACTCGGCGAATCTCGCAAGATCGACAATGTCCAGTGGCATTTTGCGCTGGAGGTTGCGAACGCTGATTTGTGATCCGGCAGATGCCATTTGCTAGTGCGCTAAACTTGTTCGGTTAAACCGATCAAGTTTTTCTGGGTGCGCTGCTCGTCGAGCTTCTTGAGCAGCGCATAGATCATTTCTGTCCGCGACATTTCGAAACCGGCGCCACGCGCGCGGCGGACTGGTTCGCCCCAGATTGCCTCAAGCTCGATCGATTTGCCCGCTTCCCAATCGAGAAGGGTTGAAGGCTTGAACGCGCCCATCGTTTCACTGCGCTTCATGAGTCTGCGCCAGGAGTCGTCCGGCAGGTCGTGACCGCACTTGTTTGCGGCGACGATCACTTCGTTCATCAAATCACGCGTGAGCTTGCGCAGTTGCTCATCAGCGATGATCGCGGCTGTGTCGATCCCCCCGGCTAAGATCGACAATCCGTTAAACGGAATGTTCCAGATCAGTTTGCGCCAGCGTTCTTGTTCCAGATCATCGGTGACTTCGCAGTTGATCCCGGCACGCCGAAAGGCCGCGGCCACTTCATGCGTGCGCGGCTGCGCGGCTCGCCCGTGTTCGCCCAAAACGATGTCGCCATGCGCGAACCGTTCAATCTCGGTGCGCGATACTCGATTCACCGCAATCAAACACAGGCCGCCGAGGACGCGTCCCGAACCAAAATGTTCAGCCAGAAATTCTTCATTTCCCAAGCCGTTCTGCAGGGTCAACAGCATCGTCTGTTCGTGCAGCAGTGGCGGGAGAAGATCGACAATGGCAGCGTTCGATGGCGCTTTAAGCGCGATTAAGGCCAGATCGCATGGGCCGATTTCCTTGGTCGAGTTGCAAGCGTTGATTGCTTCCAGCCGAATATCCTCACCGGGTCCGTGAATGTATAAGCGCCGCGGTAGATCCCCGCGCACCAGGAAATGCACATCGTTGCCACTGGCGGCAAGTTTGCCGCCGTAGTAGCCGCCAATCGCGCCCGAGCCGACGACGGCAATCCGAAGAGGCATTTGCACTTAACCGCAGAGGTCGCAGAGCACGCCGAGAAACGCCCATTTACAAAGCTCCGCGAACTCTGCGTCCTCTGCGGTGATCATGTCGGCGGTCGTTGTTCGGCTTGGAAGTTGCGCGTGATCAGGCGCGCGCCGGCGTTGAAGGTGAGGTAGGCCCAACCCCATTGAAAGAGCACGGCGAGGCGATTGCGGAAGCCGACGAGGAAAATGATGTGAATGAAAAGCCACGCCAGCCACGCCGGCAGTCCGCTCAGATGCATGTGCAACAACTTGAAATCGGCCACGGCTTTGTTGCGCCCGATCGTGGCCATGCTGCCTTTGTCGAAGTACCAAAAGCGCCGTGGTTTTCGGCCTTCGATCATGGCGAGAATGTTGCGCCCGGCGTGGCGTCCCTGTTGCATTGCCACCGGTGAGACGCCCGGCAATGGTTCGCCGGTTTGGTGCGAAAAATTCGCCAAGTCACCAATGACCTGGACCTCGGGATGACCCGGAATGGTGAGATCGTTGTTGACAATGACGCGGCCGACTCGATCGACCGGCGCGCCGAGGCTTTGGCCGATTGACGACGCTAAGTTGCCAGCGGCCCAAACCTTCACACGACACGGAATGAATTCTTCGCCAACGTTTAGACCGGCTTCGGTCAAGTTTGTTGCGTGCACGCCGGTGCGTATCTCAACGCCGAGCGCGGCCAATTGTTTCATCGCGCTGATCTGCAGATCCTCGGGGTATGGGGCGAGCACGCGCGGCTCGCCTTCGATCAAGATGACGCGCGCTTGCGAGGGATCGATGTGGCGAAAATCTTTTGCCAGAGTGTAGCGCGCGATCTCGGCGATCGCACCGGCCATTTCCACGCCGGTGGGCCCGCCGCCGATGACTACGAATGTCATGGCCGCTTTGCGCGCGGCTTCATCGGTGATTTTTTCGGCGTACTCGAACGCCATCAAAATTCGCCGACGAATCTCCACCGCGTCTTCGAGGCTTTTGAGGCCGGGCGCGACCTTTTCCCACTCGGGATGCCCGAAATACGAATGACGCGCTCCAGTCGCGACGATCAGGTAGTCGTAGCCGAGCTCGGTCTCGGCCAAGCGGACTTTCTTTCGCTCGACATCGACCGATTGCACATCGGCGAGGATTACCTCCATATTTTTGCACTTGCTCAGGACCGCGCGGATCGGCGAAGCAATGTCGGCCGGCGAGAGCGCCGCCGTCGCAACCTGATAAAGCAAGGGCTGGAAAAGGTGATAGTTCGTGCGGTCGATGACCGTCACGCGTATTTCTTTACAGGCGAGTTTTTTCGCGGCTTCGAGTCCGCCGAATCCGCCGCCGAGGATGAGAACATGCGGACGCGTCTGCGGTGACGGTTCCATGACACAATCTGCGCACAAGAGGCGGCGATGCGAAACTCCAAAATCCAAATTCCAAACTCCAATGAAGCGCCAGTATTGCACCACGAATGGCTATTGGAGCTTGGGATTCGGAATTTCCGGCCGCCGAGTCGATCCGAGAGAAACATTTGTGATTCGTTCGGCGGCCATTATGTTCGCGGCGGTTATGCCAAAGCCAATTGCTCGCAGGAAGACTCGCAAGTCGGTGGCCAAACGCTTCAAGATTACGGGCCGCGGAAAGATTTTGCGGGCACAAAGCTCGCGCCGTCATTTGCTTTCGTCCAAGCGTGCGAAGCGCAAACGTCAGCTTGGCAAAGCCGCGCGCGTGGATAAAACCGACGAAGCGCGAATCAGAAGCAACCTGCCTTTTGGATAAACCAGGCCGCGATCAGTAGCGGAACTCTGGTCTCGCTGTCGGCATTGGTTGGCCAGGCGTCGACGGTGTGTTGCTCGGGGGCATGCTGTGGAAGCCGGTGCTCCTTGTCTCGCTGACAAACTGCGAACCGCCATAACCACCCATCGGATCGGGGCGATAAAGCGCACGATTGTCCTCGGTCGTGCATGCGTATTGAAGGAGCGAGAGCGACAGCAGGGCCAGCCATTTCATGGCGCCATGCAAACAGAACTCGCCAGCGGTGTCAAACAGCCGCTAGGCAGCGAAAGCCGATTGCGCGATGTTCGATTCCTTCGACGTTGCTCAGGACAAGCTTGCAGGTAGATTTTGGCTCCGTCAGGAGCTGTGGACTGCGGACCGACAAACCCCGCCAGGGCAGGAATGCAGCAACGGCAGTCTGATCCTCTTTGCCGCAGTTTCCTGGCGGGCTTTTTTTTGCTCGCACCGGCAGAGCGGCGGGAGGCGCAACGCATTGGATTAACCGAGATATTTCGCGGCGATCGGGTGCTCGGCGCTTTCGTTTTGCCAGAAGACGCTCACGATCCACCAGCGCGTCCCGTCGTGAAATAACTGAAAACTGTTAATGCCGCGCGCGAAAGGCTGCGGGTCGCCCGCGTCATGGCGCGATTCGTAGGTGCTCCAGACGTGCGCGATGCAGCCGAATTGCTCGACGCGGCGCGCGATCTCGGTTTCGTAAAATCCTCCCTTTGCGAAGTAGGCCTGACCCCGCGCGATGAATGCCTCTACGTCGAGGAAGTTCGGTCGAAGATCGACATCTTTCGTCCCAGGCTCGAGTATCGTCGGGATCAAACGCGCGCCTGGCCAAAAGAGTGACCGTTCGCGGTCCCAATCGCGCTTCTTTCCCGCCGGTCCAGAAATCACATCGTACGCCGCGACGATAATGGCGTCGATCGAGGACACGTCAGTCGGCCGTGCTGTCAAAGGCGCGTTGTCTCGCGGTGGAATATCGGCTTTTTTCATCGCTCCAAAATTAGCTCAGAAAGATGCGCCGGCCACGGCATTAGCCAGCTGACTTTGACGGGCGGGGGCTATGATGGCGCGTGAATCAAATGAAATGCTACCCTGCGCAACTCTGCCTTGATCACTCGCACTCCACTGTGCTCGCGCCAGCCGCCCTAGCTGCATTGGCGTTTACCCGCGCGATAACCCAATCGGGACGTGTCCAATGCCGCTTATCCTGTTCGCTCCATCGATTCGCCTGTTTCCCACACCCTCACGTCTGCGACGCAGGCTCTACGGTCCATCTCACTCGCGCCCGCGGCTCGATTCATCCTTCGTCCAAATTACAGCGCGTTAGCTTCGCGGAAGGGTCGGGGGCAATGCGTAGAAGACAATTGGGATGGTCACTGCCGCGATCGCTCCAGCAATGGTCAGCCATGTAAACGTTAATCTCAGCGATTCGTCGGTGAACCATTGCGAAATTCCGAGCGCGGCCGAACCGGCGGCAATACTGAGCGCAACGATCTGGCAGATGATAAACCGGATGAATTTTACTCGCCGATGCCGTTGCAGATCGGGTGATTGAGTAATCGCACGAGACATGAGGATTTATTCGCACGATCCGACCGAAGGACCGATGTATTTACCGCGCACGAGGACATTGTAGCCGGCGGAAACGATACGCCGCACGGCTTCGCCAGTTTTGGGATCAACACGGAGCGGGTCGTCGTGGACGCTTTGTTTCACCTCGAGCTGACGTATTGGCTTGGTCGTGTCGGTGGTTTCGTAAATATAGGTCGGCATATCGTTTATCCCCGAAATTTGCTCGCGACACGCCGCGATGGCACCCGGTGGGCCAATTGTTTGCGGTGTTTCTGGGAAACGGTTGCTGATCGCGAAGTATCGCGTTGAGGGACCGAGCGGTTCTTATTCTCTCTGAAATCGGTTGTCGGTTTTTGGTGGTGCATTAGAGACACGATTCCATAAAAACGCTTAGGCCTTTACGCGTCGATGAGGACACGCGAAAGAACTATCAATGGCAAGTTGAGCAACATTCGCCGCTCGCGGCACCCCGCATGTCTTGAGCGCCTCGGTCGTGTCTGCCAGCGACAGGAGATGTTTGAACACGACCGGGCCGATTGCGTGCGCTACTTCCGCGTCTCGCATTATTTCGCGGAATTGGATTTCGTGCATATGCGATGTGGAAGCCGATTAGCGGCCATTATCGTGATGAGGTCGTTTAGGAAGGAATAAGTCGCCCTGCGGCGGTTGATGCCAAACATCTGGACGTTGCTTTCTGGCGGCAGCGGCAAATCGCCGAAAAAGTGTGGCGCGCCGTTTTGAGGTTTTGTGTTGCGCGAAATACAGCGCGCCGTTTTGCGTAAGGGTTGATTCCATAATGGTGAAATTTCGAGTGTGTTTTGGATTTCTGCAGAGGGAACAAGCCCCGAAAGCGCTCGGCGGCCGATTGACGCTGCGATTGTCAATTGTGCATATACAGCCGCAAAGGCCGATTCCCTAATGATATTAATTACGCCGGAGTTTTCTGACGTGTGAGATTTCTTTGACCGCATTCGGCATCGCTCGGGGGCAGGCTCAATTGAGCGAGAATCTTCGAGATTTTTGTTGAAGGTTAATGGGACCTCGCTATCTTACCGGCTCCGCGATAAGCGGGTCAGCAGCAGTCGAGCAGCTGACGTTCTTCCTGGCTCAAGGGCGAGCCGACACCGGTCAGATTCTGACGAGGGTCGGGTTTTGCCTTGTACCGGCCAGGAGATGTCGATCTTTGACAACGATGGTCGCGGATTTGGTTGAAAAATCCGTCGATGGAGCAAAGTCAGCAAACATTGAATTGTGCGTTATCTGTCGATTTTCTTTGGAAACAAAGATTAAAGATCGGACGAACCTGTGTCCGCTTACGAGCGGAGACAGATTACGAATGGTCAGATTTTGTCGGCCCCGTAGCGGGGTGCGACGCAAACTTTGAGGCGCTCGCAAGAGCGTTTCACCGTTTTTAACGGAGAGTTTGATTCTGGCTCAGAACGAACGCTGGCGGCGTGGATAAGACATGCAAGTCGGACGGGATTTCCTTTGGTAGCAATACCGAAGGAAGTCTAGTGGCGAACGGGTGCGTAACACGTGGGCAATCT
>DATDFJ010000194.1:0-13528 GCA_036522675.1 Chthoniobacterales bacterium | reverse complement strand
AAAGTCAGTGTGGAGTGTCCACACTGTGGCTTTAAGCAGATGGACTACGCCGCGGCCAAGAGCACGATGTGCCGGCAGTGCGGCCGCTATTTTTCACCGAGCGCGCCAAAACCTGGACTGAAGCTTCGCATCAAAGAAGAGCCGGCCGCCGCCGCATCGGAGGCCTCGGGCTTTCCGAAGCTCGGCGCGATTTGGAACAAACCGCGCACGCGCCTGGTGGCGTGTTTCGAGTGCAAGCGCAAGCACGAGGTCAGCGACGCGAGCATGTCAACGAACTGTCCCGGTTGCAGCGCGCACATCGATCTGCGCGATTACAAAATCGCGACCAGCTTTAGCCGCTCGATTCGCACCCGCGGCGAACTCCACCTTACGCCGAAAGGCGATCTCAGCAGCACGAGCGTCATTTGCCGCTCCGCGCTGGTTGAGGGCAAGCTGCGCGGCAATCTCGAATGTGAAGAATCGGCGACCATCGATTTCGTCGGCAAAATACCGGGACGGCTTATCGCCAGGTATGTCTTGGTCGAACGCAAAGCCGACGTGCAATGTTTTCGGCGCATCCGCGTGGCGAACATCGACATCAAAGGCCGGATGTCGGCCGAGATTATCGCCACCGGCGCAGTCAACATTCACAAGACCGGCGTCCTCGAGGGCAATGTGACCGCGAAATCGATCACGATCGATAAAGGCGGAATTTTCTCCGGCCAACTCGTGATCGGGCACGCCGATCTCACGCAAGCTGAATTATTGCCGCAGGAAAAAGTGGCGGCCGCGCCCGTGCGCGAGGCGACTGTTCCGGCCACCGCCGCAGCGGTGCAGCCTCTCCCCGCGACTTAAGTTGCCGTCGATCCGGAAACCGCATCCTCGTAGTCCTTACGAGAAACTGGGCGGCTACGTTCAGCTCCCGCGCTTGATCGACAAAGCGCGCCTGCACCGGCAGGGACTCCTCAATGGATACAACTATAAAACTGTCGGCTTCGACAAACATCTGCTCGCTTTTCTGAAGCTGAACGGCGACGCGTTCGAGGAAGCCGCGAACCGGCTTACGAGCGACGATGAAATGCTGAAATGGGTAGAGCAACACGGCTCCAAGCATTCGTGGCAGGAAATCGAGGAATGGAACCAGGCAATGATCGCGCGCCACCCCGACACTGCCGAAAAGAGCGCGCGCTTCCTTCATTTCCTCGAAGAAGCGGGGGGGAAAGGCCGCACCGACATCAGGACGTATTTTGATCTGATTGAGTTCGACGAGGGGCGGCTCAAATGAATTGGAGGAACGGGCTGTCCTGTCCCACTTTTTGGGGACGACATGGAGGTCGTCCTTCCAACGTCATTCGTCATTGGGATTTCGTCATTGAAAAAATCTCGTTCGCTTTCTCGAGCGTCCCTTTGCTTCCAATGTCGAGCCAGCGCCCTTTGATCTGGTAAGTCTTCACCGGTTTGCGGGTGTAAAGCCATTGCAGGAATCGCCCCGGCTGATCGGGATTATTTCCGGCAGCCAGATAGGTCATAAACAGCGGCAATAGCTCGCGCGAATAGTAATAGAGAGCGACCGCCGCCAGGGTGCTCTTCGGTTTCTCGGGCTTTTCTTCGAAATGCGTGATCACGCCGTCGGTATCGACCGTGACGGCGCCGTATTTTTTCATTGCCTCGAGATCGCCAACGTCGTGCACCGCCACCATGGCGACCGCATCCTTCGCCGCTTCCACGAATTCGGTGAGCGGTTCGTCGAACAAATTGTCGCCGGCGATGACAATCAAATCGTCGCCAGCCAGACTGTCTTCGCGCGTGAGAACGAAATTGATATCGCCGATTGCGCCAAGCTTGTCGTCATCGCTCGTCGAACCATCGTTGATCACTTTGATCCGCATGTCACGATGCCCGTCCGCCGGAGGCTTCGCGGAGGCGGATCGACCTTGGTAAGCTTTCGCCCAGTTCTGAAAATCAGTCGCGAACTTGTTGTTCGTCACTACGAACACCGTCGCTAGATTCGGCACCGGCCGCAGATTATCGAGCACCCATTCGACGATCGGCTTGCCCGCGACTTCCAGCAGCGGCTTCGCCTTGTTCAGCGTCAGCGGGTAAAGCCGCGTGGCATAACCCGCGCAGAGAAGGATCGCGTTCATTCGGAGCCGAGACGATAGGCACGCTCGTCAAATGAGCGAGCAGAAGTTGGCCGGGCCGCGTCGCATTGCGCCAAAAAAACCTTTAGCTTCCCAGCGCCGCGCCCTGCAGTTCTTTTTGCAATGTGCTGATTCGCTCCAAATCGGTGATCTTTCCATGCGTCGCGCGATCGGTCACGTAAAACGTGTCGATCGCCGCGCCGTTTTGGGTGCTGATGCGCGAGAGCACACTCTCCATGCCTGCGCGGTCGAGACAGGAGAGAAGGTCGTAGAGTAGCCCGAGTCGATCCGGGGTTTGGATTTGAATAAGCGTATAACTCGGGTGCGCCTTGTTATCGATCGCGATCCGGGTGGGGAACTCGATCTCCTGAACGAGTCGGCGTTTTTCGCGCCGCGTTTTCTCGATCAACGGCGCCAAATCGAAATCCGATTCCTCGAGCGCGCGACGCAAGATCGCTTCGATTGATCGGAAATCTTCCTCCTTCGTCACGGCGCGCCCGCGCAGGTCGCAGACGTGAAAAATCTGGAGGACCACGTTGTCGCCGCGCGGGAAAACATCGGCGCTCAGAATGTTGATCGGCACGACGGCAAATGAGCCTGCGCTTTTCGCGAGGAGTTGTTCGCGCTCCCACGTCCAAAACCTGACAACGGTGTGGCCTTGCTCCGCGCAAACCTGCCAGGACATGGCGGGCGCCAGCGGCTCATCGCTTCCAGTCGAAACGGCTTCGAGAAACCGGCGATAGAGTTTCAGATGATCGACAATCTCCGGCGGCCTGAACGCGCGGAAATAATTGTCGGGCATGAAGTCGAAATGCGCTTCGATCTCTTCCGCATAGTCAGGCGGCAGTCTTTCGGTGATTTCGCGCTGCAGAGTGTCGCGCTCGATTTTGGTTTGTTCGTGATACGACTGTTGGTCGGCGAGATACTGCGATGTCGCGTGAAAAAGTTGCCAGACGAGTGATTCCTTCCAATCCGACCATGCGTCGGCGCTGGTCCCCTGGCCATCGGCCAGTGTGAGAAGCATCAACGCCGTCAGGTTCTTTTGGTCTTTCACGATTCCCGCCATCTCAATGACCGTCGCTGGATCATCGAGGTTCCGCTGCTGGGCGATGTTCGAGAGCGTGAGATGATGATCGACCAGCAGAATGAGCGATTTCCTTTGCACCGATGGCAGCTGAAGCCGGGTGGCCACACGCTGCGCGAATACGGCGCTTGCTTCCGAGTGCGGACGCGCACCGACCGCTTTGCCCGTGTCGTGCAGGAGCAGCGCGAGATAAAGCACGAGCGGATCTTCCAGTTGCTCGAAAAGTCGGCGGTAGAAAATCAGCTTCTTGTCTTCGGTCTGGCACAATGCGTCGAGTTTGTCGATGCAGACCAGCGTGTGTTCGTCGGCCGTGTAGCGGTGTAGGAACTCGTGTTGCACGAGACACGTGAGTTGTCCGAACTCGGGTAAATACCGTCCGAGAAAATCGGTCCGATGCATCATTCGCAGTACGCGGCCGACTTTGCCCTTCTGCGATAAAATGGTTTGGAAGATTTCGCGCGGTGCCTTGGCGTATTGATAAGGACGATTGATTCGACCGAGACTGCGTCCAATTAGATCGGCCAGCTCCGGACTAAGATCGACATCATGCTCCTCCGCGAGCTGAAACACGCGCATCATCTCGACCGGACTCTTTCGAAACAGATCGCGCTCCTCCGTATTGAGCTGTCGGTTCCGGATAAAAAAGACGCCGAGCCGCTTGGTTTCCGGACGGAGTAACGGGAGAAAACTGAAGAGCGAGAGCAATCCTTCAGTCGCGGCGCCGCTCGCGTATTGCTCGGTGATTCGCTGCGTGACGCGGAAGATGTTTCGGGCGTGCGCGTAGTAATCGTGCATGAGCTCTTCCATGCGGAGCTGACTTTTGGTTGCGCCGTAGTTGAGGCGTCGCGCGATCTGCTCTTGCACATTCAGATGCAAAATGTCGCTGCCCCGTCCGGTAAGATAATGCAGATCGGTCCTGACCCTGAGCAGGAAATCGTAGGCCGCTTCGATCCGGCGCTGATCGGATTCGCTCAGCCAATCTTTACCGACCAAATGCCGCGTCGTGAGCGCGCCCTCCCGGAAGTTTGCGATCCAAAGCAGGTTCTGGTAATCGCGCAGACCGCCGCAGCCGCTTTTGATGTGCGGTTCCTGCAAATAAACGCTGTCGCCGAATTTTTTGTGACGTGCCAATTGGTCCTGCATCCGCTGCTCTACGTACGCGCGCTCGTGACCGGTCACGCATTTGGCGCGAAACAATTCGCGAAATTCTTTCGTCAACTCCGCGTCGCCCGCCAGGTGTCGCGCCTCGAGCATGGCGGTTTTTGTTTGCATATCGCGGTTCGCGTCGGTGATCGCCTCCTTCAACGACCGCGTCGAATGCCCCACCTTGAACCCGATGTCCCAGAGCAAATACAGGATTTGCTCGACGATCTGTTCGATGTCCGCAGAAACTTTTCCCGGCGAACCATCGTGCAACAACATCACATCGACATCACTGAACGGATTCAGCTCGCCGCGGCCGTAACCGCCGATCGCAATCAGCGCCAGCGTTGGACCGTCATTCTTTTCGCCGCGAACGGCGGTTGCCGCGGCGTCAAAAACGCGCCGCAACAAAACATCGACCAGATCAGCCCGCCGCGCGCAGATCTCGCGACCGCTACCCCCGGCCTGATGTTTCAGCCGGAGCCGGTGCTCCTCAATCTTTAGGAAGCGCTTGTAAACCGCCAGCGCTTCGGTCGGCCGCTTCGCCCCCGTCGCGGCCAGTTCGTTCTCCGCGTGCGCGAGCACCTGTTCCAAATGACGCGGCATCGCCATTGTCGATCTTAGATTCGCGATAAATCTAAGATCGAAACGCGAAAATCAAAACGCGCTTGGAGAAACGCGCCATGGCGGCGCAGCAATCTTTACAGGTTCACCGCCCGGCTCACCCGAGCCTAGAGCGCCCGAGAACACGGAGGCAGAATTATAGATCGCAAATCTTCTCTGCGATCTCCGGCTTCTCTAGCGGCGGGAGCCGCGGGTGGTAAACTTCTAGTCGATCTACAGCTGGATCGCGTAGCGTTTGAGTTTGTTGTAGAGGGTGGGGCGCTGGATGCCGAGCAGTTCGGCGGCTTTCTTTTTGTTGCCGTGACATTGAGCGAGGGCCTGGAGGATGGTGTCGCGCTCGACGTCGTCCAAGGTTTGCACACCGGGGCGCGTGGGTGTTACAGCGGCGCGCTCGGTTTTTTGCAGCGCGGCGGGCAATTGAATTTCGGCGGGCAATTCTTTGATGCCGATCATGCCCTGGCGGGATAGGACGACGGCGTATTCGATCGCGTTTTGCAGTTCGCGCACATTGCCTGGCCATGAGTAATCGAGCAATTTCTGGAAAGCATCGGGCGCGATCGCGGGCTCGGGTTTGTCGAGTTGCTGGGCGAATTGTTTCACGAACGAGGCGACCAATGGGGGAATGTCTTCCTTGCGTTCGCGCAATGGCGGGACGTCGATCTGAAACGTGTTGAGCCGGTAATATAAATCGCCGCGCAATCGGTTTTCGGCGAGCGCGCGGGTGACGGGATAGTTGGTCGCGCCGATGACTCGGAAATTGGCCTTGAGTGTGCGGGTGCTGCCAAGCGGGCGATACTCGCGCTCCTGCAGCACGCGCAAGAACCGCGTCTGCAAATCGAGCGGCATATCCGAGATTTCATCGAGGAACAATGTGCCGCCCTCAGCGGCGGCGATCATACCGGGGAAATCGTTCATCGCGCCGGTGAACGCGCCTTTGACATAACCGAAAAGCTCTCCCTCGATCATGGTTTGCGGGAAGGCGGCGCAATTGAGTTTGACCATCGACTTTTGCGCGCGGCGGCTGCGGGCATGAATGACATTGGCGATGACTTCCTTGCCCGTGCCGCTCTCGCCGGTGATGAGGACGTTCGCTTCGGACGGCGCCATCGCGTCGATCAAATCGTTGATCTCCTGCATCGCTTTGCTGGCAAACACCGGCGTGAGGCGCGTCTGGACGAGCTCGAGCCGCTGCTCGAGTTGCCTGGTTTTTTTTCGGAGCTCGTCGCGCTCGCGGATGAGCGATTCCTTTTCCAGCGCCTTTTCGATGAGGCTGATCAATTCTTCCGGCGCGTACGGTTTGGCGATGAAATGGAATGCGCCGCGCTTGATCGATTCGATGGCGTTGTTCAACGAATCGTGCGCGGTCAGGATGATGACCTGCGTATCGGCGAAATCGGTCTTGATCTGGTCGAGCATCTGCAAGCCGTCCGCGTCGGGTAATTGCAGGTCGAGCAAGACAACGTCGGACGAGCCGTTCTTCAGGACTTTAAATCCCTGCGCGGCCGTAGTCGCGGTCTCGACATTGTAGCCGTGGCGCTGCAAGAGCGCTTCGAGCGTGAGCAGAATCGGCCGCTCATCGTCGATGATCAGGATTCGCCCCTTCTGTGTGGTCATGGCAGAAGAGTTCCCATTCTCGCGCACTCAGCCCGACAAGGGTAGTGCAATTGTGGTGACCAAAACGGACTCCCCAGGCTCATAGCGAGCGTGCAAATCTCCCCTGTGCGCCTCGATGATAGCGCGCACCCGGTTGAGTCCAAGCCCATAATGGCCCGGCGACACCTTGTACAGCGGCTCGCGTCCCCAGTTTTCGGTCGGCAGGTCGAAGCGACGCTTTGGTTCGTGCAAACTCAAGACGAAGCGCTGATTGTCGATCTTAGCACGGGCGGTAATCGGTCCGTCGCCGCGTTCGTGGGAGAAGGCGTTGCTGAAAACCTCGATGATTGCCTCTTGCAACAGTTGAGGATCGACATTGAGCAGCCCATCAGTCGCATCAGTCTCCCAGCGAATCTCAGCGCTGCGATCCGGGAACTCGCTGTCGGTTTTTTTGCGGAGGTCCTCGATGAGCTCGGACGCGCGGTATGGAATGGTCGTGATTCTCGGCGTCGTGATGGCGGCGGAAAGTTTCTGCAAAGCTCTGGCCGCGGCCGCAATGCTGTCGCGCAGCCGCTTGATCTCGGTTTTGATCTCCGCCTCGGTGCCGACCTCGTTGAGGTAAGCCGCGGTGAGATCGGCGGCATTCAGATAATTACGCAGGTCGTGGCTTAGCTGGCGCACGAACTGGACGACATCGGTCCACGCAACGCTCAACGCGTTTGATGGATTCTCGGGACCGGCGTCCGCCATAATCGGGGCAGAAGTTAACTCTCAGGGTGCGAATGAAAATCTATCGTCGGCGGGCTGTTCGCCGGTGATTACTCGAATTTGGGCGTCGTTGCTCGCCAGATGTTGCAGCGCGTGGAAAACTTCTTCAGGATCAGCGTCGATGTCGCGCGCGATTTCTTCCGCGGTTTTGCCCGTGTCCTCAAGCTGCGCGCGGACACGCTTTTGCAATGCGAGTAGATTTGCCGCTGCTTTTTTACCGGCCTCGACGCCCGGCTGGTCGTAGGCGTTAATGTTAACCAGGCTGCCATAGAAACCGACGGCGCGTTCGTAGAGGGCGATGAGAGCGCCGATATTGAACTCGTTCACCTCCGGAATGCTGATCGTGATCGACTCGCGGCCTTTTTCGTAGAGCGCGGCGCGTGAGCCGCGCAGAAAACCTTCCAGATAATCGCCGCTGGTCATGCCGTCTTCGACTTCAACTGCTGGTCGGTCCAGATCCTTTCGCACTTCGATGAACGTGACGAAAAAGTTCGGCACACCGTCGCGCAACTGCTGGACATAAGCATGCTGATCGGTCGAGCCTTTGTTGCCGTAAACGGCGATGCCCTGGTGCACGATGTTGCCGTCGAGATCTTTTTCCTTGCCTAACGACTCCATCACGAGTTGTTGCAAATATTTACTGAACAACGCGAGGCGATCTTTGTAAGGCAGAATCACCATGTCTTTTTGGCCGCTGCCATGGCCAGCGTAATGCCACATCAGCGCCAGAAGCATGGCCGCGTTCTGCGACGCATTCGCCACCCGCGTGCACTCGTCCATCGCCGCCGCGCCGGCGAGCAGATTGTCGATCTTCAATCCCTGCAGCGCCGCCGGCAGCAGCCCAACCGCGCTCATGACTGAGGTGCGGCCGCCGACCCAATCCCACATCGGAAACCGCCCGAGCCAACCATTTCTCTCGGCATATTTGTCTAATTCACTCCGGGATCCAGTAACCGCGACAGCCTGTTTGCTGAAATCCAATCCGCGTTCCTTGAATTTCGTTTCTGTTTCCAACATCCCGTTGCGCGTCTCTTTTGTGCCACCGGATTTGGAGACGACGATCACGAGTGTCTGCGGCAGTTCGTTGTCGATCTTTGCGAACACGCGATCGAAACCATCAGGATCGGTGTTGTCGAAGAACGAAATCTGCAGCGGATCACGAGGCGAACCGAACGCATCGGCGATGAACTGAGGCCCGAGCGCTGAGCCGCCGATGCCGATGTGCAGGATGCGCTTGAATTTGTTCTCGCTGTGCACATCGGCAGCGAACTGCTTGATGCGCGCGTTGGTTTGCTCAATCTCTGCGCGCACTTGCGCGTTGGGCGCGAGCGCCGGGTTGCGCAGCCAATAATGGCCGACCATGCGGCGCTCGTCCGGGTTGGCGATTGCGCCGGCTTCGAGTTCGCGCATGGCGGCAAACGCCTTTTCGATCTTCGGCTGCATTTGCCCGAAGAATTCATCCGGAAATTTCATTCGGCTAATATCGATCGAGAAGCCGAGATCGTTGTAGCGCAGGAAATATCGCTGGAACCGTTGCCAGAGCGCGGCGGAAGCCATGCTGAAAACTAATGGAGAGAAGACCTCACTGTCCTCTCAAATTTTCTCAGGCAAGTGCGGCCGGCCATTCTCCTAGCTGCACTCGCGCTCTGTTAATGATGTGAACCGCCCGGAGCACGATTTCGCGGCTCCTTCACAGATGAAAAAGTGAGCGGCTTCGTCTCGTTCGCGAAAAGAGACCTCCGCCCTTTCCGTTTTTGTAAGTGTTGTCGACCTGTCGAATATTTTGAAGCCGGGAACTGTTCGCCTTATATCCGTAGGTCTGCCTAAAGTTGCTTTTGTCGTCCTCGAAACAGGTGTTGTGAAGGAACGTGGATCGGCTTGCGCTTGTCTGGAGACTACCTCCCCAAAATGTGCCAATTCCGAAATGGCCATTGTCGTAGCAGCGGTTTCCCGAGATGGTGTTCTGGAAGCCCGCGACTTTGATCCCGCCGCCTTCATTATCAAAACATAGGTTGTCAGTGATGGTGGAGTCCCTGGCCCAAGTTTCAATCCCCGCGACCCAGACATCGCTTTGGTCTCTTCCGCGGCCGCCGTGACAAATATTCTTTGCGACAGTGATTGCGTAGGAGTCTGGCGCCTTCGCTGTGACAATGCCGGCTCCGTACCTGGCGCCCGCGACTCGGTTCTCGACCACGGAGGAGGAATAGCCGCTCATCTTTATGTTTCCATTGATGACGACATTTCCCCGGATCAATCCATCGTGTCCGGCACCTGAGTTTGGGGTGACGAGGATGCCATGGGATACGTCGCTGCGGGCTGTAGTTCGGGCCACCACACAATTCTCGATTTTCCAATGCGTGCCGGAGCAGGAAATTCCTTCCCGGCCTATATTGAAGACTTTGCAGCCGGAGATTTTCCAGTTGTCACCGCTTCCATGGATTGCTGCAGCTGCAGCGCGAAAATTGCCCATATCGAAGCCCAAATCCTCGATGCTCCAGTTGTTTGTGCCCGAAGTGTTGATGAGGTTCGCACGCGGCGTGGCGGCGATTTTCACTATCGAGGAGTCTGGCCCGTCGCCTTTGAAATGTATGCCGGATGACGGGAACTGGATGGCTGGATCTCCGATTAGATATGTTCCCGTCGGCACATAACAAACGCCGCCGCTCGGCGGGATTGCGTTTAGCGTGGCGATAAAGGCGTCGCGATCGTTTGTCACACCGTCACCGGCTGCACCGTAATCTTTGACGTTGTAAACTTGCTCTGCACCGGCAGTCGCGGCCAGCGCGGTCGCGAGGAACGTAGCTGCTGCACTCCGCAACCTCATCGTCGCCGAACGTGGCGAGCCTACCCGAAACGTCAATCTGAAAAGTGTCATGAAGTGGTGTGGATGTGTTCCAACGTAATCTTCTCTCTCGCGCGTGCGGTTCGCTTTTCTGCCGGCATCCGATCGTTACGGCTTGCTACAGTTGAACTTCCCAAGTCTCCCCGAGTTGCGCATCACGCCTTGTCGGCCACGTGGTAGATGGAGGTCAGGAGCACGTGAGAGATGATGCGGTACCCTTGTCGGTTACTGCGGCGATCGCGCCCGTCGGCAACTTCTAGCTGCACCTTGCAAACCGCTCCATCGCACGTATAAGCCTCACCTATGCCGGGCGCCAAACCGCAGACAGCTAAGCCGCACATCTTTGCTGGTGTGATTGTGATAGGGCTGACAGTCGCGACTTTGTTTGCCGGCAGAGCGGTGGCTCTTCAGCGCGAACGGAACGCGGCACCGGCATTCGCCTCCGAACTCTTCCCGCTGAAAATTCAGGGGCTGGCCTTCCAGCGCGCGGCCGCTCAGACGCCCGGCATTCTGCCTGTTTACGGCAGCTCCGAAATGGGCGGTCCGCCTCATTGGACGGCGGGGGATTTTTTCCGCAATGCGCCGACCGGTTTCCAAGTTTCCGCAGTCGGCAAACCAGGGGCGACAACGCTGATTCTGTTGCAAAAAATTGGTGCGCTGGATCGAGAACTGCGCGGCAAAAAAGTGGTCGTTTCCTTCTCCTCCAATTGGTTCCTCGGGTCACCCAATCCCAACTGGTATGAGGGAAATTTTTCACGGTTCGCCGCCAGCCAACTGATCTTTGACAGCGCCTTGGATTTTCGTCTCAAACACGACATCGCCGCTCGCATAGTTCAGTATCCGCAGGCTCTGGAGAGGACGCCATTACTTGGCTTCGCGGTGCGCTGCCTCGCCTCTGATCGCTGGCTGGACCAAATCGCGTTTTGGGCCGCGTCGCCGCTCGGAAAGCTCGAGGATGTGATGTGGGATCTCCAGGATCATTTTGCGGTCTTGAGCAAGTTGCACGAGGACAAAAATCCACCGCCGCGCCGGCCGCAGACGATGGATTGGGCCTCTTTAATGGTCCAAGCTCAGGAAGCAGCAGCGCGCGACCCGCGCAGAGATCCCAGCGTTGGTCCGCCGCGAGAACACTTCAATCCCGGCAGCCGCGATGCCTGGTTTGGCGGGCTGATGGGGAAGTCAGAGGCCTGGACGGATCTCGAGTTGCTCCTGCGGATACTACAGGAAATTCACGCCCGTCCGCTTTTGCTCGCGATGCCGATGAATGGACCGTATTGGAATCCGCGGGGGGTTTCCCGCCAGGGCCGGCAACCTTATTATGATAGATTTCGGACGCTGGCGCGACGGTACCACGCCACGCTGGCTGATTTTCCCGATTACGATGACGATCCAGACATTCTCAATCCCCATCTCACGGCCAAAGGCTGGATCTTGTTCGATCGCGCGATCGATGATTTTATGCATGATCGTATTCCGGAGGCGTGACCAAGCGTTGACGTTCTTATGATAAGTTCCGATATCGCCGACAAAGTTTTGCAAGCGCTGGTCACGGTCAGTGGCACGGACGAGGTGCGCACGAATCCTGATCTACCGCTCTACGACTACCAGGTTCTTGATTCGATGAAGACGGTCGAGCTCATGATTGCGCTGGAGGAGGAATTCGGGATCAAAGTGTCGCCGGCCGAGTTCGAGCGCGAAATGTGGAAGACGCCGCGCAAAGTCATCGCTGATGTCGAGCAACGTCTCGAGAGATGAACTGGCTCGAAATGCATCCGTGGCTGTGGCGCGCGGTTTTGGTTATTTATTACCTCGGAGTTGTCGCGGGGCTGATCCTGCTCTACGGGCGCGGTGATTTCTCTACTCCGCCGTTCGTCTATCAGGCTTTCTGAGTGAATCTGCTCGAGCGAATCGATCAATGGGGGATCATTGCGCCGGAGAAGGTCGCACACATTAGCGGCGCCGAGACGCTGACCTACGGCGAGTTGCGCACGCGTTCGGATGCGCTGGCCTCGCATTTGGGCGGGCGATTCGGCGACGACCGTGCGCCGGTCGCGGTCCTCGGGCATCGCGAACCGGCTATGCTGGTGGCGTTCCTCGGCACGGTGAAGTCTGGCCGAGCCTACGTGCCGATCGATACCGCCTTACCGCAACAGCGGATCGATAAAATCCTTTCCATCTCTCGCCCGGCGCTCGTCCTCACCGCGCAAGAAGTTGCTCGATTAGCGGCCGGCGGGGGCGACCGGGGCGCAGTGCGTTGCGTGCAGGACATCGATCCATTCTACATTCTCTTCACTAGCGGCAGCACGGGTGAGCCAAAAGGCGTCATCATCACGCTCGCTTGTCTAGAGCACTTTCTCGGCTGGATGACGACCGAGCAAAAGTTCGCGCCGCAAGCCGAAACGTTTCTGAACCAGGCGCCGTTCTCGTTCGATCTCTCGGTCATGGATTTGTATTGCAGTCTTGTCACCGGGGGCACTCTTTTCAGCATCAGCCGGGACCTGGTTGAAAACCCGAAGCTGCTCTATCGCGCGCTGGCTGCTTCCAACCTCACCACTTGGGTCTCGACCCCATCGTTTGCTCAAATGTGTCTGGTCGAAGAATCGTTTCGCGAGACGATGCTCCCGCACGTGCGGCGGTTTCTTTTTTGCGGCGAAACACTGCCGCCACAAACCGCGGCGCGTCTGCGAGAACGTTTCCCGCGCGCGGAAGTTTGGAACATGTACGGACCGACCGAAGCGACGGTGGCGACCACTTCCGTGCGAATCGACGATTGGATCGCGGAAAAATATTCGCCACTGCCGGTGGGGCGCCCGATGCCCGGCACCCGCGTCATGATTGTCGATCAAGCGCGGAACATTCTGCCGCCAAACGAGCGTGGCGAAATCGTCATCGCAGGTCCGAACGTCAGTCCAGGCTATCTCGGCCGGCCTGACCTGACCGCCGAAGTATTTTTTGAATCTATCGGTCAGCGCGCTTATCGCACCGGGGATCAGGGTCGCTTTCGTGATGATCTGTTGTTTTTTGAAGGTCGCATCGATGAGCAAATCAAGCTGAGCGGCTATCGCATTGAGCTCGGCGACATTGAAACTAATCTGCTGCGATTGGCGCAGGTGCGGGACGCGGTCGTTCTTCCGATGATGAAGAATGGCGCCGTTCAGTCGCTCGCCGCCTTTGTTGTCCTTAGCGCGCGCGAGCAAACCTCAGATTTCGAGTTGGGGCACAGCTTGCGAAAGCAACTCGGCGGACGGCTGCCCGTTTACATGTTGCCGCGCAAGTTCGTGTTCCTCGATACATTTCCAATGACGCCAAACGGCAAGGTCGATCGCGCGAAACTGGCCGCGTCATTGTGATTCC
>DATDFJ010000193.1:0-7854 GCA_036522675.1 Chthoniobacterales bacterium | reverse complement strand
GCCAACCGGGAGTGATGTGCCAGCCGACATCGACAATGCGCGGCGGACCAGGCTTGGCCCGCCACCGGATGAAGGTTTTTAACGCATTCGTGTCGAGGGTTGGGTGACCAAACCGTTTCAAGATCTGAATTTGAGTAACGGCACCGGCGGTGTCGATCGTCAGACGATACTGACCCGACGTTGCAATATTGGCGTAGCGAAATTCAGCGGGCAGGATCGGATATGGAAAATAAGTGAAGACCTGTCTTGCCTCCTTGTCAGAGTTTACGACGAGATGGACGGGTTGTTTGGTCGAACCGATGCCACCCTTCGTTTGCTTAACGGGTTCTTGACCAAATGCTGTCGTAAGCAAGCCGATCGTTAGCGCAATAAATACAACCAGCCACGTTTTCATCTGGCTCATTTTTTCACCGGCCCAAGCGGCAGGATGATTCTGCCGTAAAGTTCGTTGAGAACCTGGGCCAGACCGGTGTAGATGGCGGAGAAACCACAGAAGATTCCTTCGTAACCGGTGAAATGTTTGAAACCGGGGCTTGCGTGCGTGTAATCGCCGATCGCGAGCAGGAAAAATAAAATCGTTAATGTCCCGAAGACGATCATACCGGCGACATGCAGACGCAGCGTGCCGATGAACATCACGAGTGTGAAGAGTCCCCACATTGCCAGATACGCCGCCATCGCTTTGTCGTCGGAAGCGGCGCCCCAGCCAAGCTTTGTCAGGATGATCATGACGACGAGCGATTCCCAAAACAGCCCATAAGAAATGAACGCCGTCGCGGCGAACGTGTTGTTCTTCCGCCATTCCATGATCCCGGCAATGATCTGGGCAACGCCTCCGTAGCAAATCCCCATTGCCAGGATCATGGCGTTGAGCTCAAAAAACCCCGCGTTATGCAGGTTCAACAGCACCGTCGTCATTCCAAATCCCAGCAGCCCCAACGGCGCCGGGTTCGCGGTCGTGTCTTTGATCTGAATCACCGATTCGTTCATACGCTTTCGCCTCCATCACATTTTTTGCCGGTCAATTAGTCTGCCTGTCAATGCTAATGGCGCTTGGCGCGGCTTATGCACCAGAGGAGCCGTGCAACATCGACAATCACTCCCTCGACTTGCCCCAAAAGCTTTTCCTGATTAAATCCCGCTCGAATTGCCAGAGATGCCGACGTTCCAGATTTACAACGTGATGCCGACATTGCCGCCGGGGTTGGAGCCGCTGCGGGAGATGAGCTTCAATCTGTGGTGGACTTGGGAACCGGCGGCGCGCCGATTATTTCGCCACCTTGATCCGGAGCTTTGGAACCGCACGAACCATAACCCGGTGCGGATGCTGCAGCTTTCGCGGCAGGGGCGGCTGGAAGAACTGGCGCAGGACAAAACGTTCGTGCGCGAGCTCAAACAGGTGTTCGAGGCGTTCGAAAAATATCTCGGGCGCAAAGACACCTACGGCAAGACCGGCGCGGGCAATGCGATCACAAAACCGGTCGCGTATTTTTCGGCGGAATTCGGGTTTCACGAATCAATTCCAAATTATTCCGGTGGCCTCGGCATTCTGGCGGGCGACCATTGCAAATCGGCGAGCGATCTCGACCTGAACTTCGTCGCGATCGGGCTGCTCTATCGCCACGGCTATTTCAAACAGGAGATCGACAAGGACGGCATCCAGCAGGCGATCAATCTGAACCAGAACTTTCATCATTTGCCGATCCGCGAAGTTCGCCGCGGCGATGACAAATTACTTGTGCCGGTGCGAATCTTGGATCGCGACGTGTTCGCGAAGGTCTGGCAACTACAGGTCGGCCGCGTGCCGCTTTATCTGCTCGATACCGACATTCCTGAAAATAGCGCTGAGGACCGGCTCATTACCGCCGAGCTTTATGGCGGCGATCTGGAGATGCGGATGCGTCAGGAGATCGTGCTCGGTATTGGCGGAGTGAAAACGCTCAGCGCGCTCGGCATTGATGCCGAAGTGTTCCATATGAACGAAGGACACTCGGCGTTTCTCGCGCTCGAGCGCATCCGGCTCAACGTCGTCGAAAAGAAACTCGATTTTTATTCCGCGCTCCAGCTGGTCGCCGCGGCAAACGTTTTCACCACGCACACCCCGGTGCCGGCGGGCAATGATTCATTCTCGCGCGACACGATGCGAAAATATTTCGGCGGGTTCGCCAAGGAACTCGGGATTCCCTTCGACGAACTGTTCCGCTTCGGTCAGGCGAGCGTCGATCCGGCCGACGCGTTCAGCATGACCATTCTCGCGCTGCGGTTGACCCGGCACACAAACGCGGTGAGCAAGCTGCACGGCGCAGTGAGTCGCGCGCTCTGGAAAGACGTTTGGGCGGGCGTGCCGGTCGAGGAGGTGCCGATTACCGGCATTACGAATGGCATTCACACCAAAACTTGGATGGCGCCGGAGTTTTCCGCGCTCTACCGCCGCTACCTCGGCGACTGGGAAGAAAATCTCACCGAGCCGGATTTCTGGCGGCGCGTCATGGATATCCCCGATGCGCAACTTTGGCAGACGCACCAGCAATTAAAGCTGCGCCTGATCGAATTCGTGCGAGAACGGATCCGCCGCCGGCGCGAGCGCCTCGGCGAATCGCCGGAAGCGATCCGCAGCGTCAATCAGATCCTCGACCCCGAAATTCTCACAATCGGTTTCGCGCGGCGGTTCGCCACTTACAAGCGCGGCGCGCTTTTGTTCAGCGATAAGGAGCGGCTGCAAAAATTGCTCAACGATACGACGCGGCCGGTGCAATTCATCTTCGCGGGCAAAGCGCACCCGCGCGATGAAGGCGGCAAGGCGTTGATCCAGGAAGTCTATAAATTCTGTCGCGAAGCCGGATTCGAAAACCGGCTCGTGTTTGTCGAGGATTACGACAGCTACATCGCGAGGCGTTTACTACAGGGTGTCGATCTTTGGCTGAATCATCCGCTGCGGCCGCTCGAAGCCAGCGGCACCAGCGGGATGAAAGCGGCGCCGAACGCCGGGATTAACCTTAGTGTGCTCGATGGTTGGTGGCGCGAAGGTTTCAATGGGAACAACGGTTGGGCAATCGGGCCGGAGATCGATAATGGCACGATCGAATTCCAAAACGAGGTCGATGCGAGCAGCCTCTATCACTTGCTTGAGAATCAGATCGTTCCGCTCTATTACGCCAAGCCCGACGGGAAACTGCCGCTCGCCTGGCTGCAGCTGATGCGCGAATCGATCCGCAGCGTCACGCCCGTGTTCAATACTCACCGGATGGTGAAGGAATACACCGAGCGTCTTTACATTTCCGCTGCGCGATCCCACGAGGACTTTGCCCGCGACGGCTGCAACGCCGCAACGGACCTGAGCCAGTGGAAAGCGCGAATGCGCAAGGATTGGCCACAGGTTCGGATCCAGGAAGTGCAAGTCGGCAATGCTGATCGGCAAAATATTTCGGTTGGCGAACAGCTGCAGATCAGCGCACGCATTCATCTCGGCGCGGTCGATCCGAAACATGTGCGAGTCGAAGCCTACCACGGCGAAGCCGATAACGGCGGCATCCGCAATCCGACCGCGACCGTGCTCGATCAAAGCAGCCAGATCGATGGTAATGGGAATTATCTCTACCACGGCTCGGTGCCCGCCACCGAAAGCGGCGCCTATGGCTTCAGCGTGCGCGTGGTCCCCACGCATCCGCACCTGATGCAAACGCACGAGCTGCGCTTGATCACCTGGTCGTAGCTTAAGCTCTGCATGTCATCCCGAGCCGCGCAGACGGCGAGGGACCTCACAGTCGGAGTGCCGGTCACACAGGTTACGCAGCGAGATCCACCAGCTTGTGCGAGACGCTTTTGTTGCTCAGCATCGTGGACCCGAACCGTTACCGATGTATTACGTTTACATGCTGACGAATCGAAGCAGGGTCGTCCTCTACACTGGCGTGACGAACAGTTTGCAGCGACGCCTATGGTTTCATGAGAACACACCAAAGCGGAGCTTCGTCAAACGCTACAATGTCGATCGACTCGTCTACTATGAGTGCTTCGATCGCGCGCAGGACGCGATCTCGCGCGAGAAAGAAATCAAAGGCTGGCGGCGCGAGAAGAAGAACGAACTGGTGCGCAGAATAAATCCGAAGTGGGAAGACCTAGACGAGAGGTTGTTTGGTGACCGTCGGTGAAGAGTGGCTCTTGTGTAACTTGTGTGATCAGCGCTCCGATTGTGAGGTCCCTCGCCGTCTAACGCGGCTCGGGATGACGGCGTTCGAAGTGCGCGCGCGGTTCAATCGATCGCGCTGACCGCGGCCATGAACGCGTCGAAATCTTTCCCGTTGCGCGCCGCTTGGTTGAGGGCGTTGAGCCGCGCGTCCATGGAAGCTTCGGGCAGTGCGACGCGGCGGCTCTGTGAATTGTGCGCGAACACGATCTCGTCCCATTGGATAGAAGCGATCTCGTCGTTGAAACGCGCGACCGAGCGGCCGCGGAAGAAGGCGCGCGTTGTCTCCGGTGGTGTAAAGATTGAAGTCTTGATTTCCTCTTCGCTGACCACGCGCCGAATCGCACCCTGCCGGACGAGCTCGTAATAGAGGCCGCGTTCGAGATCGACATTGTGATATTCGAGGTCGATTGATTGCAGCCACGGATCGCCCCAGGAAAGTTTTTCCTCCTCCTGCAGCGCGCCGAGCAGAAACTTCTTCGCTGCCCAATCCACCCGGTCACGCGCGCTCATTGGATCGCGCTCCAGATCATTGAGGATGTTTTCCCATTCCTGCAAAACCCATTGTCGATCTTCATCCATCGTGCTGGACTCATCCTCAGAGCGTTCGAGCTTTGCCGCGGCGCGGAGATAAATTCGCTGCACGTCGATCGCGGAAATCTTACGGCCGTCCTTTAGCTCGATGATCCAATCGTAGGTTTGGTCGCGGCTGATCGATTTGTTTGCGTCAACCGGCTGCGCGATTTCCAACTGCGGGGCCGCGCCGCGTTCGATCAAATCAAGCACGAGCGCAGTTGTGCCAATTTTCATGGCGGTGACCCATTCGCTCATGTTCGAGTCGCCGATGATGACGTGAAAGCGGCGGTAGCGGCTCGCGTCGACGTGCGGCTCATCGCGCGTGTTGATGAGCGGCCGGCGATTCATCGTGTCGATGCTCACAACAACGCTGAAAAAATCCGCGCGCTGGGAAATTTGATAAAGCCCCGGCTGGCTCGCCGCGCTTTCAGCCTCGATCCCCATCTTGCCCGCGCCCGCGAAGATCTGGCGCGTGATGAGAAATGGCAGGATCGCGGCAACGAGCCGGTCCCAGGCAATGTCGCGGCTCATCAGGTAATTGTCGTGGCAGCCGTAGCTGTGGCCGACGAAATCGGTGTTGTTCTTGTAAATCCGCACTTCGCGTCCCGCGGGGAGTTTCTGGTTTCGGCGCCGCGCGCATTCCATCAGGATGCGCTCGCCGGCTTTTTCCTGGGCCACGATTTGATGCAGCGCGGTGCATTCCGGCGTCGAATATTCCGGGTGGGCATGATCGTTATAAAAGCGCGCGCCATTGGAAAGCACGAGGTCGCTTTTGATTTCCTCGAAGCTGAGCGGCCGGTTCTTGTCGATCTCGTAGTAAGCCGACTCGTCCGTGTCCTGAAGCAACTGCCGGGCGCGGAAGCCGCGCGCGTCGAGGTGCGGGTCCTCCAGGTCGTAATCCCATTTCATGAGCGCGCCGTGATCGGTGTAACGGCGCACCAGCTCGATCGATTCGTGCACAACATCGACATTCTCCGCCCCATCGACGGTGATCCCGTACTCGGTCTCGAGTCCGAAGACGCGTTTCATGCGTCGGCCGATTCCAATCTCAAATCACTCCGGAGCCGCGGCGCAATGGCGAATCGCCGATCGGTTTGACCGGCGAAATCTTGACGACGTTTTCCGGATCGTAATCGATGAGCTTGAGCCACTCCTCAGTCACATCGGCTGGGGGAAAAATATCGTTCTCGCTGTACTCGGCCTCGAAGGCGGCATGCAAATCCTCTTCGCGGATGCCATGTTCCTCTTGCGTGGAGATGGAGCGCTTGATGGCCCTGGCTTTCGCGCGCTCCACAATCGAGGCAATGATCGCGCCGCTGATCAGATCGCTGCGGTAAAGAATTTCTTTCCGGCCACTGCGCAACGTGACTTCGAGGAACTTATTTTCCTCGCGCCGCGCAAACTGCTGCTCGAGCACGCGTTCCACCAGGCGCTCGATCGCCTCGCCAATCCCGGCACTCTCCTTCGTCAACGCGCCTTCATAAGGCAGGTTGTCGGTCAGATAAATCCGGTAAATCTCGCGCGCGCCTTGTTTATTCGGGCGGTTCACTTTGATCTTCCGATCGATGCGACCGGGCCGGAGGATCGCCGGATCGATCAAGTCGGCTCGATTGGAGGCGAGAATAATGACGACGTCGTTGAGCGACTCGATCCCATCCATTTCCGAGCAAAACATCGGCACGAGCGTGGAAAGAATGTTTGAATAACGCGAGGCGCGCCGGGTGCCGAGGATCGATTCGGCTTCATCGATGAAAACGAACGGCATAAAGCCTTCGCTCCGCTTCTCGCGCGCGGTCGCGAAGATTTCGCGCACCATTCGTTCCGATTCGCCCACCCACATGTTCAGGATTTCCGGGCCTTTGACGTGCATGAAAAATTCGCGCACCTCCGCGCCCGCCTGTTCGCGCAGTTGTTTGGTCAAATTGAATGCCGTCGCTTTGCCGATGAGCGTCTTGCCACAGCCCGGCGGGCCATAAAGCAGAAAACCTTTCGGCGTGGCGTGCTGAAATTTCTTGAACAGATCGGCGTGCAACAAGGGCAGCTCGATGGCGTCCTTGATCGCTTGCAGTGCCGCTTCCTGGCCGCCGACTTTCTCCCATGGCAGCTCCGGCACGGTGTCGAGATAGTATTCCTGCGACTTCGCGCTCGAGAGCATCTCAAGCGCCATCCGGTAATTGGAATCGACGCGCACTTCGTCTCCCGATTTCAAACTCGAGCCTGCGAGATCGGCCGACCGCTGCAAGACCATTGATTGCGTTCCGTGCTCGGAACCGACGCGCAATCGGTCTTTGCCAATCACCTCCGTGACTTTCGTAACCGGGCCAGCCGTTTCGAAGCCGAGATCACCGACGATCACGAATGCTTCGTTCACGAGCACGCGTGTGCCCTTCTTGAGTTTCGCCAACGGAATCCGCGGATCGACATTGCAGTAATAATCCGCCCCACCGACAACGATGTGCGCGGTATCTTTCGAGGTCGCGCCGAGAAAAGTGCCAATGCGATTTGCCGGAGACGTGACTTTCTTGATCACCTCTTCGAGCTTCTCAATCATGTGCCGGGCTTCGCCGATCATTTGCGATTGATCGGAAACGTGCGGCCGCAAATCGAGAAGATCGCGCCGAATGGGATCGCCCGGCGGCAACGAAGCGATCACTTGATCAAGCTTGTCGAGCAACGGGAGGTTTGGATCGGGCTCGTCGAAGGTTTCGAAATCTTTGCTGCGTTCTTCGCTCATTATATAACCCCGTCCACTCCCATGGTTGGAGCGATTATAACTTTCACGTCAAATCTTCGCAATCTTCGACGCCATCTCGTCATAAAATGTTCAACCAGCGACGTTGTGTCGCGGTTGCGAGAAAATCGAGCAGGCGCAGGGCCGCGGACACGTTAAAAAACTGGATGCAACGGCACGTCGGCACGCCTAAAGTCTGCCCTCTCCCGAGGAGCCTTAGCTCAATTGGTTAGAGCGCCGCCCTGTCACGGCGGAGGTTGCGGGTTCGAGCCCCGTAGGCTCCGAAGTTGCTTATTACTAAAGGTTTACGCGTCATAAGATTTTGTACCGATCGACAAAACAAACAGAGAAAATGCTCCCG
>DATDFJ010000192.1:0-4089 GCA_036522675.1 Chthoniobacterales bacterium | reverse complement strand
AAAGATTGGGCGAAGAGCTACGGCGGGTTTGACGATCCGAACCCGGCGCACCGCAGCGACTTCATCCCGGTGAAGTTCACGCCGCGGCAAAATCCTTTTTACTGCGCGCTGCCTTACAATGATAAGGCCGCGACTGGCCACCGGCCGGAAGCGCCGCAGGTTGTGCCGTGGTTCAAGGAAGCTTACCAGGGTCCCGCCGTTTCGACGTGTAAAGATCGGTGGGTCGCGATTCGCAAAGGCAATCGCATCGTATACGCGCAATGGGAGGATGCCGGCCCGTTTCGCACCGACCACTGGCAATATGTCTTCGGCAACGAACGGCCGAAGCCGAACCTGAACAAGGGCGCCGGTCTCGATGTTTCACCGGCGGTGCGCGATTATCTCGGACTGAACGAAACCGATGTGACCGACTGGAAATTTGTCGACTTCAACGAAGTACCGCGCGGGCCGTGGTCGAAGTTAGGCGACAATAACACTTTCGTGATCAACGATCGCAAGTCGGAGACCCGCGTGGCCGAAGCAAAGCCCGCGAGCCGTACTTTTGTCGATCGTTAGTCGTTAGGCATGGCCGCGCGAGCTGCTGGGTAGCATCTGCTCGCGCAACGGCAACCGCAAGATAGCGTGAGCTACGCGAAATACCTATTGATTGCTAGGTTTTGATTTTACCGCCCGCGGCTCGCGCCGCTCGAGCTCCCGAGGACACAGAGGCGGAATCTAGGACGGGCAATTCTGCATGAAGTCTCTGTGATCTCGGGATCTCTAGGCCCGGCAGCCGGGCGGTAAGAAAATGCAGCGACACGCGCCCTCGGTTTACAAATCAAGGAGCGCCTCGTTCGACAGGCTCAGGGCAGGCTGCGCGCACGCCCTCCAAATCACTAATGCTGTGCCGGAGCTGTGTTGCTGTGCTGATGTTGGTTCCCGCGTTCTTCGTTCACGCGCATGAAAACGAAGTAAGCGCCAAACAGACTCGCGATCACCACGCAAAAAATAAAAGCAAAGGCAAGACTGCGCATGTTTCGGCGGCGCGCGCTCGCCTGCTTCCACTCGCCGCGTTTTTGAATCAGTTCGATCTCCAGCAGCCGCGCCAGTTTCTCCGCGTCGGTGTCGTTTGGCTTGGTCTCGGTGGCGGAGTCGGGCATCATCCGCTGAACATTCGCAACTCCCATGCCTTCACGGAGAAAATTAGTCGCCTCCGCTCTGCCTTTTCTGCTGTTCGTCGCGTTACTGGCGCTCAACGGCGCGCTCAAAAAGATCGACAAACAGGTTTGGCTGACGCTGCCCGAGTACTGGATCTATCCGCTGCAGACAATCCTTAGCGGCACGCTCCTGATTTACTTTTGGCGCGCGTACGATTTTAGTCGAGCACGGCGAATCGGGTTCGCGCTGCTGATTGGGTTCATTGCCTTCATCATCTGGATCTCGCCGCAGACGTTGTTCGGTTTTTCGCCGCGCGCGTCCGGGTTCAATCCGCTTGTGCTCTTCAATCAGCACTCGCCACTTTACTGGTTTGAGCTGGTGCTGCGCTTTATGCGCCTGATCGTGGTTGTGCCGTTGATCGAGGAAATCTTTTGGCGCGGATTTCTGCTGCGTTTTCTGATCGACGAAAATTTCGAACATGTGCCGTTCGGCGCGTTCTCGTGGTTTTCATTTTCCGTCGTAACGATCGCCTTTACCTTTTCGCATTCGCTGCCCGACTGGCCGGCCGCGCTCGTCGCTGGGGCTGCTTACAACGCAGTCGCATATCGAACGAAAAGCCTCTCCTCGTGTGTCGCTGCACACGTGGTCACGAACCTGCTGCTTGGCCTCTGGATCGTGCACACGGAGCAATGGGGATTCTGGTGAGCATGGCATCGGGCGTGCTGCCAGGAGAGATTCCAAAATGCACGCCACGTTTTTCCAAAAGGTAATTCTCTGCGCGCTTGCGGGTTTTCTCGCCGCCTCGGTGTTCGAGTGGGCGAGGGTCTTTGTCGAAGGCGCCGATGACGCCTTGAACAAAGGCTACAAGCACCGCGCCGTTCTCGACCTGAGCAGCCACTAAGCGCTCGGGAGCGCACGCGCCTCGCGTGCTGTTTCCGGCGGCCCTCGCCGGAAACTCCTAAGTTCGCTCCAATAGATTCCGTTCGGCGAGGGCGCCGAACGGTGCACGCGAGGGCGCGTGCGCTGTCCAGACGCGTAAAACAGCATTGCTGCCGACTCTGTTGCGCTTAACCTGCGTCAAGCAGAATGAAGATCGGTTTTGCCCAGCTCAACCCGACGGTCGGGGATTTGAGCGGCAATTTTGAAAAGATCGCTCGCGCGTATCAGCGGCTGGCTGACGCAGGCGCGCAGTTGGTGCTTACCCCCGAGTTGTCGATATGCGGTTATCCGCCGCAGGACCTTGTCTTCAAATCACGATTCGTTCCCGAGAACCTCGAGATGGTTGAAGCACTCCACGCGCGTGTGCGGCCGGGCGCGGCCTTGCTCGTTGGCTTTGTCGATCGCAACGAAGGCCGCGGCAAACCGTTTCACAACGCCGCCGCCTTACTCGAAGCCGGCAAACCGATCCGTAAAGCGCACAAATCGTTGCTCCCGACCTACGACGTCTTCGACGAAGACCGCTACTTCGAGCCCGCTGAGCGCGTCGCGCCGTTCGAGCTCTGCGGGAACAAGCTCGGCGTCACCATTTGTGAAGATATCTGGACCGAACACTATCTCCCGCGTCCGCTTTACGATGTCGAGCCGGTGCGCGGTCTTGTCGATCAAGGCGCGAGCATAGTTGTGAACCTGAGCGCGTCGCCGTTTAGCCTGCACAAACCGAGTGTCCGGTTCGAAATGGTCGCCGCGCTCGCGCAGACATATCGGCGGCCGATCTGCTATTGCAATGCGGTCGGGGGCAACGACCAGCTTATCTTCGACGGCAACTCAATCGCCGTGAATGCGTCGGGCAAATTGATCGCGCAATTGCCGAGCTTTTGCGAAGAAGAAACAGTCATTGACAGTGAAACCGCGACGGCGATCGAGTTTCGCGAGAACGAAACGCCGCAGCAACTGTTCGAGGCGTTAGCGCTCGGGCTGTGCGATTACGCGCACAAGTGCAATTTCAAATCCGCTGTGCTCGGTTTGAGCGGGGGCGTCGATTCCGCGGTCGTCGCGGCGATTGCGGCCAACGCGCTCGGCGCGTCAAACGTGACCGGCGTGCTGATGCCCAGCCAGTATTCATCGCGCGGCAGCATCGACGACGCGCTCAGCCTCGCGCGCAACCTCGGCATTCACTTTCTGCAAATCCCGATCACGGAGACATTCGCCTGTTTCAAAGCGGAGTTTAAAAAAATCTTCGCTGGCCTGCCCGAGAACGAGACCGAGGAAAACATGCAGCCGCGCTTGCGCGCCATGACCCTGATGGCGCTTTCGAACAAGTTCGGTCACCTCGTTCTCTCGACCGGCAACAAAAGCGAGCTCGCCGTCGGCTACTGCACGATTTACGGCGATATGGCCGGTGGCTTGTCTGTGATCAGCGACGTGCCGAAGACAATGGTCTACGATCTCGCCCGCTGGATAAACAGAAAGGATGTAATCATCCCAAGATCGACAATCGATAAGCCGCCCAGCGCCGAATTAAAACCGAACCAAACCGACCAGGACACTCTCCCGCCCTATGAGATCCTCGACGAAATCCTGCGTCTCTACGTCGAAGAAAACCTGAGCGCGCGCGATATCATCGCCCACGGCTTCGATGAAAAAACCGTCCGCTGGGTCCAACGCCGCGTCGATCTCAACGAATACAAACGCGAGCAAGCCGCTCCCGGTCTCAAGGTCACCACGCGCGCCTTCGGCCTTGGCCGCCGCATGCCGATCGCGCAGAAATATGTCGGCTGAGAAGCAGGGCTACATCTAGCTAGTCAGTGATGGAACTGGCGTCACTTGCTTGCTGATCGGGTAAGCTGTGTCAACACGCACCGCCAGCGATCGTCTTGCTTCACAAAAATATCTGTCGCCCGCTCGCACGAACTAAAATCCTGCCCCATGAATTTCCCTTTGCTCCTTGTCAGCGCCGTCACGATCGCTGTATTTCCATAGAGACGAATTCTCAGGTCGTCGGACTCCATCATT
>DATDFJ010000191.1:0-4049 GCA_036522675.1 Chthoniobacterales bacterium | reverse complement strand
CTGCCGGTGCCGTATCAGAACACCGGCGTCATCGCCCGGCGCAGCTTCGTCAACGCGGCGCCGGAGGTCGTGGAGCGCTTTCTCGCAGCGTTGACGGAGGGCGTCGCCTTCGCCCTGGATCCCGCCAACAAGACCGCGGTAATGAAGAGTCTCGCCCGAGGGCTGCGCTTGCCGCGCACCGAAGACGCGCTGGAGGGCTACGAGGGGATGCTGACGCTCTACCAGCGGCGGCTTACGCCCACGACCGAGGGCATACGCAACGCCATTCAGGTGATCGGGGCCACCAACGAGAAAATCCGCGCGCTCAAGGCGGAAGATCTGGTCGACGACAGATTTGTCAAATAAAACCAGTTTTGAGTTTTAAGTTTTGAATTTTGAATTCCGGATTTCCAACTCAAAACTCAACATTCATCACTCAAAACTATCGCGCAGCGACTAAAAACTATTTTCGGCCTTGGCTGGCTGCATGAGCCTCAGGATCACGTCGGCGCAGTCCGAAGCCGTAATAAGCTTTTGCCAGTTCGGCAGAGCGCTTCCCGCCCGGTCGGTAATGATTATATAGTTGTCGGCAACCGTCCAAAGCGATTCTCTGAGCGGCCCGCTGCGCAGCTCCGGCTCCTGGACTAATTTTTTATAGAGCGCCTCGCTGAGAACCTGCGGAGTAACATTGACCGTTGGACGGCTGCGCATGCTCCAACCGACGATCGACAGGATCTGTTCGATTCCGTTCAGATAGCCCAATACGAATTCCCCCCGTATTGTGCCGTCATAGGCCATCCAGTCTTTGCCGGTGAGCTCCAGGGGATCGGCTTTGACCGGGCGGACATCGAGAAAGGTAAGGCAGAGCAATCCCAGGCAAACGAAGGTAATTTTTTTCCTCTTCATGGGAACCCCCCATTTCTGAATTCGGGGGCAGACATTGTCACCCGGCTTCTCCGGCGTCAACGCCATGAGGGTCACGGAATATTCGTTACCATGTGACCCGTTGAGACCGGGGTTTTCACATAGCGAAGCCGATGGGGGCCGCGACGAACGCGACCGGCAACGCGGCCGTAAAGCCGGCGGGGACGACGAATAATAAAAAGACTCCCGAGCTAGCCCGGGTTTGACGGCATTAATTCCCGCCATACCACTTGTCAAAAGCTTCGCTCGGTGCTTTTGCACTAGCTAAGGTTCGAGTTGCACCGGGCCGGCTCGTCATTGTCTCACCGCTCTATCCCGACCCCATATAACCCGACCTCACAAAATTGCGATAATCAAAACCTTTAAGGAGGGTGTTTCCAGCGTATGTGTAGCTTATCGTAACGTAAGGCAATGAAGGGGAGAAAAGCATGAACCACAGACTGATTTCTGTCGCCGCGCTTACCGCGGTGACTGTCATGGCCTTGCAGATGCAAAAACACGCCGTGCACTCGGCAACATCCACCGGATCTCCGCTCGCTGCGCCGGCTGAATTTACCGCTTCGACCGAAAAAACATTCGATCAGTTGATGGGCGACGCGATCAGTGTGATGCACAAGGGCATGCACGCCGCGCCTACCGGCGACGCCGACCGCGACTTCGTCACGATGATGATTCCCCATCACCAGGGGGCGATCGACATGGCGAAAACGGTTTTGCTCTACGGCAGAGACGAGCAAATCAAGCGTCTCGCGCAGGAAATCATCGCCGACCAACAGAACGAGATAGAGCTGATGCGGCTCTGGCTCAAACGGCATGGTGCGGCATGGCAAGATCGAACTCCGAAGCCGAGCTCGCAAGCGGGAGGGATGACGCATGACCATTAAAAAAAATACGAAGGCTAAACTCATCGGCGCATTAGCGTTTTTCTGTTTGGCGCCGTCCGCATTTGCCCAGCAAGCGCCCTGGGGGCGGGCAAACATCGCCGTCTCCAGCCGCGATCGGGTTTACGCCGCGGACCAGACCTCGAACACGGTTTCGGTGATCGACCCCTCGGCCAACAAGCTGCTCGGCGTGATCCGGCTCGGCGATCCGGTGCCCGGCGCTTTGAGCGCTGTCTACAAAGGTCAGCTCCTCGTTCACGGCCTCGGCTACTCGCCCGACTCTAAGACGCTCGCCGTCGTGTCGGTCGGCTCGAATTCAGTCACGCTGATCGACACGGCGACGAATAAGATCAAGGGCACCGTGTACGTTGGGCGATCGCCGCACGAGGCGTTCTTCACCCCCAATGGGCGCGAACTATGGGTCACCGTCCGGGGCGAGGACTACGTGTCGGTCGTCGACCCTACGAAAATGAAAGAAACGCGACGCGTTCAATTGGCGAACGGTCCGGGAATGACCATGTTCGGTCCGGACGGCCGCTATGCCTTCGTCTGCTCGAGCTTCACTCCCGAGCTGGCGGTGATCGAGACGGCATCACACAAAGTCATCCAGCGCCTGCCGCAGGCCAGTCCCTTCTGCCCCAACATCGCCGTGAGTCCGGAAAGCGACGAAGTTTGGATAACGCTGAAAGACATAGGCAAAGTGCAGGTGTTTAACGCCAAACCTCCGTTCGAACAGATTGCGCTGCTGGACACCGGACCGATTACGAACCACGTGAATTTTGCGAACAACGGCAACGGTAAATTCGCCTACATCACCATCGGAGGCACGAACGAAGTGAAGGCGTACCGCCGCGGCGCCAAACCGGAGCTCGTGGCCACCATTCCCGTGGGAGATCTTCCGCACGGCATCTGGCTGTCCGGGGACGGAACCCGAGTGTATGTCGCTTTGGAAAACGGCCAACACGCCGTCGCGATCGACACCTTGAGCAACAAGGTGATCGCCAACATTCCAATCGGACAGACGGCGCAAGCTCTCGTGTATGTGCCCAATGCTGTTCCAAGCGGCGACGGCGCCGCCAACCTTACTCCGTTGGGGGTGGCGGGTCAGACGGTGCATATCGCGATGGCGCCGCCATCCGGAGCCGCTTCCACCGGGCGCGCTTCGGTTGCGGTCAACTCGCTCGGAGTGATCGACTTGCTGGAGATCGCCGTCGCCGGTCTCCAGCCGGGCGAGGAGTATCAGCTGTTTATCGTCGATTCGCTGACAAAACCCCAGAGCCGGATTCCGCTCGCCAAGTTCAAGACCTGGCCCAACGGCGCGGCCGTCGCGCAGGCGATCGGCCCCCTGCGGACAGTCGCGGGGGCAACGGAGGGCTCCGCCGGTAAACCGTCCGAGCAGCGTTATCTGGTTGTGACGGCCACCGGCAGCGATCAAACGGTGCTGCAACAGCGAACTCCGTGACGCGGTGAATCACGATTTGAATATTCAGGCATCAATCCGGTTACTGTTTCCAAGGAGAAAGGGTGAGCTCGGGGTCAAGCGGAGAGACAGAGGGGGGCGGCAGCGACCACCTCTCCCGTACGGCGACCGCACAGGTCCGTCGCCGCTACTTTTGAATCCGGCGCTTCACGGAGATTTCCGGCGCGCGTAGCGCAGCATCACGTCGCCGGAATTGAGCGTCTTCGCTTCCAGAAGATCCAGTCGCAAACGCTTCGACACGCCGCTGATCAACGGCCGGCCGCTTCCGAGGAGCATCGGGCAGACGGCGAACTGATACTCGTCGATCAAATCGTGGCGCGTGAGTTCCGACACGATGGAGCCGCTGCCGAAGATGATCATATCCTTCCCCGGCTGGGCCTTTATTGTCTCAATCTCGCGCGGGTCAAGCTCGCGCACCAAGCGCGAGTTCTTCCAAGCAGCATCTTTCATACTCCGGGAGAAGACAATTTTAGTCATTCTGTTCAACGCGACCGCGATGGCGCCGTGCTCCGGTGATCGCCGCCCGGGATGATGCGGGTCCGGAACCGTGCCGGAGTCGTCGACGACGACGCGTCCCCAGAACGACTCGAAAATTTCGTACGTCCGGCGGCCGAAGAGTGCGGTGTCGAATCCGGAGATATCCTTCGCGGCCATTTTGGCCTGCTCTTCGTCGGGCACCACCCAATCCAAGTCGCCGGAGGGCCCTGCAAAATACCCGTCGGCCGTTACCCAGCTAAACGTCACGATGCGTCGCATCGACTCCAGTTTAGCATCCGGAAGATAGA
>DATDFJ010000190.1:0-8259 GCA_036522675.1 Chthoniobacterales bacterium | reverse complement strand
CCTCAGCGAGGCGCGGCATGCGCACGGCGTCTTTCTCGGTCGTGACGATCATGGCGAGGTCGCGCCGGATGCAACGCGCGATGAAGCTTTTGAGCTCGGCTTCGGAAAAATAGTGGTGATCGATGTAGCGCTTGGCCAGATCGACATGCGCGCCGAGTTTTTTCAGCGCGCCTTCGAAACTTTCCGGGGCCGCGATGGCGCAGAGCGAGCCGATGAACGCGTCGCGGAGCTGCTCCAGCGGCAGGCGTTCACCGGTGTAAACATTTTGAAGATAAAGCGGTTTGTGCGCGCACTCGATGATTTCGGCGGTGCGATTGTAGCGGCGGATGCGCTTCACCAGCGCGTCGTTCGGTTCGCCGGTGCTCTTGGTGATGAAAATGTAACTGGCGCGGCGCAGGTTCCGGGGCGGCTCGCGCAACGTGCCGCGTGGGAGCAGGAATTCGTTTCCAAAAGGCGCCTGGCGATCGACCAACACCATGTCGAGCCGGTGTCGGAGATGGAGATACTGCAAACCGTCATCGAGCAGGAGCGTGTCGACCTTCCATTTGTCGATCGCGAACCGGCCGCTTTTGACGCGGTCCTTGTCCACGAGCACGATCACGTCGCGCAAATTGTGGGCGAGCATGTAAGGCTCGTCGCCGGCGGTCAGTGAATCGAGAAGCAGTGATTGGCCGTCAGAGACGACGCGCGGCGGCTCGATGTTTCGGTTCAAAAATCGATCAATCAAACTGCGTTTACGCGGCACACTTTTGTAGCCGCGGCTCAGGATCGCAACCCGGCGGCCGCCGGACTGCAAAGCGCGCGCAAACTTTTCCACAATCGGCGTCTTTCCCGTGCCGCCGACAGTAAGGTTTCCGATACTGATAACGAGGCAACCGAGAGCGCGCTCCCGAAAAACTCGTTTGCGATAGAGAAGCAGGCGCAGCTGCACCAACCGTTCGTAAATCGTCGAGAGCGCATAAAGAAGGCCGCGCAGAATATTTGCGCGCGCGCCATGACGCCGCTCGAGGATGACGTCGATCGCGAACTGCTCGAGGTTTTCAAGCCAACGCTGCATGGCGATTTTTGATTGGTGATGTCTGGTTGCTGATCTCGATGCCGCGGTTGTCTGCCGTCGTCATAATCACTCGCGCGGCCCCTTTGACCGTGCGCAACATAGCGGCGGCAACCCGATCTCGATCTTCCAAAGTTAGCGCGCAAATCGCCGATCCACTGCCGCTGAGGAAGGCGCCGAGGGCGCCGGCTTTTTCCGCGGCGGCGATGACGCGCGGCAGGAACGGGATCAGTTTTGAGCGAAACGGCTGATGAAAATTATCGGTGAAAGCGCTGCGTAAATCTTCGTAACGGCGCGACGCAAATGCCGCCACGATCGCGCAGGCGTTGGCGCAACTTTCCACCGCTGCTCGTCGCGAAATTCTTTGCGGCAAAATTTTCCGAGCCGCTGCGGTTTTGATCTCCATATCCGGGACAAGCAGGATCAAACCGAGCCGTGGCGAAACGGCGAACCGCGTAATGTTGGTGCCGCGCACAACCGTGAACCCGCCGAAGGATGCGGGCGCGGCGTTATCGGCATGGCCTTCGAGCTGCGCAGCCAATTGAAAGATCGACAATCGATCGAGCGGCCGGCCGCTCAGCTCGTTCAAGCCGTGCAAAACGCCCAGTCGAACCGTCGCGCTCGCGCCCAAGCCGCGCGCCGAGGGAATTTCCCCCGGGCACTGGAAAGAAAATGGGAACGGCGGCCTCGCGATTTCATCGAAGAACCGCCGCGCTGCTCTCGTCACAATCGGCGGTACGCGCGACTTTCCGCCGCGGCTAAGGGTTACATGATTGTAGATGCGAAGCGCCATGCCGAGGCAGTCGAAACCCGGGCCAAGATTGGAAGTGCTCGCCGGCACACAAACGGTCACTTGTTGCATCGTCGGAAGCTGGAGCAGTCGCGGCACAACCGCATCCAATGAACCAAAAGTCTAATGCGCCTAACGACCGCAGCAAGCCGCGGCGCAGTTCACGCTAGATTTGACCCGCCAGCAGCCGGTCCTCGCACAGTGAAAAAGATTACAGCTCATTGGATCGACGCGGCCCTGCTGCGTGATTTTGAGGCCGAAAAGACCGATGCGCATCGGCTGGCCACAACGACCGATGGCTGGGTCGAACGATTTGGGCGGGACATTCTCATCTCCTTCAGAACGTCACCCGCACGGGAGCAGCTGACGCTGGAGTTGCATTTGTGGGCCGAAAACGTCGGATTCGATTGCGGCCGGATTTTCATTCGCTTTCTGCCCAGGAGAAATGAGGAACGCGGCCAGCCGCAGCTGCTGTTTGGCGACGCCGCCGAAAACTTGCAGACCGCGGCGATGGAACGGCAGCTGAAGTTCGGGATCGATTTCGCTGGCGGGTATTCGGTCGGTTTGTTTGTCGATCAACGGGAAAACCGGGCCTACCTGCGCAAGCTTGCGCCCGCACGCGTGCTCAATTGTTTTGCCTACACGTGCTCGTTTGCCGTCGCCGCGGCCGCAGCCGGCGCGACGACCCTCAATGTCGATCTTTCGCGTAAAGCGCTGGACCATGGCCGTGCGAATTTCGCGCTGAACAGCCTGACCACACACGGGCATCAGTTTATTGCCGATGACGTGCTGAAAGTGTTGCCACGGCTCGCGCGGCGTGGCGAAAAATTCGACGCGATCATTCTTGATCCTCCAACGTTCGCCCATCGCGGAACCGGCAAGACGTTTCGGGTGGAACGCGATTTCGAGCAACTGCTGCTCATGGCGCTTGAAGTCGCGGCGCGCGACGGCCACATCCTGCTCGCCACCAATTGCTCGCAACTGGGACGCCAGTCGCTTGAAGTCCTGGCGCGCTATTGCCTCAAAACGGCGCGGCGCGCCGCGAAGTTCGTTCATCTGCCGGCGTTGCCGGATTTTCCGCATGGCGCGGGCGCGAGTTCCCTTTGGCTATCTTTGCGTTGACCAAATGCTGCGCGCGGACAACGCTTCACATTCGAACAAGTAGATGTATGGACGAATCAACCGCCACACCATCCGAGGATCTGGCCGAGCGCACCGTGCGCTACACGAGAGAACAATTCGATGCGTTGCTCAGTCAGACTGAGGAGTACGTTCGCCACAACCCCGCGCAATCGTTGGTTTACGCCTTTGTTGCCGGTCTGATCCTGGAGCGCCTGCCGGTCAGCCGCATTTTAAGCGGCGTTTTCCGCTTGAGCTTGTTTGCGATCAAACCGGCGATTCTGATTTACGGCGCCACCAAGATTTACCAGGCGCTGGAAGAAGAATAATACGCCGGGAGCTTTCAGCTCATTTCTCGAGCGTGAAGCCGACCTTCAGCGTCACCTGCCAGTGGGCGATGTTGCCATCCTCGATGTAGCCGCGCGTTTCGGTGACTTCAAACCAGCGCATGTTGCGAACGGTTTTGGCCGCTCGCGCGAGCGCATTCTTCACCGCCTCGTCAACACTGTTCGGCGAGGAGCCGACCAACTCGATCTTTTTGTAAACGTGATCTGCCATGGCTGTACCTTTCGCCCCCGAACTACAAAAATCCAAATCGCGACAGCGGCCAATAGCGAAGCCATGCGCGGCCTTTAATATTTTTTGCCGGCAGAAATCCCCAGTAACGGCTGTCGAAACTGTTTGGACTGTTGTCGCCGGCAACGAAATACGAATCCAGCGGTACATGCACCGGTGGGCCGTCGGCGTTTAGATATGAGGGCCCGGGAACAATTTTTCGCTCGGCGAGCGCGGGATCTGACTTCCCGTTCACGAGTAAATCGCCAAAGTGCATCTCAAGTGTGTCACCGGGCAGCCCGATGATGCGCTGAATGAAAATTGGGGCTGCTCCAGAGGCCGACTCGGGGATTAATGGGTTTCCCTTTGTCGCAAACACGACGATGTCTCCACGCCGCGGTTTTCGAAAATGATAACTGATTCGTTCAGAATAAAAATCATCGCCGGGCTCGATGGTTGGTTTCATTCCACCGGTTGGCACTCGATAGGCATGCAACTCTCCGATCACTGACAAGAATAGCAAAGCGCCGAAAGCCAGGCCTGCAACTGCCGCTCCTATTATGAGACAGCTCTTCAAGGTCGTTTAACTTTCCGTTGAGCGTGCGGTAGACGATTGCTAGCGTCAAGACCTGCCATGGCGAAGATCGACAACACGAACATCGAGTCGCACCTGAAGGAGAAGCGCGTTTTCAAGCCCTCCAAGGCGTTCGCACACAAGGCGCGGATCAGGAATCTGGCGCAATATCGGCGGATGTATCGCGAATCGATCAGCCGGCCGGAAAAATTCTGGGCGCGCGAAGCGGATGAGCTCCTTTGGCGTAAATCGTGGCGACGCGTGCTGGAATGGAATCCGCCGTTCGCGAAATGGTTTGTCGGCGGCCAATTGAACCTTTCCGAAAATTGCCTTGATCGACATCTCACCACGCACCGCCGCAATAAGGCGGCGATTATCTGGGAAGGCGAGCCGGGCGAGCAGCGCACGCTGACTTATCAGCAATTGCATCGCGAAGTCTGCCGATTCGCGAATGTTTTAAAGCGCAACAAAATCGGCAAAGGCGATCGAGTGATCATCTATTTGCCGAATCTGCCCGAGACCGCGATTGCCATGCTCGCGTGCACCCGCATCGGCGCCGTGCACTCGGTCGTGTTCGGCGGGTTCAGTCCGGATTCGATTCGCGACCGGATCGCAGACAGCGGTGCGATCGCGCTGATCACGGCCGACGGCGGTTACCGGCGCGGCGGAATCGTGCCGTTAAAGAAAAATGTCGATGAAGCGTTGCGCGGCGGCACCTCAGTAAAGCGCGTCATCGTGTTTCAGCGCGCGCGCAACGAAATCCTGATGGAGGACGGCCGCGACGTCTGGTGGCACGAGGAACTGCAACATGTCGATCTCGATTGTCCCGCGGCTGCCTTGGATAGCGAGCATCCGCTTTACATTCTCTACACCAGCGGGTCGACCGGAAAACCGAAGGGTATCCTGCACACCACCGGCGGGTATTTGGTCGGCATTTATGCGACAACCAAATATGTGTTCGATCTGCGCGATGAAGATCTTTTCTGGTGCACGGCCGACGTCGGCTGGGTGACTGGCCACAGCTATGTCGTTTACGGCCCGCTCGCCAACGGCGCGACCACGCTCATGTACGAGGGCGCACCGAATTGGCCCGAGCCGGACCGTTTCTGGAGCATTATCGAGCGCCATCGGGTTAACATTCTTTACACGGCGCCAACTGCGATTCGCGCGTTCATTCGCTGGGGCGAAGATTGGGTGAAGAAGCATGATCTCTCCTCGCTGCGTCTGCTCGGCACGGTTGGTGAACCAATCAATCCCGAAGCCTGGATGTGGTATCACGAGAAGATCGGCGGCGGCCGCTGCCCGATCGTAGATACCTGGTGGCAAACCGAAACCGGCGCGATCATGATTACGCCTTTGCCCGGCGCGATCACAACAAAACCGGGCAGCGCGACCCTCCCGTTTTTCGGTGTCGATCCGGCCGTTGTCGATCAAACGGGCAAAGAAGTTGGCGCGAACGTGGGCGGAAAATTAATTATCCGGCGCCCGTGGCCGGCGATGCTGCGCACGATCTACGGTGACAAGGAGCGCTACCGCAAACAATACTGGAGCGAGTTCAAAGGAAATTATCTCACCGGTGACGGAGCGCGCCGCGATGAGGACGGCTACTTCTGGATCGTCGGACGGATCGATGACGTTTTGAACGTCGCCGGGCACCGCCTTGGCACATCCGAAATCGAAAGCGCGCTCGTCAGTCACGCGCGCGTGGCTGAGGCGGCTGTGGTCGGCCGGCCCGACGAGCTCAAAGGCCAGGGCGTCGTCGCTTTTGTCACGTTGAAAAGCGACGCCGATCCGAGTCGTGTGCTGAAACAGGAATTGCGCGACCACGTTGCTAAACACATCGGCGCAATCGCCAAACCTGACGAAGTGCGTTTTGCCGAGGCACTGCCCAAAACGCGCAGCGGAAAAATCATGCGCCGCCTGCTCAAGGAGATCGCAACCGGCAAAAGCGTGACCGGCGACACGACTACGCTGGAAGATTTCAGCGTCCTCGCCAAACTGGCCGCGCCCGAGGAGTAACGCTCACGCGGAAAAACCCTTTGTCCAAGGCAGGGTTCGGCTAGCGTTGTCTTGTGAGCTTCATTCGCACCGGCCTGCGCGAGATCGCGCTGAAGGTCAAGCGCCAGAAAACACGCATGGCGCTGCGTCACGAAAAACGCCTGCTCCAGAAAAGCGAAATCAATCTCGGTCGTGAAGGCACGTCGCAGGCGGCCAACTTTCCGGAGTTGCGCAACGAGATCGTCGCGCTGAAAAAGCTGGAGCAGGAGCAAAAAGAAGTCGCGCTGCGCATCACGCAAATCGAGGAGAGCATCAAAAAGATTGAGAATGACCGCAAGCAAAACGCGGAGGCCGAACACGAGGCGATCGCGAAGCTCGAGCTGGACAAGAAGCCACTGCTGCAAAAGCGCAATCAGGCGAAGAGCACGACGGAGCTTTGCGAACGCGAGCTGGCTGCGGTGGAGCGAAGAGTTCAGGAAAACGAAAGCGCCGATCGCCAATTGGTAAAGGAGCTTTCCGAACTGGAAGCGCTCGCGCCGCCGCCGCCGGACATCGAGACGCGCATGGCAGGACTCAACGCGCGCCGCAATCGCCTGCCCGAGGAACGCGCCGAGCTTGTCCGCGCGCGCATGGGCAGCGCTGATGCGTCGCGCGTGGCCAAAGAAAAGTTGCTTGCCGCCGAGGCGGAAGTCGCCGTAGTGGAAAAAAACATCGAGAAGGTTCGTGGTGAGTTCGACGCCCGCGATCGCGCACTTGCCGAAAAAATCCGCGCCCAACAGGAGGCATTGAAAGAAGCACGGACGCACCACCAAACGGTCGAGGAGCAGAAAAATCCCGCTTATCTCAACATCGGTCGGCATCTCGCGTCGCAGCGCATCGCGCCGCCAAACGCGCCGCATTTGCTCGACGATGTGCATCGACACCGCGGCGCCGTCGATCGCCACCTCCAGCACAAAAACGAGCTGGCGCTGCTCTCGAGCAAGATCGACAAGCAGGAGCTGCGGCAATTTTACTTCAGCGTCGTCTCGGTCCTGTTCCTGCTCGCCATCATTTTGCCCCTCGTCTTCCATTCCCCGAAAAAACGCGAATGGTTGCCGCAGGAAACCGAAACCATTCTCTCGCTCAATTGCGATCAGTTCGAGCGCGACGATCTCCCGAAACGCTGGCGCAAAGATCAGCCCGGTAACTGGGCGAACATCTGGTCCGGTTTGGTCGGAGCGGCCGCGGCCACGCCGACACTGAACCTGCCGCGCGACGCGGTGCGGATCACGCGCGCACTGAGCACCGAAGAAGCCGGAAATAAGCGCGAGTTCGTTCTGGTCGAAGCGCGCAGCGATGTCTCGCGCGTGATTCGCTCGATTGAACGGGACGGGAGTTTCAAAAAGCGCACCATCGCCGGTCTGCCGGTTTGGGAAAAACCTGAACTCGGCATTGCCCGGCTCGGCCCCACTACTCTTGCCGTCGGCACGACGAGCGAAGTCGACGAGCTGGTGCGGGTGCGTCTCGGAATCAAGCTCGACCTCAAGATCACTGGCCAACTCTTCGACCGTTTTCAGGCGCTGGATCGCGAAAGCACGCTGCGGCTGATTTCGCGAAATCCGCCGAACCTCTCACGTGTCTTCCAGCCCGTTTTCGCATCCGAATTACTCGATGCGCCGCAGTTGCTCGGATTGGCTGTGACCCTGCAAAATCCGGTCAAAGCGAAATTGCTTTTGAAATTGAACTCCGCCGATGCGGCCTCGCGGTTGGCGGCAAATTTGCGCAAGGAACCGCAGCGCTGGTTGCGTCTGCAGGATTCCGACCTCTTGCTTTATGTCCAGCCGCCGGAGGTCGTAACGCAAGGCAGCACCCTCGAGCTGCGCTTCGTCGTACCCGAGAATAGTGCTCGACTTTTACTCCAGCGCATCGCTAAGACAGGACCCGGCTCCTCTGTTGCCGCGCAGTAAATCAGCCGTCCATGCAAACGTTTCGTCGTGCCTTCGGTGTCGTCGCGCTGGTCGTCATGGCGGTCGTTGCTCGCGGAGAGGAGCCTCGCCAATTGATCGACATTAAACAGATCGATCCCACGATTGTTGTCTCGCTGCGCTACGCGACGCCAACCAACATCACCGGGCGCGCTTTGTATCCGCGCAATATGCCTGCTCTTGTTCAACCGGAAGTCGCGCGGCG
>DATDFJ010000189.1:0-2355 GCA_036522675.1 Chthoniobacterales bacterium | reverse complement strand
ACGTTGCTGGTTAGTCCGCTTAGCCGATGGGGACTCATGCTCGGCAAGCTCGTTCCTTATCTTTGCATTGGCATGATCATGGCCATGCTGCTCTTTGGTCTGATGCACTATTTGTTCGGCGTGCCGATCCACGGCAGCGTTTTGGCGATGCTGTTCGCGACGCTGGTTTACGTCTTCGCCTTGCTCAGCCTCGGTCTGCTCGTCGCGACGAAAGCCGAAAACCAGATGCAGGCGCTCCAAATTTCCATGACCTTCATGCTGCCGAGTGTTTTCTTTTCCGGCTTCGTCTTTCCGCGCGAAACGATGCCGTGGATTTTTTATGCGCTCGGCGCAGTTCTTCCCACCACCTACTTCATCTCGCTCATGCGCGCGATCATTCTTCGCGGCGCGCAGTTGTTCGAATACTGGCCGCACCTGCTCATTCTCATCATCATGTCGATCTTGCTCTTCGCGTTTTGCGCGCTGCTCTTTCGCAAAAAGATCGGCTAAAGACGTGCGGCCGTTGTTGCTGAGCTTCGTCCGGATCGCGCTCGCCCTTGTCTTAGCGGCATGGCTACTGTGGTGGTTCGGAATGAGAATGCCGGGAACGAATGTTTTGACCGCGTCGGCGTTATCGCCCGACGAAATCGCTTTGCGCGATGAACTCCGCGCCGGCGTGCGGAAGCTCGCCGGCGAGATCGGGGAACGGAACATGTCGCGTTATGCACAGCTCAATGCCGCCGGCGAGTTCATCGAGCAATCGTTCACCCGCGCCGGATTGCATCCGCGGCGCGATAGCTACGATTTGCACGATCGCACCTGTCACAACATCGAAGCGGAGATCGCGGGCAGCTCGGGAGAAATCGTGGTTGTCGGCGCGCACTACGATTCGGTTCTCGGCTGTCCGGGCGCGAACGACAACGGCAGCGGTGTAGCTGCTCTGCTCGCGCTCGCGCGGCGATTCGCGGCGAAACCAGGCGTGGCCACGCTACGCTTTGTCGCGTTCGTCAACGAAGAGCCGCCCTATTTCTTGTCACCCGAGATGGGCAGCTACGTTTACGCCGGTCGCTGCAAATACCGGGGTGACCGGATCACGGCGATGATCAGTTTGGAAACGATTGGCTATTACTCCGACGCGCCGGGCTCGCAAACGTACCCGGCGCCGGGACTCGGCGTATTTTATCCCAAGATCGGCAACTTCATCGGCTTCGTCGCGAACACGCACTCGCGCGCGTTGCTGCGGCGCGCGATCTCAACGTTTCGCGCGCAGAAGAAAATCCCGAGCGAAGGCGCGGCACTGCCCGCGTTTATTCCCGGTGTGAGCTGGTCGGATCAATGGTCGTTTTGGCGACACGATTATCCCGCGATTATGATCACCGACACGGCGCCGTTTCGTTATCCGCATTACCATTTGCCCACCGACACGCCCGACAAACTCGACTACGACCGCTTCGCCCTCGTCGTCAGTGCGATGCAAGCCGTGATTGTCGATCTAACACGCGAACCGTAGCCGCAGACTGGTGGGCCGGGCTTCGGTCGAGCCGACGACCTTAGCGGACATCTTGCATGCTCGCCGTGTGATCTTACTCGCCGCGATCAAACGCTCATGTCGCTCACCAGGTATCGCCGCACGATCAGCGCCCAGATCAAAAGCGTGATCAAAAGATACCACGCAAAAAATCGATCGTAACCACGGCGTCGCGCACATAGTCCCCCAACGGCGATGAGTATGTAGTGGCCGACGAATGGAAGATACCAAACCGGATGGAAGAGATCGCCGTGAATGGCGGTTTGCGCGATGTCGAGCAGACCCATCACCGCGAAGGTGGAGTAATACCCGCTGCGATTAATTTCGAAGCGCGCCTTGTGTTCTTCCGCTTCGGAGAGATCGGGCGGATAAAGAAAAACCGTGAGCATGTAATTGGAAATGGTCCACACGACCAAAACGAGAAATTTGTCGAAACTCCATTCGACTTCCGTGTTCCATTTGAACGTCGTCCACCATTGAACCACCAGCAGTAGCAGCGTCCCGGCCGTCAACACGATGTGCACTTCGTCCATCGGCGTTTCCCGGCGGCGATAGAACGCGCGTCCTGCGCCGGCGAGCAGATTGGTCACGCCGAGACCGATGATGATCGACATGAGCGCGGCAATGAACTCAAAGCTGCTCATCAGATTCTGCGCGTTTTGCATGGGGAAAACTATTTTTTATCAGGTTGTGCGCCGGCTGTCCTCGGCAACAGCCAATCGAGCGCGTTATACAAATCCGCCAGCGCCGCGCCTTCGATCGGATCGTTATGATTTGCGCCACGGAGCGCGATGACGCGTTTCTCACCGGCGTAAGCATCAACCACTAAATGCTGAAAACGCGGCGCA
>DATDFJ010000188.1:0-14007 GCA_036522675.1 Chthoniobacterales bacterium | reverse complement strand
CAGGGGGCAAATGTGTCCAACGAAAAACTTGGGACACACTCCCGGTTTACGAAGAGCGACCGGAGATCATGGCCCAACCAAAAGACAAGGTCTGCCTGACCTATGACGATGGTCCTCAGAAAGGCACTGAAGATGTTCTGGACGTTCATGCTGCCACTATTCCGGCGACTTTCTTCCTGACTGGGAAAAATATGCAAGGGGACCCAGTTACGCAGAAAAAGCTGGTCGAGCGGATGCTGAAGGAAGGCCACAAGATCGGCAATCACACTTTCACGCACGATCCAATGACGCAGAAAGGATACGAAAAAGAGTACGGAGATCTCAGCGATCCCGCGAACTTGAAAAAGTTTCAAGACAATTACGACAAGAACGAACAGCACTTTCAAAAACTGTTGGGCTCGAGTTCGCCTGTTTTTACGCTGGCCCGCCTCCCGGGTCAGGGACGGTTCATCAAGGCGGGTGGAAAATTAATTCTCGTAGCCGCGACCGAAAAGATGGGAATGGCACACGTGACTTGGAATTTTGAATTTGGAACCAACGGCAGCTTCGGCCATCTAAAAGCGACGGATTGGCAAGGTATTAAAGGGGTCGCATCGGAAGCCAACAGTTTGCCAAAATCCCACGACATCATTCTGCTGCACGATCGGCATTGGGCGGGCAAACAGTCCTTGCTCAAAGCAATCCTGAACAAGCTTAGCGGAGCGGGCTTTAGTTTTGGACAAATCACTGACGCGGGTAAATGCGCGTGAACCGGTTCGCTAAGACGTTGCAAAAATGAAGAGTCGGCGGAGTGCTGCGAATCCGCGCATTTCGCCAACTGTGGGATGACCGCCAACGCAAATGCGCCTGCGGCCGACCAGCGGATGCAAAGCTTGTCGCGAAGAACGCCTGCAACGCTACATCGACAATCCAGAGCACAAGGAATCGAATCGTTCCGCTGATTGTCTATGAAGTGAAAGATAAGTGAACATGACTTAGCCGCGGAAGTACAGGCAAATGCCGCCGCGCCGACGAGTGCAGCGCCGAATCGGGTGACTCGAACCCTTGTAATCGAGCGTAATTTTAGGCTGGAGGTTGCTTGAGCCATCTGCGCATGATGGGGGTCCGGTTTGAATTAACCCCGCGTGATATGAAGTCGGCTGACAATCCGGGGCTGGGCGACCGCGAGTCGCCAGAGGGAGAGATCAATCTCAGCCTGGCATGGGATATTCTGAGGGAGCTGGGCGCATCGGAGCGGCATTTCAATAATCTGGAAGCCGAGTATCGCACGCTGGCGTCGATTTGGTTGCTGGCTGGGTTTTCCGGAGCCGGTTTCATCTTGAAAGCGAACCCGCATTTGGCGCTGCCGCGTGAAGTCGCGCTGGTTGCGATCGGTCTGGCGGCGTCTCGAGCCATGACAACCCGCGCGAATATATAATGAGCGCGCCGATCTCTCCTCGTTTACTCAAGGGCGGGATTGTGCTGGTCGATCCGGAAAGCGGCGCGGTGCAACGGGTGATTGCTCTCCAATACAATCCCGACACGCTGACGCGCAGTTTTCAGATCAAAGGAGTGGGCGCAGAAGGAGGCGACCGCTCGGAAGCCTTGCGCTTGAAAGGCCCGGCAGTCGAGTCATTCAAGCTCGAGGTGGAAATCGACGCGACCGACCAGCTGGAGTTTATCGATCAAAACGCAAACACGGCCGAGTTCGGCATTCACCCGCAATTGGCTGCCTTGGAAACGATTGTTTATCCAACGACGTCGCAGCTGGAAAGCAACAACCTGCTGGCGAATGCCGGCACACTGGAAATCGCGGCGATGCAAACGCCGCTGACGCTATTCGTCTGGAGTCGCAGCCGCGTCGTGCCCGTGCGTCTGACGGAGTTGAGCATCACCGAAGAAGCGTTCGATCCGGCGCTCAACCCGATCCGCGCCAAAGTCAGTCTGGGAATGCGCGTGCTCAGCGTCGATGACCTCGGCTTCGATGTAAAAGGCAGCAGCATTTATCTCGCGTATCAACGCCAGAAGGAACAGTTGGCCGGCAAAAGCCAGCAAGCGGCGCTGAGCGCATTCGGGATAGGAGGGATCCCATGAGCGATCCGACCCAAGCGATCTTTCAGAACGTGATAAAACCGACGCCCTTTCCGGCCACGAGCCGTTATTTCCAAATTGAAACCCTAACCTTGGAAAAGACAGCGCAGCACGACACGATCGTCTTCATCCGACGCCGCTTCCTGCCGCCACCAGAGCGGCTCCAGTTACTGCTCGAGCACACCATCATGGAAGGCGACCGCCTCGATAATATCACGGCGAAATATCTCGGCGACCCGGAGCAGTTCTGGCGCGTGTGCGACGCGAACAACGCGATGCGACCGGACGCATTGACCGAAACCGTCGGGGCCAAAATTCGGATCACATTACCGGAGGGAATTCCGGGACAACTGAATGCTTAGAGGTCTTTACCTAACGTTGTTGGTCGGGCCGGTTGTGCCCGTGCCGGTGCCCAAAGTGGCAATGGAAGCGCTGACCAACGTCAGCATCAAGACTGATAGTACTCCCCAGATGCCGAGCGGTTTTGACCTGACTTTCAGCCTGTCGACTCGTTCACCGCTTCACACGATTTTCCTGCTCGGCGCAGCGCAGATACCGATGCTGCGTGTCATCCTCATCGTCACCATCAATGGCATGCCGAACGTCCTGATGGACGGCGTGACGACCATGATCCAGGTGACGGGCGGCAGTTCGCCCGGCCAGGCGAATCTCACCGTGACGGGCGAGGACCTCACCAAACTGATGGGTTCAAACCTGCTCGATTTGAGCGGCCTGCCTTATCCGGCAATGCCTGCTGAAGCGCGCGTCGCCTTGATCATCGCCAAATATGCGATGTTTGGCCTCATCCCGCTGGTCATTCCGCGATTTTTTCCCGACATTCCCATTCCCACCGACAAAATCCCGACCCAGAACGGAAACGATCTGCAATACATCCAGCAGCTTGCTTCCGAGGCTGGTTACGTTTTTTACATCGATCCTGGTCCCGCGCCGGGCGTGAACATGGCCTACTGGGGTCCGCAAATCAAAGTGGGCCCGCCCCAGCCGGCATTGAACATCGACATGGACGCGCACACCAACGTCGAATCGCTCAATTTTAATTTTCGGACCGCGGAAAAGGTTCTGCCGATTGTGTTCATTCAAAACGCGCTCACGAAATTCCCGATCCCGATCCCGATCCCGGACATCAATCCATTGCAGCCGCCGCTTGGTGTCTCGGGAATGATTCCGACCCGGGTCGAAGTGCTGAGGGATACGGCCAAGCTTTCACCGATGGAGGCGATCACTCGTGGGCTGGCGGCCGGGTCAAAATCGGCCGACGCGGTCACAGCCACCGGAACGCTGGATGTGTTGCGTTACGGCAGATTGCTCAAAGCGCGCCAACTCGTCGGTGTTCGCGGTGCCGGTATGGCCTTTGATGGATTGTACTATGTGCAGGACGTCACCACCACGATCAAGCGCGGCGAAATAAAGCAAAACTTCACGCTGACGCGCAATGGCCTGATCTCAATCACTCCGACGGTCCCGGTATGAGCGACAAGAGATATTTCGGCAAATATCGCGGCATGGTGATCAACAACATCGACCCGATGCAAATGGGGCGGCTCATGGTTCAGGTGCCCGATATTTCCGGTCTGCTTCCTTCCAGCTGGGCCATGCCTTGTTTCCCCGTGACGGGAAAACAGATGGGCGTCTGGGTGCTGCCACAGATCGGTTCGGGCGTATGGGTCGAGTTCGAGCAAGGCGATCCGGACTACCCGATTTGGGTGGGCTGTTTTCCAGGATCGGCCATCGACGTTCCGGCACTGGCCTTGGCCGGAAATCCAGTCAGCCCGAGCATCGTATTGCAAACTGGTCTGCAAAATACGGTCATGATCAGCGACATGCCGGGGCCGGCCGGGGGCATTCTCCTGAAAACGACGACCGGCGCGATGATTGCGATTAACGATGTTGGAATCACCATCTCCAACGGCAAGGGTGCAGTGATCAATATGATGGGGCCGGCGATCGATTTGAACGCCGGAGCTCTTACCATCATTTGAGGAGTTAAGCCGTGCCGGGATTTCTTCTTCACGTCGGCGCGACGGTGATGTGCGCGCATGCGGGCCAGGCGCAACCGACTGTGCCCAACCCGCGCGTACTGGTGAGCGGGCAACCCATCGTCACTCAAGCTGGCCCTTACGTAATCGCGGGTTGTCCGTTTGTTCCGCCAGCGAACGGTCCATGCGTTTCCGCGCAATGGGTCATGGGTGCGACCCGCGTTTTCGCCAGCGGCGTTCCCGTCGTCCTGCAATCGAGCCCGGCGATTTGCGCGCCCACCGGCACACCTTTGCTCGTTTTGCTCACCCAAATGCGCGTCATCGGGACATAATGCAAATCGATTATCCATTTCAACCGGACATGCGCGGCCGCACGGCCACCACCAATGACGACGATCACGTGCGCGATTTGATCGAACAAGTGTTGTTTACGTCGCCGGGCGAACGCGTTAATCGGCCGACGTTTGGAAGCGGATTACTGCAATTGGTCTTCGCTCCCAACAGCGACACGCTGGCCGCGGCCACGCAAATGAGTGTGCAAGGTGCGCTCCAGCAATGGCTGGGCGATCTGATCGAGGTCCAGGCAGTCGAGGTGACGAACATCGATTCGGCCTTGCACGTCGTCGTCCAGTACGTCTCGCGACAAGATCGACAACCACAAACCGCCGAATTTTCGCGGCCGATTTAAAGCGCGCATTGAAAGCACAATTTTATTGCAAGGAGCCGCTTCGCCGGGAACGGGTCCGCACCCAACAGCCGGCCACGCTCAACGGCATCGATTATCTGGAGGTTGTCGATCCACAGCAAAAGATCCTTGCAGTCCATTTTATTCATCCGCTTCCGGGCGAAACCAATGGCGTACCGGCGGGCCCGTTGTTAGAAGAGGAAAATTTCATCATCGAAGGCGGAGTCCGCATTACGAACGTACACGTTCTGCAGCAAAACGGTCTCAGCGTTTCAGGTCGAATTGCCAGAGTAAAGGTCGATCAAGCGGGCGATTTCTCGACCTATACTTTGCGTCTGATTGCTTCGGCCGTAGCTCGGCAAATTCCGCCGCCCGGTTTCGATCCGCAGCTGGCGAGCGTTGAGTTTTCCTTCAAGGCGGCGTGTCCGAGCGACTTTGATTGCAAGACCACGCTAGTATGCCCGCCAGCTCCGCGGAGTGCGACGGCGATCGATTACCTGGCAAAGGATTATGCCAGTTTCCGCCGCCTCATGCTTGATCGGCTCGCGCTGCTCATGCCCGATTGGCGCGAGCGCAATCCGGCAGATTTGGAAATTGTGCTCGTGGAGCTACTCGCCTATGCAGCGGATCAGCTCAGCTATTACCAGGACGCGGTCGCGACCGAAGCGTATCTTGGCACGGCGCGACGCCGCATCTCGCTGCGACGACACGCGCGGCTGCTCGATTATTCCGTTCACGATGGAACGAACGCGCGGACGTGGGTTGTCCTCACTGTCATTGCTGGGAGCGCCCTCGACGGACGAATTCTCGCTGCCGCCACCCCGCTGCTGGCGCGACCTGCCGGCAGCGCACCATGGATTGCGCAGGCCGATCTCGAGCGCGAGCCGCTCGTATTTGAAACGATGCACGACATTACGCTGCGCGCGGCGCACAACAGATTTGAGTTTTATACCTGGAGCGATAGCGAATGTTGCCTGCCGAAAGGCGCCACCCGCGCCACGTTGCTCGACAATGCCGGCTCCGCCCTTGCGGCCGGCGACGTGCTTATACTTGAAGAGATACGCAGCGCGACAAACGGCTCAGAAGCAGATGTCGATCTTACGCATCGGCACGCCGTCCGTCTTACTTCCGCGATCAAGGACACCGATGCACTCAATGGCACCAGCGTCGTGGCGGTGGAATGGGACGGCGCGGACGCGCTGCCATTTCCGCTTTGCGTCAAAACCACCGTTAAGCCCGTTGATGGTACAGCGCACGTCGAGCAAATCAGTCTGGCGCGCGGCAATGTCGTGCTGGCCGACGAAGGCCTGACAAGAACAGACAAATTAGTCCCGGCTAAGGTGCCCGAAGGCGACCGCTATCGGCCGCAACTCGCGCAACGGGGTCCGGTGTTTGCCGAGCCGTTCGACCCGGCAAAAGAGTTGTCTCGACCCGCCGCGCTAGCCTTGATGCAAGACGCGCGAGCGGCGTTGCCGGCGGGATCGCGTGCGACTGAGCTCGGCATTATGACGCTGAGTGATGGCGACGAGGAATGGCAGGCGCACCGCGATTTGCTCGCCAGCGATCGTTTCGCGACCGACTTTGTGGTCGAGACGGAGCTGGACGGGACGGCTTCGTTGCGATTTGGCGATGGAACTTTGGGGCGTGCGCCGTCGAGTGGTGCGACGTTCACGGCGACCTATCGCGTTGGGCGCGGCTCGGCCGGGAACATTGGCGCTGAAGCGTTGCGTTGTATCGTCGCGCCGCTTCCCGGCATCTCGCAGGTGCGCAATCCGATGGCGGCGCAAGGCGGCACAGCGCCCGAAGCACTTGAACAAATTCGCCAGTTTGCGCCGGTTGCGTTTCGCGCCCAGGAAAGGGCCGTTACCGAGAATGATTATGCGGAGGTGGCGCGCCGGCATCCGGAGGTGCAGCAGGCGGCCGCGCGGTTCCGATGGTTTGGCAGCTGGTCGACGGCGCTCGTCACGATCGACCGCAAAGGTGGCCGGCCGGTGGACACCGCTTTCGCCGAGGAGATGCGGCGTTTTCTCGAGCGGTTCCGGCTGGCTGGATACGACCTCGAAGTGCGCCCGCCGATTTTCGTCCCGCTCAAGATCGACATGTTGGTCTGCGTCGCGCCGGGGTTTTTTAGCAGTGACGTGAAACGTTCGCTGCTCGACGTTTTTAGCACGCGCGATCTTCCGAGCGGCGCCCGCGGTTTTTTCCACCCGGATGAATTCACCTTTGGCACGCCGGTCTATCTCAGCAAGATCTACCAGCGCGCGATGGAGGTGAATGGCGTCGCCTCCGTTGAGGTAACGGCGTTTCAGCGGTTCGGCAAACTGCCCAACGACGAACTGCAGAACTTTGTCCTGGCGCCGACACCGCTGGAAATCATTCGGCTCGACAACGATCCGAATTTTCCTGAGAACGGCACCATCAGCTTCGACTTGCACGGCGGATTATGAACGATCCCTCCCTGGACGTTTGCGGCTGCTGCGAAGGCGTCGAAGCACGCACGCCGGAATCGGAAAAAAATCCGCCCGGTTCGTCCGCCTTGGTTTACCGCGCGGGTACCTACAGCACATTTTTCGAGACGCTGAAGGCGGCGCTTCCACGCAACGCATCGCTCGCCGGTCTCACCACTCGCGCTTCGGACGACCCCGCGATTGCGCTGCTTGACGCGTGGGCGGTCGTCCTGGATGTCCTCAGCTTTTACCAAGAGCGCGTTGCAAACGAAGGTTTTCTGCATACCGCCACGGAACGCCGCTCCGTTCTCGAGCTTGCCCGCAGCATTGGATATGAGCTTGGCCCCGGCGTCGCCGCCAGCACATTTCTGGCGTTTACCCTGGATACGCCCAAGGATCTGCCTCCGGCGAAAGCGACGATCCCGGTGGGAACAAAAGCGCAGAGCGTTCCCGGGCAAGACGAAACGCCGCAGCTCTTCGAAACGATCGAAGAAATCGAAGCGCGCGGTGATTGGAACGAGCTTACGCCGCAAACGCGCTTGCTCGTTCTCCCGAAGTTCGAAGACACGAAGGTTTACCTGAAAGGCGCCGAACTCGGTTTGGCGCCGGGCGACGGATTGCTCATCGTCGGTGACGAACGAGTTAAGTTTCGGGGAAGCGAGAACTGGGATTTTCGCCGACTGAACGAAGTTGAGGCTGTTCGCGGAAAAGAGCGCGTTGACGATTACACTGTGGTCACACTTGACCGGCCGCTCGGCTCGAAGACGCCGCGGGTAGAACCGGCGAAGAAGAACGTAAAAGTATATGCGCTGCGCCAGCGGGCATCGCTCTTTGGTTACAACGCCTTACCCTGGAAAGCGCTACCCGAGTCGCTGCAGCGGAATGCATTCCCGGATCCCCACCAGTGGGTCGAGAAAAGGTTTGACGCCGGCACGACAATCATCAATCTCGATGCCGCCTATCCGAAAATTACCGGCAACAGCTGGATCGTGCTGACGGTGCCAACTTATGAGGAGCTGTATTATGTCACCGAGGCGGCCGAAGAAAACAAAGCGGAATATTTGCTGGCCGGCAAGACGACGCGGCTGACGATTGAGGGCGAGCACATTCAATATTTTTCGCCGCGCGCGACGACGGTTTACGGCCAAAGCGAACCGCTCGAGTTCGCCGCCGCACCAATCTCCGAGCCTGTAAAAGACGAATCTGTCATTTTAAGCGCGCTTCTTGAAAGCCCGCCCGAGGGCCGCCAGCTGGCCATTACCGGCGTAGATGAAAATACCAATCAATCGGTCGCCGAAATTGCGACCTTGAAAAAGGCGGAACCGGTCGGAGACCTGACAAAGCTGACGTTTACCGGCAAGCTTGCTCATCGTTACAAGCGCGACACCGTCAAAATCAACGCCAACGTCGCGCGCGCCACACACGGGGAAACAAAGACTGAGGTGCTCGGCAGCGCAAACGGATCCACACCGTTCCAAACGTTCGAGCTGAAGCAAAAACCGGTCACTTACATCGCGGCCGCTACGGCGAGCGGGGCCGAGAACACGCTCGAATTACGGGTAAACAACATCCTCTGGAAGGAAGAAACATCGCTTTACAATCTCTCGCCCGATGCCCGCGCCTACGTGACCCGCCGCGCTGACGACGGTCGCGTGACCGTGGAATTTGGCGACGGGATCAACGGCGCGCGGCCGCCGTCAGGGCAAGAGAATATTACGGCAAAGTTCCGTGTTGGAACCGGACTGGCTGGATTGGTCAACGCTGGACAAATCAGTCTGCTTCTCACTCGTCCGCTCGGAGTCAAGGAGGTAACCAATCCTCTCGCGCCGACGGGCGCAGGCGATCCCGAAGTTTTCGCCGACGCGCGCCAAAACGCTCCGCTGACCGTGCTCACGCTCGAACGAATCGTTTCGCTCCAGGACTTTGAAGACTTTGCGCGCGCTTTCGCTGGCATCGGCAAAGCGCAGGCGACGGCGCTCTGGAACGGCGAACAGCAACTCGTCCATATCACCGTCGCCGGCCCGAAGGGCGCAAGCGTGCCGGAGGATTCCGATTTGTTCAAGTATTTGAATGCAGCGATCGATCGTGCGCGTCACCCGGATCGACTCGTGCGCGTGAGTTCGTTCCAGCCGCGCCAGTTCAATGTCGTGGCCAACATACTCGTCGATCCTTCCTTGATCGCGGCCGACATTCTGGCAGCGACAGCGAGCGCGGTTACCGAGAAATTCTCGTTCGCCAACCGCGCCTTTGCACAAGCCGTTACCGAAAGCGAGCTCGTCGCAGTCATGCAAAAGGTCGAGGGTGTCGTCGCGCTCGATCTGGGCGGTTTGTATTTCAGTTCGGAGCCGCCAAAGCTAAAGCCCCGCCTGCCGGCGCAGGCCGCGCGTTGGTCGTTGAATCAAATCATGCCGGCTGAGTTGCTCACGATTAACCCCGCTGGAATTACGCTGAGCCAAATGACGCCATGAGTTTAACGCCAGAGCGACTCTATCAGCTTTTGCCCGCGATCTACCATGTTCGCGACGCCCAACTGGGCGAGCCGCTCAAGGCGCTGGTCGCTCTCCTCGCCGATCAAGGCGCGGTGCTGGAAGAAGACATCGAGCAGCTTTATGACAATTGGTTCATCGAAACCTGCGAAGAATGGGTCGTTCCCTACATCGGCGATTTGCTTGGCGTGCGCGGCCTGCATACGATCGACACGACCGCGTTTACCCAGCGTGCCTATGTCGCCAACACGCTGCGTTATCGCCGGCGCAAAGGCACGGCGACCATGCTCGAGCAACTGGCGCGCGACACCACCGGTTGGAACGCGCGCGCCGTCGAATTCTTCCAGTTGCTGGAATGGACCCAGCACTACAACCACGTGCGCGCGCAAAACTTTCGCACACCCGATCTCCGCCGGACTAACGAGCTCGAAATGCTCGACACGGCCTTCGATGCCATTGCGCATACGGTTGACGTCCGGCACATCGCCTCGGCGCGCGGCCGGCACAACATCTCCAACGTGGGCATTTTTCTCTGGCGGCTGCAAAGCTATTTTCTGAGCCGCACTGACGCGCGCGCGCTCGCTCCGGCCGATGGCCGGTTTGTCTTCAACCCGCTCGGACTGGAGTATCCGCTTTTCAACCGCCCAAAAACCGAAACGGACATCGCTCACCTCGCCGAAGAGATCAATGTGCCCGGCGGCTTGCGAGCGCGACCGCTCTACGACGAATTGGAGGCGCGACGCCAGGCAATTGTCGATCTTAGCCCAACCTGGGAATTATCCGCGGCCGCGCTCGATCGCTTAGGCGAAGACGGAGTCCCCGCGGTAACGGTAGCGAAGCTTGCCCCGCTGCTCAACCGGCCGCCTTATCAGAGCGAGCAAGATTTGCTCAACGATCTCAATCCGCTGCTCACCGCCGCAGAGCGCACACAATTCACCTCCGCTGTACTGGGCCGCGCGTTGCGTTTGTCGAGTGCGCTATATTTTGATGCGGAGCCGGCGTTCGAAGTCTTCGTTCAGCCGAATGCAGGCGACTCATTCGTGCGCGTGCCACCGGAGGAAGTAATGATTTGCTATCTCGACGCACCGCCGGCGACCTGGGCGCGGCCGCCAGCGACCAAAGATTACACTCCATCTTCCGGAGCCGCGGCGCAGACTCGCGCGATTCGCGTCGGAGTTGATCCGGTGCGTGGCCGAATTGCCTTTCCGGGGGGAGTTGTGCCGAATGCGGTCCAAGTAAGTTATGCCTACGGATTCAGCGGGGACATCGGCGGCGGACCTTATGATCGGCGCGATTCAATGGCCGCCATTTTTCCCAACCCGCAGTCCGATGTGCAATGGCAGGTCGGGGTGAGCAAATCCATTTCGGCCGTGCCGGGAGAAATCTTCAACACCATCGCCGACGCGCTGGCAGCCTGGCAGGCGCGACCGCCGGGCGTGAGTGGTTTGATCGCGATAATGGACAACGGCACCTACGTCGAGGATCTCAACATCACCATGCCCGAAGGCAGTTCGCTGGTCATCGCGGCCGCGAATTGGCCGCAAGTGCAAACCCCGATGGGCCCGAAACGATTTCCCGGGCAGTTCGATCTTTCCGAACGCCGAGCGCACCTGTTGGGAAAAATCAAAATCACCGGAACCGCCCCCTCGGCAAGCCTCACGCCGGGCAAACTGCTTCTCAATGGCTTGCTTGTTGAAGGCGACGTGATCGTGACGGCATTGAGTTCGGCAAATCTGGGCGAGTTGCGGATCGAACACTGCACGATTGTGCCGGCGATCGGCGCACTAAAAGTCAATGGCGGCAATGACATGCTTAAGCTGCGTGTTGTGCGCTCGATTTGCGGGCGTATCGCTCTGCCGCTCAACGTGCCGGCGCTTTTTGTGAGTGACAGCATCGTCGATGGCGCTATTGCCGCGCCCGGAGCGGAGTTTGCCGTCGAACAATCGACCCTTTTTGGAACAGTCACGGTCAAGGAGCTCGCAGCCAGCAATTGCCTGCTTGTCGATCTTGTTACCGTCGAGCGCAAGCAAACCGGCTGTGTGCGGTTTTGCTCGCTGCCGCAAAAATCGCAGACACCGCGCCGCTTTCGTTGTCAGCCCGACTTGGCGCTGACGGGGGTTGCGCTGCCGCAACAGGCGGCCGTTCGCGCGCGGGTCACGCCGTTGTTCACCTCGACCACATATGGCGAGGCCGCTTACGCGCAGCTGAGCGTGGCCTGCCCGGCCGAAATCCGCACCGGCGCCGATGACGGCGGGGAGATGGGCGCATTCAACTTCCTCAAGCAGGCACAGCGCGAAACGAATTTGCGCTCAAGCCTGGATGAGTACCTGCGCTTCGGGCTCGAAGCCGGCCTGATTTTCGCAACATGAGCAAGACCATTAGATCCTCCGGAGTCACATCATGAAAGGGGACTTTACTCGCTTCACTTACGACCAAACCAAACATTATCGCAGCGTGCTGATGCAGCAGGGGCGCGTGCCGCTCGATGCCGATTGGAACGAGCAGGCTGACATTGTCGAGCATCGGATTGCGACCGAAGCCGGCGACTTGATCGGTCCATGCGGCAGCCCGATGCATCACGACGGTTTTCACATCGTCGCCACCATCGCCGGGTTGAGCGTCGAGGAACAGGCTCGCGCGGAAAACCAAAATCCGCCGGCTCTTGCCGGAAAAGGAGATTTCTACATCTCCGGCGGACGGTACTACGTCGACGGCATTCTTTGCGAGAACGACAAGATCATCACCCTGCAAGGCCAGCCGCCGGCCCCGCCCGATGTGCCGGCACCGCTCGTCATCCCGGAATCGATTACGCAATCGGGCGTCTATCTCGCTTATCTCGATGTCTGGCCACGCCACATCACCGCGTTGGAAGATAAATATATCCGCGAAGTCGCGCTCGGCGGTCCCGATACGGCGACACGCGTCAAAACGATGGCGCAGGTGAAATGGTTGCCCGTGGGAAATGCCGGCGCGAACATCAATTGTCTCAGTGACGTGCCGGCATGGACCGACTTGATTGCGCCCTCAAGCGCGCGATTGCGCGCGCGCAGTCAGCCCGATGCCGTATCTAAAGCTCCTTGCATCATCAAGCCGGGAGCGGGTTATCGCCGCCTTGAGAACCAGCTCTATCGCGTAGAAATCCAGGCGCCGGGCGCGGTCGGTACGGCCACATTTGTCTGGTCGCGCGATAACGGCGCAATTGCCACATCGTGGGTCGGCCAAAACGGCGACGATCTTACCGTCGGCACAATCGGCCGCGATGAAGTGCTGCGATTTGCGACCGATCAATGGATCGAATTGATCGACGATAACTATGAAGTTTGGGGACGTCCCGGCACGCTCGTGCAGGTCCTCAAAGCCGAAGGGCAAATTGTAACAATCAAACCAGCCACCGCCACCGGATCGAGTTCACGGGACGATTTCCCGGTTAATCCGCGCATCCGCCGTTGGGACGGTGTTGGCAAAGTTTCAATTCCTGCGAGTAACAACGGCTACCTGTCGCTCGAGGACGGCGTGGAAATCCATTTCCAACCGGGAGCCACTTACAAAACCGGCGACTACTGGCTGATTCCCGCGCGCACAGCTTTGGGCGATATCGAATGGCCCCTCGACAATAGCGGCGATCCGCTGCCGCAGCCGCCACTCGGGATCGAACATCATTATTGCCGACTCGCCGTCCTCGATTTCGACGGCAACACCTTCACCAGCATTGTCGATTGCCGGAAACTTTTTCCCCCTGTTACCGAGCTGACCAGCTTCTTCTACCTCAGCGGCGACGGACAGGAAGCAACACCGGATCCGGCGCAGCCAGGCGCGTTTCTCGCGGTGGAACAGTTGCGTGCGGGCGTCGCGAACGGCACTGTGCCTGTGCCCGGCGCACGCGTCGAATTCACGATCCTGACCGGCACTGGCCAGCTCCAGGGCGCCGCGGGGCCAGCCATCATTTTAACAGACGCTAACGGTGTGGCTGCGTGCGCGTGGACGCTTGATTCCACAACCGCGAAACAGCAAGTCGAGGCCAGACTGATCGATGTCCTTGGCAACAGTGTGCATCTACCGGTTCGCTTCAATGCCATTCTCAGTCGCGCTGAGGAGGTTTCCTACGATCCGGCAAATTGCCCGAATCTCGCCGGGGCCAAGACGGTCAAGGACGCGCTCGACAAGTTGTGCAAGCTGGGCGACGGCGCCGGCAAGTGCTGTTGCGTGAGCGTCGGCAAAGACGCCGACTTTCCGCAGCTGGATATCGCGCTCGAAGAGCTGCTCAAGACCGAGACGGACATCTGTATTTGCCTTCTGCCGGGCGATCACCACCTGCTCAACGG
>DATDFJ010000187.1:0-18094 GCA_036522675.1 Chthoniobacterales bacterium | reverse complement strand
AATCCCAATTACAGGCAACAACATGCCTAGATACCATAGCCAACCGACAAGCACGTAAGGTCGTTGCCTCCATATCACCGCTGCAATCGCGCTAAAACCGATCAATGCGACGATAGCTGCGACGATTTGCCAAACTGGCAGTCCGTTCTCCGGGTGCGGATAGAAGACGGCCAGATTAGCCGGCCACAGCATTTGCCAGATATACGCGACATAGCTCGCAAGCGCATTGCCGAGCCGCCATGAAATCGGCAGTTCCTGCGTCCCGCCAATCGCAGGTCGCTGCGCTAGGAACGTGACAACGCTTGAGCCAACGGATAAAACAATCAGCGGCATTTTCTCCCATGCCAGGCTGATGATTGTCGATCTAGCAATCGGCCCCTTTTCGCCGGTTCGTCTGGGGTGGCCAATTCTATTCAGCGGCCAGTAATCCAGCAGCACAAGAAGAAACGGGAGAGTGACGAGCATCGGTTTCGACATCAAGCCACATCCGAAGAGTAACGCGACCGCCACATAGCGACCGACCGACGGCGCCCGCGCATATCGCGTATAGGCGAGTAGCGTGAGCATGAAAAATACACCGCTGAGGACGTCTTTGCGTTCAGCAATCCACGCGACCGATTCGACATGAAGCGGGTGCACAGCGAACACGGCCGCAACAAACGCACTTCGCCACAACGCTCCGGTCATCTGCAGGAGCGCCAGAAAAAGCAGAATAGTGCCGGTCATATGCAGCAGCGCATTTGTGGCGTGGTGCCCGCCGGGCCTCAGTCCATACAGCTGGCAATCGAACATGTGCGAAATTGTTGTTAGCGGATGCCAGTTTTCGGAATGAACGTGTGTGAACGCCCAAACGACTGCTGTCGCGCTCAGGCCGGCAGTTATCCTTGGGTTCTCGTAGACGTAGCGCTGATCGTCGTAATTGACGAACTCATGATGCAGCGTCTGACCGAACACGATCCACGTTAGTGCCGCTAGCAAAACGGCGATCACGAAAATCAGCCAAATTGGCTTCGATTGCCGCGCAGTTGTTGTTCTGAGCTTCACGTGTCGCAAGGACCCTGCCATTGTCAGTACGAAAGCGGCCAGCCGCTAAGACTTCCGTTTGTAGATCAAGATGTATTGCCCGAGCTGCGGCACCGAGGCAGGTATCTCGTCAAAGTAATAATCTGATCTGCCCGGCGCTACGAGATTCACAAAACCGACCACGTCGTAGTTTCTTCCCGTGTATTCATTGGCCCAGGCAAAGATTTGCCGGTCCGATTCCGGCCGCGATAACCAGGAGTCTTGCATGACGACCGAGAGCAGATATTTCGGGCGTGCTGCTTCGATCTCGCGTTCCATCTCTGCTTGCATGTCGCGGGCATACTTTTGGACTTCCATCAACCCGTACATGTAAATGTATCCCGTCGCCGAGTGTCGCTTTGCGTAAAAATAAATCTGAGGTTCTGATCCGAGGACAGCAATCGTATCGCTCGGCTCGGCACGCTCCCGGAGATATTCTGCGATCCGGATTGATTCCGGGAAGGGGCTGCTGGGGTAAATCGTGCCGCAAGCCTCGACCGGAGGATCTTGAAACAACAATTTCCTTTCTGAAAACAATGCCACGCCGAAGCCGACAACGCAGAGGAGAAGAGGAATAGGCCAGAGCCTTTTCGAGTCGCGGATGCGCGACAATATGGTGCTCATGATGCCGATGAGGAGCGAAACCGCAGCCAGTAGTAGAATGAAATAGTGTGGGCGAAAATAAAACCCCGAACACACCGCCAGAAACGAACAGGTCAGCAGCCACAACACGAGAACTGTTATGCCGCGAACGGGCGCGTTCCACAGGCCTGCGAGGAGGCCGATCACAGCAAGCGCCCACAGCGGCCAGGCGGTTCCGATGATCGGCGCGATCGCATTCGTAAAAACATGCCCCGCTCGTGACAACGGAACCAGAGTCGCGTATTCACGGCCGTACTGGATCGTCCAAAACCAAAACTTATCCAAAACGCCCAGACACCAGAATAGCGCGCAGGTAAGTGCGAATGGAACACCAACGGCTGCGGTGAAAATGAGAATGCGCGTCGCCAATTGTTTGAAGTGACGTCGGCCGCTTCGCTGGAACAGCAGAGATGTGACGGCAAACAAAGCAAAAATGATCGCGGGCTGTTTCATCAGGACGGCGAAACCGAAAAGCAAGCCGCTGAGGAAGAGACGAGCGAGCGCGCGTCGCTCTGATTGATTCAGCAAGAGCAGGGTCCCCGCGATCACCGGTAGCACCACAAAATGCGTGGCATGCGCAGCAAGACCTAAGACCGACGGCGAGAGCGAGAGCACCGCATAACTTGCGGCCGCACTGAATCCGGCTATCGCATCCAACAATCTGCGGCCAAGCAAAAAGATGAGCCAGACCGTAGCTGCATTGACGATTAGCAGACCGACGTGGATCGCTGTGATCGTCTGACCGAAGATCGACATTATCAACGCATACGCGGCGTACGTCCCCGGGAACTTCATGTTGTAAACGAGCTTGTAGGGCGCAATGCCCTCGAGCATCAGCTGACCAGCGTATGCATACTCGCCTTCGTCGCGCTCAAGCGGCATCGTAAGAAGGCGAATGCGAACCGCCAGTGCGATGCCAAATACGGCCACAGCCACGGCCAGCCACGCGATCCGCGCGAGTCGGTGTGGTTGAACGGTCGAATTTCTCACGTGCCTGCGGTACAGATAATAATCATCTAAAACAGGAACTGCTGTGCACGAACTTTTCCAAGCGCCTTTCTGTCATGCGAGTCCGCACTTGGCTTTAGGTTCTCATTTTGGGGACACCGACCGTTGTCGGCTTCCCGGCTGGCTTGGGAAATGGTGGACTTATCTGCTGGTCTCTCCTAAGGGCGCTTTGCTTACGGTGATAAGGCGCTGCCTTATCAAGTAAGCGGCCCCAGGTGGCGCCAAGTCGACGTCATTGGCGAGTGTGAGGCCGAGCACCCTGCAGATGGCGTCGTACGACTCCGCATCTCCATTGCGGCTGCTTGTTCGGTGTGCATGCCATTCGGATCTGGGCGTGGTCGTTTTGGCCGGTCGAGAATTCGCGGGCATTGGCATCCCTGCTGCTTATGGAAAATATAATCACTATGGTTCTCATAAGCATTCACCCTTTTACCGCTCGCAAACTTTGGCCGCTCATCCTCGGGCTCATTTGCCTCTTCTCATTCTCCTGCTTCGCAGACTCCGTCTACCTCACCGTCAATTCTACCCCGTATGATCGGCAGATGAGCAGGATTTCACCGGTATTGCTCGCCAAGAGTGATGCCGTCAACCAAGGCCTCTCATTGGCGTTGGTAAACCATTGGATGGAAGACCTGCGCGCCATCCCGTATGGATTCAGCACCGAGTGGAAAACACCCGACGAAGTGGAATCGGCCCCTGTGGCGGATTGCAAGGGCAAAGCTGTCGCCTTGTATCAGCGAATGCAGCTTCATGGCGCCGAGCACGTCCGGCTGGTGATTGGCAAGCGCACGATCCTCAGTCGCAGGACGCACGCTTGGATCGAATGGTACACCGATCGGGGTACGTACGTACTCGACCCGACGATTAACTGGACGGCATGCCGCGCGGACAGATTTCGCGATCGCGCCTACATCCCCCTCTACGCCTACGCCGGTACGCACAAATATCGCGCCGCATCGAGTACGCTTTACGCCAGAAACTCGGGATCTCTGCCCGGATCGGAAAAATAGCGCGCACCGGTTACTCGGCCGAGCCGGGGATCGCAAGATCCACAGTCGCTGGCCGCAACTCGGTGGCGACAGGCTCTCTGTTACGGTCGCGCATTTGCGGCAAAAAAAATTCGGAGCCGTGAAGATTTGTATTGCCAAAGCGAAGGCGGTTGCCCTATCATCGTTTTTGCAGCTATGGAAATTATATGAGTGCACATACTTCTTCGCTACTCAAGACGTGCGGTTTCATCTGCTCGGTTTTCTTCCCCTACACGTCTTCGTTCGCAGCCGACCTCGTACTCGAGAAGGTGCCGCCCATCACGGTTGCGCAAGCGCCGGCGTATCCCGAGAATCTGGCTCGTTATTACCACGGAGCGCGCGTCGAGACGTCGCAAGGAACCGCAGCCGGGGATTTGCGTCTTAGTTCCAAATCGGAGGACACAAACACTGCCGCGGCGGCTCTTCTTTGTGATGATCCGACCGTGGGTTACGCCTTGCCGACCGGAGCCACGACATTGCTGGTTTCATTCCCGACGATCGAGAACATCGATACGATCTCGTTTTTGAATCATGCCGCCAGGGGCAGCGTCAACATTGCCTTCTCGAGCGCCAAGCTGCCGGCCGACAGCCCGCAATGGCGTGAAGTAACTCAACAGGAACTGGCGTCGGATGTCGTTAAGGTCAAAGTGGGCCCAGTTGAAGCGAAATATGTGAGACTGACCTTCGATATCTCTGGGCAAGGACGAATTGCTGCGCTCGGCATCTATTCAACACCGGCACTGTCTGCTTTTACCATGCCGCACCCACGCAATGTCGCTGTTGAGGAGAAATCGGAACCGTTCGGATTGATCAGTTGCAATCTCACCGACGTCCACGCGAGGTCTCGCGCTCTTTACGTCAGTTCAGGTGACGATGTCACCCAAGCCAACAACATGATCGATGGTCAGGCTGCCTCCAGCTACACATTCGGCGCCAATGACACAACGCCCGCCACTGTCATCGATCTCGGCAAGGCCACGACCCTGCGCAGAATTTCCACGCTCTACGCACCGCTGCACGTCGCGGTCGATTTCTATGTGTTGCAATCTCTGCCAGGTGCGCAAGACCCGCAGAACTTGCGACTAAACGACGCCACGCTTGCTAAATTAACTCCGGTCGCATCGGTGCTCGATGAAGGTGTCGGCCGGGCCGCCGTTGATTTTCCGGAAATGAGCGGCCGGTACATTCTTGTGAAATGGTCGCGTGTCGGTCAGCAGCACACGCCGTTATCGGTTAGTGAAATTTCCGCGTTCGGCACGACGACGAACCTAACCTTTGCAGCCATCGGCAGTCGCATCAACTCGGACGGAAAATCGGTTGATCCAAAAGATTACGGCCTCGGCAAAGAGGCAAAGGAGATGCCAGGGGAGGCCCCTGCGGAAGGTCCTCCGGTTGGTCTGCCCGCCCCGCCGCCGTTTGTTTTCGTTCCCCTCGTGCAGCCGACGAGTCCATAGTTAATCGTTCTCAGACGAACCCGTCCTCCACACAGTGGCGGACGGGTTTTTTGGTTGGTCGATCAGAGTTGGTCGCGGATGATGCGAAAGATTTCTGTGCTATCGATGTAACCGTGCAGCGCGGTGCTGCCAGGTCCGCTGCCGAGGGCGGCCATATCTTCGACGGTATTGAGTGCTGATTTCGCGTAAACTGCAGCCGGCTCGAGATATTCTGTCCCTGACCTGATCGCCTGTCCGCTTCGGCGCCTTTCTGGCCAGCTGGCACGTGACCAATGCGCTCCCTTCGGCCCGGTAGCCCAGGTAAGCCACGGTTCTCCCGCGGGGTTCAGCCCCAAGAGCGCGATGCCGCTGTCGTTGCGGAACGGGAATCCGTTCAGCGTCAGACCACCGAGAGCGACATCTCCGCAGACGATGAATGTCGATCTTGCGCCAGCATAGTGTTGAGCCGTTGCAATCGCACGATCCAACTCGGCTGTTTGCCCAAGTGTCCTTTCCGCGTCGTTCTCTTGCGCGGCTTTGCGCATCAAGCCAGCGTCGGCAATCAGCAGGTAACCCCCGGGATTATACTGCAGCATTTCGATCGCGCGTCGCACCATGTCGCTCAGACTCGGCTGCTCGCTGCGTTGCTCGATCTGATTGAAGAAAGCGAGTTCCGCATGGGCAAACGCACCGAAGAGCTTGGGCCGTCGGAAAGTCGATGCCCCCTCGAGCTCGGCGCGTGTGCGCACAATTTCGAAACCATTGCGCCGCAAGTCGAGGAGCAGATCGCGTCCATCATTTCTGCTGCCGCCCTTTGTCTTGGGGAGAAAAGCCGCGCTGCCACCGCCCATGGTGACCTCGATTTTGGCTGCGTTCACAAATTCGCGGGCGATGTCTTGAGCGTCGGCCGGATCGGTCGGGTGCGCGTAAAACGCCGTGGGCGTCGGATCAGTCAGCTGCAGATCGGTTACAAGCCCGGTCACTCGGCCGCGCGCCCGCGCAACATCGACAAGACTGGCAAGTGGCTTTCCGTGCTTGTCTAGCGCGATGCTTCGGTTGTTAACTCTGGCCCCGGTCGCGAGCGCCGTCGCCGCTGCTGCTTGATCCGGCGCGGCGAAGTCGTTCGAATGATTTTGGAGCAGGGCGAGGTTGGGCATTGATTCGAGCGCGAGACGCGTGTCGGCGCCGCCCATGTAAACGCGGGTCATCGCGATTCGCGCAGGCGTCAGCCCTTCGCCGATAAAAAAAATGATTCCGAAGGGTTTTTGCACGACCCAGTGCTTGAAGTAGACGACGCCGAGCCCGCCAAAAACCAGCAGGCAAACAAGGGCGAGCAAACGATTGCGCCATTTCACTTCTCGCGATGTAGCGACGCCATTTCTTGATTGTCAATCCCGCAGCCGGAAAGCGCTTGTCGATCTTTGGAATCATCGCCAGAGTGCGCCGTATGCCCGGGCCGGTGATGCTGATTATTCGTGACGGCTGGGGTATTAACCCCGGCGGCAAAGACAGGCGGGAGGAAAATGGCGACGCCACACTCCTCGCACAGACACCGTTTCACGACGAGCTCTACCGGCGCTACCCCGGCAGCAAATTGAGCGCGAGCGGTCCGGACGTCGGTCTGCCGGAAGGGCAAATGGGCAATTCCGAGGTCGGCCATCTCAACTTGGGAGCCGGCCGAATCGTTTATCAGGACCTCACTCGGATCAACAAGGCGATCGCGGATGGCGAGCTTGCGGTCAATCACGTCGCGCAGGAAGCGTTCGCCGTCGCGCGCGAGCGTCGGCTTCATTTGTTAGGCCTGGTCTCCGACGGCGGCGTGCACAGCCATTACTCGCACCTGATTGCGCTGGCCGACGCCGCGTGCGCAGCCGGGGTGCGCGAAATTTTCGTGCATGCGTTTACCGATGGTCGCGATTCATCGCCGACGGGCGGTCGCGAATATTTCGCCCACTGCGAGAACGCATTGCGCCCCAGCGGCGCGCAAATCATCACCGTGGTTGGCCGCTATTTTGCCATGGATCGCGATCGTCGCTGGGACCGCACGAAAAAAGCATGGGACGCGATCGTGCTTGGCCGCGGAGAGATTTGCAAAGAGTCGCCGCCGGCCGCGTTAGATCGACAATATGCCGCCGGCAAAACGGATGAGTTCATGCCGCCGCTCATTTTTGCTTTGGCCGATGAACAGCGCGTGCGGGACGGCGACGTGGTTTTGTTCTTTAATTTCCGCGCCGATCGCGCCCGCCAATTATCGCAGGCGTTCTTGTTCCAGGAATTTGACGGCTTCGATCGCGAAGTCTGGCCGCGGGTGCACTTCGTTTCGCTCACCGAGTACGATGTTCGATATCCATCACCGTTTATCTTCGCGCCTGAAGAGTTGAAAAATATTCTTGGCCAACTTGTCAGCGCGGCGGGCAAAACGCAGTTGCGCATCGCCGAGACGGAGAAATACGCGCACGTCACTTATTTCTTCAATGGCGGCATCGAAAAACCGTTCGCCGGGGAAGAGCGATTGCTCGTTCCTTCGCCAAAAGTGGCAACCTACGATTTCAAGCCCGAGATGAGCGCGTTTGAAGTCACCGAGGAGTTACTCAAACGCATCGACAAGTTCGAGCTGATTATTTTGAACTTTGCCAATCCCGACATGGTCGGTCATACCGGCGTCGTCGCTGCCGGTATCAAAGCAGTCGAGACAGTCGACGAATGTTGCCGCCGAATTATCGAGAAACTTCTCGCGCTCGGCGGCAAGGCCATCGTTACAGCTGACCACGGCAACTGCGAACAGATGCGCAATTCCGACGGTTCGCCCAACACCGCCCACACGACAAACCTCGTCCACTTGATTTACGTCGCGCGCGACGCAGCGAGCTTTTGTTGCCATGGCGGGATCCTGGCCGACGTCGCGCCAACTCTCCTTTTTCTCCTCGGCCTGCCACAACCAAAAGAAATGACAGGCCGCAACTTAGTCGTGGCCGTGTAACCTAGGCAAAGCGATCGTCACCGATCCAGCGACGCACTCGGAAGATGTGGGCGGGCTGAATTTCCGGGTCAAGCTCGACGTAATTGCGCCGGGCGTGCCAGACGTAGCGGGCATCGCTCAACAAGTCGTGCACCTGATACCGGTCGCCGTCTATCGAGCCGAATTGATCGATTGGTACATCGACAAAGGAGTGTTGTTTGCGGTGCGGATCCAGGTTTACGACAACGAGAATGATATTGTCACGCGCCGGCGTCATTTTTCCGTAAAACAAGATCGCGTCGTTCTCCGCCTGATAGAAACGCAGATTATCGTAAAGCTGCAGCGCGCGGTTTTCTCTGCGGATTTGATTGAGCCGCGTGATCCAATCTTTGATATTGCCAGGTGCGTTCCAATCACGCTCTTTGAATTGGTATTTTTCCGAATCGAGATACTCCTCGCGTCCCGGCAACGCCTCATTTTCACACAGCTCGTACCCGCTGTAGATGCCGTAGAGCGTCGACATCGTTGCGGCGAGCACGATCCGAATCATGAACGCCGGCCGCCCGCCATCCTGTAAAACAAAGGGGAGAATGTCCGGCGTGTTCGGCCAAAGACTGCCGCGAAGATATTCCCGCATCTCAGTTTGGGTCAGCTCCGTCAAATACTCGGTGAGCTCCTGTTTGGAATTGCGCCAGGTAAAATAGGTGTAGCTCTGAGTAAAGCCGGCTTTGGCCAGCACCTTCATCATTTTTGGTTTGGTGAATGCTTCCGAGAGAAAAATCACGTCGGGATAGCGATCGTGCACCTGACTGATTAGATATTCCCAAAATGCGACTGGTTTCGTGTGTGGATTATCGACTCGAAAAATTCGCACGCCGCGCTCGGCCCAGAACAGAACGATGCTGACCATTTCGGCCCATAGCGCGGGCCAGTTCTCGCAGCGAAAATTGAGCGGGTAAATATCCTCATATTTTTTGGGCGGGTTCTCAGCGAACTTGATCGAGCCATCAGACCGTTTGTAGAACCACTCGGGGTGCTCCCGCACATATGGGTGATCGGGAGAACAATTGATCGCGAAATCGAGCGCGATTTCCATCCCGCGCTTGCGCACTTCGCCTTGAAGCCAATCGAAATCTTCGAGCGTGCCGAGAGACGGCTCGACCGTCTTATGCCCACCGGCTTTGCTGCCAATGGCCCACGGCACGCCGGGATCGCCGCGCTTGGCGACGATCGCGTTGTTGCGACCCTTGCGATTGGTCTGCCCGATAGGATGGATCGGAGGAAAATAAATCACGTCAAATCCCATCGCTTTGGCGTCATCCACACGCGGCAAACAATCGCGGAACGTCGATCCGCGATCGCCGCGACCCTCAGCGGAACGCGGAAAAAATTCATACCACGCAGCGAACTGGGCCGCCGGGCGCTCGACGATCACCTGAGCCGCAGGCGCGTACTGCGTAGCCGCCGAGCGGTCGGGATAAGTGGCCATCAAGACCTCGAGCTCGCCCAGGTGTGCAATCTCGTTGATCTGCGCGTTATCGCCGGTGCGCAGCATCTGGGACAGCTCGCGCAATCGCAGGGCGTCGGCGGTCACTTTGGCGCGTCTTGCCGCGGCCTCCAGTAAGGCCGCACCTTCGAGAGTTTCAGCAATCAAATCGCAAACACCGGCTTCGAACTTCGCCGTAAACTCCCGTTGCCAGCCGCGAAAGACGTCGGCCCAGGCCTCGACTGTATATTCGCAGGTAACGTTCTGATAAAGCGTACAGACACCGCGCCAACGATCGTTGTCGATGTGAACCATGGGCGTTTCCTGCCAGCGACGTTTGCCGAGAATGCGCCACTTCAATACTGCTGCCACGACATCGTGTCCGTCTTTGAAAATGTCCGCCTCGACGACGAGATCCTCCCCGAGCGCGCGTTTCACCGGGTAGCGGCCGCCATCGATCAGCGGTTGTAGGTTCTCGATGACCGCAGTGGGAAAGGCCCGCAGCATGGGCCTTCAATCAATCGAAATTAAACGGGGATGAAAGCAGAAATCGCGCAGCCGCCGGCGCGATCGCTCTACAGATCCAGGTAAAACGCGCACTCGTAAAGCCCGGAGGTACGCGTTTCTTCACGCCGGACGCGGGTGCCAAGCACGGCCTCAAACATGTCCTGCTCCAGCCGGCCGACGATCGGGTAATGATCAAGCAAATTCAGGATGGGCGAGTGACATTCGAGTATCTGGGGGCCACCTTGTTTCTGATCGGTCAAGAACTGCGCCATGTAACCCTCCGCATCGCGCACCTTGGCCAGCCACTTCGCTCGGTCGGACACGTTTTCGCCTTTGACTTTCGCTTTGAGCGCGGCTGTCTTTTTTGCAAAAACATTGTAGAGAAGTTTTTCCGCAGCGTTGGCGCCATAGACTTCCTGCACGGCCTTCAGCAGCTCGAGGGTGAGCTTGTTGCTGTCGGCAGCAAAAAGGTCGTGGGTGCGACGCGTCAGCCGGTAAACCATTTCTGGTCGGCCCATCTTCTGTGGACGCCGCCACGTATCGAGGTAGCCATCTCGCTGCAGGGTCAGGCAATGTTGTTTGATGCCCATGTAGCTCATGCCCATCTTGGCAACGAGCTCGTTGACCGACATTCCTTTCGAGCGTTTGAGTGAGTTGAGAATTTCCAGCCGCTGCGTGCGGCCGATTTCGGCGAGCAACCGTTGATTCATGACTGTAGCGATGTCCAAGTTGCGCATTGTATCGGCCGAAATCTTTGGAAAGCAACTTTAATTACCCGAATCGTTTATCGGCAAAAAAACTTACACGCCTGCGGCTCGCTGGAACGGAAGATCGACAATCTGCACCTGGCAAAACTTGGACGCGTCGTGCGGCACGCCGGCCGTCATTGTTGCGCCGGTGGAATTGAAGCCGCGTTTGACGTAAGCGAGGGCAATGCTGCGGCCGAGCCGGGAGCTTTGCCGTGCACTCGTAATCCAGCCGATTTCTTTTCCGTCACCTTCCGCTGCGTACAAGCGCATAGCCGGCTGAAGGAGCTGCGCCGTAAGCGAAACCAAGCCGCACAGCCTCTTGTTCCGCTGGCCAGACATCTTCATTCGCGAAATGACTTCCTGACCGATGTAGCAGCCCTTCTCGTAATCGATGGAGCGCGACTCCAGGTTCGCTTCCAGCGGAATTATCTCAGGCGTTAATTCGCGACCCCAGCGCGGAATGCCTTGTTCGATGCGAAAGGTCTCAGCGCACTCGGAATTGCAAAGCCGGAATTGCGGCGACAATTGCGCGATCACCTGATCTCGCATTGTGCTTGGCACCCACACGTCCCAACCGGGCGCGGCGAAACGGTCAGCTGCGGTGATGGTCGAATCAGCGTCAGTAGTGGGTCTCTCCGAGTTCAACACGTGCAAGATCGACAATTGCGCGGTCAGGTCTTCCACCTGCACGTCATCGGCGATGATGTAGCGCTCGAGGCGCAGCGGCAGTGATTCACGCAACTCGGCATCGGTGTCGAGTAGAAAAGAATCCGCTCTGCCGGCGACAAAAACGTGCGCATCCATCTTGCCTTTCGCGTTCAGGATGCATGCTTCCAACGTCCGCGATCCAGTCGTCGCGCGAATATCGTTGGTGAGCTGCCCGTTGAGAAAACGAACACGATCCGCGCCGGAAACGCGCAGCTTGACACGCGCAGAGAGATCGAAGAGCGCGCCGCTCGCCGGAAAACTCGGCGACGTCATTGCTCCTGCGCGTCGCTCGATTTTTCGCTACTCGGCGAACGGTGCAGCCAGCGCCCGAAAAGGCCCTCGTGCTCCGCTGGCTCTCTTTGCTCCTCGTGCGGCGCAACTGGTACACTTACGTCCGCCCCCACAATACTCGTATTTTCCGCCTCGATCTGCGGCTCTGCCGCGCCGGCAGAAATCTCGACGTCTTCTGAAGCAGGCGCAGTCGCGCTTTCGCTAATCTCGTTCTCTTGCGCCACCATTTCGGGCATCAGGGGAACAAAACTGCTTGGTTCCTGCGCGGCCGCAGGTTCCGGTTGGAACTGGATCTCCGAAAATGGAACGAGCGGCACCTGGTCGGAGAACAATTGTGGAGCAGCGGCCTCGGCCGCCGCTGGCGAGATGATCTCAGCTAAATACCGGCGCGCGACCACCGAGTAATCCTCCTCTTCGCGGCCTTGTTGCATTTGCTCCAGAAGCCGGTCGCGTGTGGCCGCCGTGATCGCCAGTTCAATGTGGTGGGAAAGGCCGAGACGAATGGCGATCTGGATATCTTTGAGCATGTGCTTGACCGAAAAGTGCGGCTCGAAATTGCGCTCGATCATTTTGGGCAATTTCATTTCCAGGCATTTGGAATTGCTCGCATTTCTCTGCATGGCTTCGAGGAATTTCTCAAGCGGCAGGCCGACCGTTTGGATCAGGGCCAACGCCTCCGCCGCCGCCTGGACGCTCGCGGCGGTGACAATATTGGTGGCCACTTTGACCGCGGTGGCCTGGCCGATTTCGCCGATAACAACGATGTCCGTGCTGCTCGCTTCGAGAACCGGGCGCCCTTCGTTCAATGCCGCCTCGTCGCCGGCGACATAGTAGACTAGCTCGCCTTTTTCGGCGGCCATCTTGCTGCCCGTAAACGGTGCCTCGACAAACCGGCCGCCACGGCGCTCAACCAACTCGGACGCCTGGTGCATGCAATGGGGAGAAACAGTTGGATGCGCGAAGACAATGTGACGTGGCGCCAATGCTGGAGTGAGTTGCTCAGCTACTTGTGTCAGTGCCTCATCATCTGACACGAAAATTTGTACGTAGTCGCACATCTCGGCCAGTTCACCAATCGAGCCGACGAAGTTTGGCACCGGCCTCGGCGTTCGGTTCCAGACGAAAACGCGATAACCTTTCTTGCGCAGGTTCTCGGCCACTCGGCTGCCGATAATGCCAAGACCAATCACACCAACGTTTTTTCGAATTCGACGGGCCATAGCGCGCATTGCCCTTGCCAGAGCAGGTATTCGCGTTGTCTCAAAGTGAAGTCAAAGCGGCACCAAGAGCAATCCAGAACTTCAGCGGCCTAATTCGCGTCGGGCGTGGCGCGCATAAACCGGGTCCGGCTCACAAGCTCGGCGGCCAGATTCAATCCTGCCGTTTGTCGCTTTTGATTTGCAATCCGCAGCGCAATCTGCGGCATGGCTTCGTCGAAGCTCAGCTGTCGCGCCGGCTTCGAGTCGGTCAATCGGATGACGTGAAAGCCGAGCCGCGTCTGAATCGGTGGGCCGATGCGCCCGAGCGGCAACTGTTTGACCGCCGCAAAGAAATCCGGCGGCATACGAGCTGCGGAAAAAAATCCGAGATCACCGCCGCGGGCTTTTGTTTCCTCGTCCTCCGATTCGCGCGCGACGACCTCGAAGAAATCTTCGCCCGCCGTCAATCGCTGGGCGAGGGCTTCAATTCGCTCGCGCTTTTGATCGACTATCTCCGGCGGAGTTTCCGGCGGTGCCGCGAGGAATAAATGGCTAGCCCGAAACCGCTCCGGCAGGGAAAAGCTCGCCGGATGCGCGTCGTAAAACGCGCGACATTCATCCGGTGTCGCCTCCATCTGCGGGTCGATGCGAGCTCGAATCCAGCCATCGGCGCGGAGATCGTCACGCAGCACCGTGCGAAGTGAACGAGCGGAGAGACCGCTCCTCCGCAGCGCGCTCCTCCACTCGTTCGAATCCCGAAATTGCCAGCGCAGCAGATCCAGCTCCCGATCGATTTCGGCTGGCGCAACCTTTCCTTGTGACGACGCAGCAGCCCGCGCCACCGTGTTCGCGATGAGCCAGTGCAGAATTTGATCACGTTCATTTTGCTGATGTCGATCCTGCGGTTCACCAGTTGCATCAGCTTTTTCAACCGAACCACGATCCAAATCGAGTTCGTAAACCCCGCCTCCTGGTGTCAGCGCGAGCAAATGGCCCCGCCCGAACAAACGTCCAATAGCGTCCCGGCACGCGATGCAGCCGATGATCGATTCACCGGCGCCGACGCCGGCAAGGCCGGCCGCAACGAGCAACACCACAATGAAAAGCTGCCGTTTCATTTAAGGGCAAAGTCGACCAGGTATCGGGCTGCAACCGAACCAACGACCTGCAAACTGGCCGCACTGAGTTTGTCGAGTGTGTCGTCGGCCGTATGCCACCAGGCGTAATCAAAATCGATCACGTCGAGTGCCGGAATACCGATCGCATTCAGGGGCGTGTGATCGTCGGTAATTGCGCCGTCGTAGTAGCTAAAATACTCGCGCAGTTTGATTGCATCGGCTGCCGTGAAAAGATCGTGCGTCATTTGCGATGGCGAATCGAGCGGCAGGGTCACATTCAAAGAACGGTCACCCACCATGTCGAACAAAACCGCGCCGCGAAGCTGCCGCGCCGTTGGCTCGATCGCTAAATGTTTGGCAAAATAGCGACTGCCGTAGAGTCCATCATTCGCCGAAAATTTTTCGTAGGCTTCCTCGCCGTCGAAAAAAACAAGCTCGACCTGTCGAGCCCATGCCGGATGCCCGGCAAGAATTCTCGCCAATTCCAGGATCAGGCCGGTGCTCGAACCGCCGTCGTTCGCACCCACGAACCGAACATTCTCGAAGAATTTCGTGTCGTAATGCGAGCACAATAGAAACTTGGCCGGGATATGCGACCCGGCGGCAAAGCGCGCAATGAGATTGACAAAAGTAACGACGCCTCGCGGCGTTGATTCGGTAAAAGACTGCCGCTCCACATTCCAGCCGCAGAGGCGCAATTGATTATCGATGTAACCCCGGGATTGTTCGATCGCCTCAGAGCCGGGCGGGCGCGGCCCGAACTCGACGAGTCGCTGAACATGAGCCAGGGCCTTCTCGCCCGAAAATTCTTCCCACAACTTCGCCCGCGATTCGCCGGGCGAGCGGTGACACGAGAGCAGGCTAAGCAGGAGCAATGGAGTAATGGAGTGATGGCGTAATGGCTTCATTTAAGAACGACGCTCCACTGTTCCAATACTCCATCGCTTCACTAATCCGCCGCTGGTAACCCGAGCGCGCTCAAAACCCGCTGCAGATCGGCGTCTCCGTAATATTCGATCTCGATCCGGCCGCGTTTGTCGCCATGGTGCAGCGTGACGTGAGTGCCGAGATGTTGTTGCAAGCGATTTTGCAAATCTTGAATCACGGCCGAAGTCGCCGCGCTGCCAGCCTGTCGGGATTTTCGCCGGGCGCGGCCGATGCCAAGTTGGCGCGCCACGAGTCGCTCGGCCGTGCGAACGCTGGCGCTTCGGCGTAAAATCATCTCCGCCACGAGCAGCTGGTCCTCGGGCGCTTTCAAGGCGAGCAGGACCTTGGCGTGTCCGACCGACAACAAACCCTGTCCGGTCCAGCTTTGCACTTGTGGATGCAAATCGAGCAGGCGCATCGCGTTCGCGACGGCAGCCCGGCTGCGGCCGACTTTTAGCGCAATATCTTCCTGACGCAGCCCAAATTCCTCGGCGAGTCGCGCGTAACCCTGTGCTTCTTCAATTGGATTTAAGTCGCTCCGCTGCAAGTTCTCGATCAACGAAAGCTCGAGCACTTCGAGATCATTCGCGGTGCGGATGATGACTGGCACTTCCGCAAGGCCCAATTCCTGCGCCGCGCGCCAGCGCCGCTCACCCGCGATCAATTCGCACCGGCCACCTACCTGCCGAACAATCAACGGCTGAATAATCCCGTGCTGGCGGATCGAATCGATCAATTCCTGCAGCGGGTCTCGTGCGAAATCTTTGCGCGGTTGCAACCCGCTCGGGACAATACTGGCGAGACTGATATGATGAATCTTTTCCGGGGACTCAAGCGCCTCCCCGCCCGGGGTGGCCGTCCTCGGCCGCGCGCTCCCGCGGTTCCCGATTAGTGCGCCAAGGCCTTTGCCGAGACCCGTTTTCGCCATGCGGCTGAGGCTATCGGAACAGGTTCGACAAGGCAAATGGCAAGAAGCAGCCAGCCCGTTTGTTGCACCCGGCTCGGCTGATAGATAGCATGCCGACGATGTCCACGTCTGCCGAGGTCTTTACTCTTGGGCATTCACCCGATCCGGACGACGCCTTCATGTTTTATGCGATGGCAACAAACAAGATCGATTTGCGCGGCTATCGGTTTGAACATCGGCTCGAGGATATTCAGACGCTCAACGAGCGCGCATTGCGCGGCGAGCTCCACATCTCGGCCATTTCAATCCATGCCTACGCCCATGTTGCAGACAAATATGCGCTGCTCTCCTGCGGCGCGAGCATGGGTGACGGATACGGGCCGATCGTTATCACTAAAAACCCAAGTACCAAACCCCAAGCACCAAAGAAAGATGCCGATCTTCGGGAGCGGTTGAGAGACTGTGTGATCGCGGTGCCGGGAAAGATGACGAGCGCCTTTCTCGCGTTGGAGCTTTATCTCGGCGCATTCAAGCATGTGGTTGTGCCCTTCGATCGAATTTTCGACGCGGTGAACAACGGCGAGGCCGACGCCGGCCTGATCATCCATGAAGGCCAGCTCACCTATGCGCGTTCGGGTTTTGAAAAGATTGTCGATCTTGGCGGCTGGTGGAAACGGCAGACCGGCTTACCCCTGCCGCTCGGCGGAAACGTGGTGCGCAAGGATCTGCCGCTCGATACACGCCGCGAGCTGACGGCGATCATCCGCGAGAGCATTGGGTATGGATTGGCCCATCGCGGCGAAGCGGTCGCGCACTCAATGAACTATGCGCGCGATCTAAACACAGGTCTCGCCGACGAATTCATCGGCATGTACGTGAACGAGTACACCCGCGACTATGGAGAGCGCGGGCGCGCCGCCGTGCGCAAATTCCTCGGCGAAGCTCACCGCGCGGGGTACATCGACAAACCTGTCGCGGTCGAATTCGTTGACTGATCCGGATGTGCCCTGCGAGAGGGCGAAGATTACTTCTTCGGCTTTTGTGCCTTGTCGGCCTGCTTCATGACGAAGGATTTGACGCGGCCAAATTCCTTTTGGAATCCATTGGCAAAGTCGTGCGTTCCGTACTCAAAGAGCACGATGAAGCTGAAGGTGAAAAAGACAAAGAGAGCGAACCAAAACAGTCCGCGTAGTAAGGCCATGGAGCAGATGGTATCTTAGTCGGATTGATCGGTCAACGGGTCAGATCGCGCCCAAAGTTCGCGTTGAACGCCGGGCTTAACCTGCCATGCTTCTCCGGCCCATGCGCGTGCCGTTGCTCGATTTGACCGAACAATATCACGCCCTGGCCGCTGCCATTCGCGCCGAGCTCGACGAGGTCTTCGCGACACAATGTTTCATTCTCGGACCGAAACTGACCAAGTTTGAAGAAGCGATCGCGCGTTCTCTTGGCAGCCCGCACGCAATCGGCGTTTCTTCCGGAACGGATGCGCTTCTGGCAACGTTCATGGCGCTGGAAATCGGCGCGGGCGACGCCGTCGCGACGAGTTCTTTTAGCTTTTTTGCCACCGCCGGGTGCATCGCGCGCGTTGGAGCGAAACCGATCTTCATCGATATCGATCCCGCAACTTACAATTTGTCCGCGCCTGCGCTTCGCTCGTACCTCGACAATCAGTGCCGTCAATCGGGAGGCAGACTGCTCGCGCACACCGGCGAGACGATGCGCGCAATCGTGCCGGTGCATCTTTTCGGTTTGTCATGCGACATGGATGAGATCGGCGCGGTTGCGCGCGAGCACCGGCTGCTCGTGATCGAAGATGCCGCCCAAGCCATCGGCGCAGAATACCCGAGTTCCGGCGGGGTGGCGAAGACGGGAACAATGGGAGACGCAGGATGCTTTAGCTTTTATCCATCGAAGAATCTGGGTGCTGCCGGCGACGCCGGCCTGGTGGTGTGTCGTAGCGGAGACTTGGCGACGCGGTTGCAAGCTTATCGCAATCACGGAATGGCGCCGCAGTATCATCACAACTTCATCGGTGGCAATTTCCGGTTGGATGAAATCCAGGCGGCA
>DATDFJ010000186.1:0-10021 GCA_036522675.1 Chthoniobacterales bacterium | reverse complement strand
GAGCAGATCGGGCACGATGCCGCGCCGCACAATCTCGGGCAGAACATCGGCGCAATTGCCAACCAGGCCGACGGAGAGTGATTGTCGATCTTTGCGCGCCCGATCAATCAACTGGAGCGCTTCATCGAGCGACCACGCGATGTTGTCGCAGTAACCGCTCTTCAGGCGCTTCTCGATCCGCGCCGGATCGACATCGACACCGAGGAAAACCGCGCCGTTCATGGTTGCAGCGAGCGGTTGCGCGCCCCCCATACCGCCGAGGCCTCCGGTTAAAACGAATTTCCCTTCGAGCGATCCGCCGAAGTGTTTTCTGCCGGCGGCGGCGAACGTTTCAAATGTGCCCTGCACGATTCCCTGGCTGCCGATGTAAATCCAGGAACCGGCAGTCATCTGGCCATACATCGTTAGGCCGAGGCGCTCGAGGCGGTTGAACTCGGTGTAATTGTTCCATTGACCGACAAGATTCGAGTTCGCAATCAGCACACGCGGCGCTTCGTCGTGTGTCCGGAATTTGCCCACGGGTTTGCCAGATTGGACGAGCAACGATTCATCGTTTTGGAGTTGCTGAAGCGAATGCACAATCGCGTCGAACGCTTCCCAGCTTCGAGCCGCGCGACCGGTACCGCCGTAAACGACGAGCTGATCCGGATTTTCGGCCACGTCGGGATCGAGATTGTTCATCAGCATGCGCATGGCCGCTTCCTGGTGCCAGCCTTTGCAGGTGCGCTCGCTCCCGCGCGGCGCGTGGATGATCCGTTTGCCACTCATGATTTTTCCTCGGCATCAAATTCGCCGCGCCGAATCGCTTCGGCAACGCGCGCGATGTCGGCGGAAAGTGCGCGATCCTCCGTCAGGGCGGCTGCGATTTTCCTGATCGCGGCATGGGCGTGCTCCACCCCGAGGCCGGCCTTCAAGGGACGCCGGTGTTCCAAAGCTTCGGCGCCGGCGAGTAACTCAACGGCCAGTAAATTCTCGGCAAGATCGACAATCGACCGGAGCTTGAGTGCGGTGGTCATTCCCATCGAAACGTGATCTTCCTTTCCCCCGGAGGTGGGCACGTTGTCGATACTCGCGGGATGCGCCAGGACCCTGGCTTCGTTGAGCAATGAGGCCGCGGCGACGTGGGCGATCATGAACCCGGATTGTGTGCCCGCGCGCGCGGCCAGAAACGCCGGCAGTCCTTCATTCAGGTCGGGATTAATGAGACGATCGATTCTTCGCTCGCTAATGCTCATCAGATCGGTGATGGCGATGGCCGCATAATCAAAGGCGAGGGCGAGCGGCGCGCCGTGAAAATTGCCACCGGAGACGACGTCGCCGTTCTCGGCGAAGACGAGCGGGTTATCGGTCGCCGAAGCGGATTCGATAAGAAGGATCTTTTCGCAATGATCGAGCACATCGCGCACAGCGCCGTGGACCTGCGGCATACAACGAAGGCTATATGCGTCCTGCACGCGCGGATCGTTTTCGCGGTGCGATTCGCGGATCTCGCTGCCGTTCAAGAGCGACAGGAGGTGCTTGGCGACAGCCTTTTGGCCGGCGTGCGGCCGCGCTTCCTGCAGACGCGGATCGAAAGCGGCCGGCGTGCCTTTGAGCGCTTCCAGGGTCATCGCGCCGGCGATATCGGCAACGCGCGCGAGACCTTTCGCGCGTAAGATCGACAATCCCCCCACAGCGTGCATCGCCTGCGTGCCGTTGAGCAGCGCGAGGCCTTCTTTCGCTTCCAGTTCAATTGGATTAATACCGGCGGCCTTCAACGCTTCGGTACCATTTAATCGGCGACCATTGGAGTACACTTCGCCTTCGCCAATGAGAACTGCGGCAAGATGAGCTAGCGGCGCCAAGTCGCCGCTAGCGCCGACAGAACCCTTTTCTGGTATGACCGGGCGCAGCCGAGTGTTGAGCAGCTTACAAAGCAGCTCGATCAGCTCCACCCGAACACCGCTAAATCCAAGCGCGAGCACGTTGGCGCGCAGCAGCATCATCGCGCGCACCTCCGGCTCAGAAAGCGGATTACCGATTCCACAGGCATGGCTGCGCACCAAATTGAGCTGAAGTTGATGCAGTTCTTCGCGCTGAATGCGAATATCCGCGAGTTTTCCAAAGCCGGTGTTGACGCCGTAAACCGGCGCGTTGCGTGTGCTGATCTCCTCAATGATCTTACGCGACGCGAGGATACGCGGACGCGCCGCACTAGCGATGTGAACGGGCTCGTAACGGAGTGCGACAGCCGCAATATCGTTGAGCGACAGCGGCTGCCCGTTTATTTCCATGACGGCAGTTTAAACGTCGAACGCCGAAGGTCGAACGCCGAACATCGAATTAAGAGAAAGGGAAAAGGCCAGGTCGATAGCGACCTGGCCTTTAGTCAAAACCTTTGCAGGCTTGGCACTTCGGCGCGGGACTATTTTGCGTAGCCGTGCGTAGCCGCTGCGCCTGTGGTCATCGTCTCTTTGTGTTGCGCACAGGCGCCCAGACTCAAAGCGCCGGCTAAAAGAGCCACGACCATGATCGCTTTCAATAATTTCAATGTATATCGCCTCCTTTCCGAGCAGGTTGCTGCACTTTTTAGACAGATAAAACGAGGGGACGCAACGCTTTTCTCACGCTTTATCAACGCGCCGCAATCGCGCCTAGGATGTGTCAAAGAGCACTTTATGCACGAATGAACACGGGCGCGCCTTCCTCGACGAGGTCGAACAATTCAATCACGTCGGCATTGCGCATCCGAATGCAGCCGTGGCTGTCGGGCGTTCCGATCCGGTCTTCGTGTTTCGTGCCGTGAATGTAAATGTAGCGCTCGCGCGTGTTCGCGTTCGCTTCGTTGACACCGTCCAGCCAAAGAATGCGCGACGTGATCAGGTCCTCGGTTTTCGGCAGCGGCTCATCGGGCTTAAGTGGCACGCGCGCTTTGAAAATCGTGCCCGGTGCTGCGCCGTGACCGATTTTTTCGCCAATGCGAAAACGGCCGAGCGGTGTTTTGAAGCTGCCTTTCTCGCAACCGGTACCGAAACGCGAAGTCGAAATCGAATATGTTCGCACTGTTTTACGGCCGCGCTTGAGAACGAGCCGCTGCCGGCGAACGGAGATGTCGATCTTGTTCTGAAGTGGCGGGCGTGCCGCCCGCTTTGCTCGCGCAGCCGACACCCCGAACTCTTTCGGGGCCACAGGGGTCGATTTGCTCGCGCGTTGCATGAGTCTTGGGCGGCGGTAAACTCGATTCGCCCATGAAAGAATATCATGTCGCGATTGTCGGCGCGACCGGCGCGGTCGGGGCGGAGCTGCTGCGCGTTTTGGAGCGACGGAGTTTTCCGGTGAAAAATCTGCGCCCGATCGCTTCGGCGCGCTCGGCTGGTAAATCGATTTCGTTCCGCGGCGACTCCGTTGCGGTCGAACAACTCACTGAGCGCTCGTTCGACAAGATCGACATCGCGTTTTTCAGCGCGGGCGGCGAAATATCGCGTGGCTGGGTGCGGCGCGCGCGCGATGCAGGCTCGATCGTAATCGACAATTCGTCGGTTTTCAGAATGGAGCCGGAGGTGCCGCTGGTGATTCCGGAAATAAATCCCGAAGACGCGAAGAACCACAGTGGCATCATTGCAAATCCAAACTGCACGACCGCGGTTGCACTGATGGCGCTTTACCCATTACACCGTGCGTTTGCAGTGAAACGCGTCTTCGCGTCAAGCTACCAAGCCGTTTCAGGCAGCGGCCAGCGCGCCATCCACGAGCTGAAAGAGCAAGTCACGGCAGCGGCGCAAGAACGACCCGCCTCCACCGAGCCTACGGCCGCCGCGCAATCGCCAGCCCGGATTTATCCGCACCCGATCGCGTTCAACGTTTTGCCGCACGTCGATATTTTTCTAGCGAGTGGTTACACGAAAGAAGAAATGAAGATGCAAAACGAAGGACGCAAGATCATGCATCTGCCGACGTTTCGCGCCACGGTCACTTGTGTGCGCGTGCCGGTCTACCGCGCGCACTCGGTCGCGATAAGCGCCGAGTTCGAAAAACCGGTATCCGTCGAGCACGCGCGCGAGGTGCTGGCCAAGGCGCCGGGGCTCGAACTTGTGGACGAGCCGCAAAACAATCGCTATCCGATGCCGCTGAGCGTAGCCGGAAAAGACAACTGCGAAGTCGGTCGTGTGCGACTGGATTGCGCGTTGGAAAACGGGCTTAGTTTCTGGGTCAGCGGTGATCAATTGCTCAAAGGCGCGGCGCTCAACGCCGTGCAAATCGCCGAATTATTGTAGGGGCGATGTTGTCGTCCCGGTCACGGGAACCTATCAGCTTCCCGTACAGATTTCGTTCGACAGAGTCTCGCTCTATCCAGAGTGGGTTCACGTACACAAAACGGCCCCGGTTTGATCCGGGGCCGCTGTGAAACTCGGTAACGTGAATTAGTAAGGTGCAGGCGTGGGAGAACGTTCCGGCTTTTGCTTTCCTTCGCCCTTGCCATGAGCGCGCTCGCCGGGCGACGGTGATGTAGCCGCAGCGCCTGCCGGCCGATGAGTTGCACCTTCGGGTGACGTCTGTCCACGCCCAGATTCGCCGGCACCGGCACCCGGGTATGCGCTTGGGCTCGTCGCGGGTTGTCCGCGCCGAGGTCCGCGCTCGCGTTCAGGCGCGTTTGCTTCTGGGGCCGCGCCTTGGCCAGTGAAACGCTCGGGCCTTTCAGGTCGACTGCCCGGCCGGCCGGAAAACGGAGTGGGGCTTGTCGCTGGAGGACCGCGACGCCCGCCGCGCAGCGGCTCGTTCGGTGCGCCGCCGGGTTGACCGGGAGGTTGGGTCGGCATTCCGCGCTCGAAGCGCGCCTTGCCATGCGGAGCCGGTGCTCCGGGTGGAGTTTCGGCTGGGCCGCCTGTTGGCGGCGTCGCACCCAAATGCTCGCCCGGGCGTTCACCCGGTCCGCGACGCTTGCCCGCGGGCGATCCGGTCGGCGGCGCGCTCGCGGCTGGGGACAAAGCGGGCGCAGCACTCCCAGCCGGCTGGACTGGTTGCGGCGATGGCTGACCTCGGCGACCGCGCGCTTTGCCTTTCTCAAATGGTGACGCAGCAGCAGCAGTTGCTGCTGGCGCAACGGCAGCTCCAGCGGGAGAAGCCGCCGCTCGTGCCGGAGAAGTCATCGGACTTGCAGCCGCTTCTCCGGGCGCTGATCGACCTGCGCCAGCTGCGGCAGTTGCAGCACCGCCAGCGGGTGCTGGCGGAATGTTCTTGTGATCTTCGGTTTTGATTTTCTGCTTGATCTCGGCCGCATTGGCGACGCCGGTCCAGCCTTTTTCAACCTTCGGCTGCGATACCTTTGTTTTCACAGTCGGTGGCGCAACTGCTGCGGCTGGTTTCTTGATTTTCGGCGGTGCAGCAATGACGAGCTTGTCACCTTGGACTTTGGTAATTGCGCCCGACTTCACTGCAGCCGTCGCATCCACGTTCGTCTGCCGCTCGAGGGTGAGACGCTGGATCGGCCGAGTCGATTGCGCGCTGAGCGCGTTGTAATCGGGTCCGTAATTGTAGACAACGTTGTTCTTAACGGTGATGTTGGTCACGTTCACCGTTTGGTTGATGTAGGTAACGTTTTGCGTCGGAGCAAAAATGCGCTCGCGCAGGACCGGCTCGCCGATGTAGCGCACGTCGATAAAGTTGTAATAGGCGGGTCCAATATCGAACGTTAGATCGACGTCGACGCCGATTGGGCCGCCTTCGTAAACGATGCCCGGCCCGCGCGGAGGCAAAGGCGCCCAACCGACTACTCCAGTGCCGTAGCGCCACGATACCCAGGCCGGCCCCCATTCCAGATCTTCGCCAGGGAACCAGACCCAACCGTTATCGGCGAGTTTAGCCCAGCGACCATAGTGATAAGTGGCCCAGCCGAAGTCTTCGTAGGAGATCCACGTGTAGCCGACATCAGTATAGGCCCAGTAACCATCCATGTACGGTCGCCAATTCGCGTCGTTGATAGCGACATCCGGCTGCCAGCCGTAGCCGTATCCCTCAGCTTCGATCCATTGGCCGCCGCCCAGGTTATTGTAGAAAAAGTCAATCGACACTTCCTGGCCTGAGACCGGACGCGCGATCGGAAAAAGCAAAGCCAAAACCGTGATGGCAAGTAGTATTCGTTTCATAGCATTTGAAGATTTGAGTCGTTAGACTTACGCGTCGCGCCGATTATTCATTCGCCGCTGCGACTCACACTATTGCGGACGAATAACGAGGAACGAGCGCATTCGGTGGCGACAGACGGAAAGGACCTGCGCTTGTGAGCGATCCAGTGAGGCGACGATCCTGTTGTAATCGGAAATGGATGCTATCGGCTGCTGATTGATTTCTTCGATCACGTCACCCTTTTGCAGCTCGGCCATGCCGCTGTCGGGATCGACATCGGTGACAACAACGCCGTGCACGTTGTTAGGCAAATCAAGCTGACGCACCAGGTCCGGCGTCAAATCGGTCACGCGAATCGAATTGAGACCGCCGCCAACTCCACCTGGTTGATTGGGCGGCGCCGGTCTCTGCGGCTGACGCCGACTCGGCAATCTCTGAGCCGACTCATAATCCACGGGCTGTTCTTTGATTTCGGTCGTCACCTTCATCGCGTTTCCGTTTCGGACAATCTCGAGCTCGACCGGTTTGTTCAGCTCGGCTTGGGCGACCAGAGAACGCAGCGCCGCAAAATTGTTGATCTCGCGCCCATTGAATTTGCGAATGATATCGCCTTTCTGGAGCTGCGCCTGCGCCGCCGGGGAGTTGGGCACAACGTCCTCCACCACCACGCCCTCGGTCGGCGCGGTTTGTTCGCCCGGCTGAGCCGCCCGGCTCATGATTCCAAGATAGCCGCGCACGATCCGCCCTTTCTTGAGCAAACTTTCCAACGCGGTGCGCACGGTGTTCGATGGAATGGCAAACCCGATGCCCTGCGAACCGCCGCTGCCCGACACGATCGCCGTGTTGATACCGATGACTTCCCCGCGCAGGTTGATCAACGGCCCGCCGCTGTTGCCTGGATTGATCGCGGCATTGGTCTGGAGCAAATCCCCGAACATATCGCTGCGGTTCGGACGGCCTTTTGAGCTGATGATGCCGTCGGTCACCGTCTCTTCGAATCCAAAGGGATTGCCAATCGCGAGAACGAAGTCGCCCGCCTGAACGCTGTCTGAATCGGCCAGTTTGAGCGGTTTCAATCCTGGCTCGTCGATCTTGAGCACGGCAAGATCGACATCGGCGTCGGCGCCGACCAGGCGCGCCTTTTTCGTGCGGCCATCGCTTAGTTGTACTTCGATTTCGTCAACTTGATCGACCACGTGATTGTTAGTGATGATGTGCCCTTCGTTAGTCACGATCACACCGGAACCGAGCGCGTTCTGCACCATGGCCATGTCGTTCGGATTGCGCGAAGTGCGCGGGTTGCGGAAAAAGAATTCAAACGGGTCGAGCTCATAGGGTCTGCGCACGCTGATCTTTTTCGATGTTTTCACCGCCACCACTGACGGAACGACGCTGCTGACCAGGACGCGCCGCTCTCGATTGAGGGCTTCCAAGGAAGCGATTTGTTTCGAATCGATGCTCGGGTTCTCGGCCAGCGTGTATTTTTCCGGAGTGCGCCGGGCGACCAGATCTAACCCGCCGTGCTTGAGCCGGTAATCGTACAGGAATGAAATCCCTGCGCTCACCAGCAGAACGAAAAGCAAAAACTTGGCGAGATTTTTCATCAGCTCACTTTGGCGAATGTTCGGTTTTCTTGTTCGACAATTAACCGGCGGAAACGTTGATTGGCCGCCGATTCCAACCGCGGGTCTTCGCGCAAGATCGACATCGCGGCCGCGCGCGCGCGGCGCATCAGATCGGCGTCGCCTCGCAAGTCGCCAATCTTTAACGCCGGCAAACCGCTTTGCGCGGTGCCGAGCAAATCGCCCGGGCCGCGCAATTGCAGGTCGGCCTCGGCCACCTCAAAACCGTTCGTCGTTTTTTCCAACACATCTAATTTCGCGCCGGCAATGGCCGACGGTTCCGAGCTGAGTAGAATACAATATGATTTATGACTCCCGCGGCCGATGCGGCCGCGCAACTGATGCAGCTGCGCCAACCCGAAACGCTCGGCATTCTCGACCAACATCACCGTCGCGTTCGGGACATCAACGCCGACTTCGATCACAGTCGTGCTGATCAACACCTGGGTTTCGCCGCGGCGAAATCCTTCCATTATCTCCTGTTTATCGATACCGGGAAGCCGCCCATGCAGTAATTCGCATGAGAACGGCTGTAAACGCTCGCGCCATCGCTCGTACTCAACCGCTGCTGCTTTCACGTCGGCTTTTTCGCTCTCCTCGATCAATGGGTAAACGACATACAGTTGCCGTCCCGCTTCCAATTGGCTGCGCAGGAACGTGAGCACTTCGGGCAGTTTCGATGTCTCGCGCAGAGCGGTCACGATTTTGCCTCGATCACGCGGCATCTCATCGATCGTCGACACATCCAGGTCGCCATAAAGAGTCATGGTAAGCGTGCGCGGGATCGGTGTTGCCGTCATCACCAGCACGTCCGGCGCAGGTTCGCGGCTGGCCAGCCGTGCGCGTTGCGCCACGCCGAATTTGTGCTGCTCATCAATGACGACCAACCCGAGATTTGAAAAGGAGACGCTTTCGTACAGCAACGCATGCGTGCCGACTATGACGTGCGGCTCGTCACCCGTCTGGGGAGCGCACGCTTGCAGCGTGCTGGTCGCGGCATTCTGCCGCGACGAACTTCCCGAAACGCGCCTCTCATCCTCTGCCGTCCAAATCCATTGATAACGCTGACCGGCCGCGACGACCCCCGCGTCCCACGGATTACACAAAATGTGATGAAATTTTTCCGCCAGATCACGATCCGATCGGATGTAGCGGTCGAACGTTTCCTTCTCCCAAACCGCTCCGGTCTTGCGCTCGAGTCGGTTGATCTCTCGCGCGCTGAACGATTTTAATGAGCGCATCAATTCTCTCACTGACCAGAATCTTGTCTCGTGATCTGGTGCTTCGTTTTTGGGCCACGGCTGAAACAGGGCATGGAGGTGATCGGGCATCACGCAAAGGGCGAAGAGCTCGTATCGCGAATTGTGAAAATGTCGCCACGCATTTAGAACAATCGTGCGAGCGTCGGGGCTGAGGCACCGTCGACGTGACGTCGTAACGGTCACCGCGTAAATCGCCCAGGGTTTTTCGAAATGTGGAAGACGACGGTGCGAGTACTGAGCGCCCGGAGTTAATTGCGTTTCCGGAAAAGTTCGCGATGGCAGAGTGCCATCGCCAGCACGCTGCAAGCGTGCGCTCCCGAGATTTTCCGCATGTTGAAACAGCGGCAAGGGGCCGCTTTCTTCGCGGCGCGCGGCGGTGCGAATGGTTAATCGCACACCGAGCGGCTCGAGCCAGCGCCGGAGCACGGTGTAATGTTGCTCGGCTAGGATTTGCGTCGGCGCCATGAAGGCCGCCTCGTAACCGGCCTCAATCGCCAGCAAAATGGCGGCAATCGCCACCACAGTTTTGCCTGAACCGACATCACCCTGGAGCAAGCGGTTCATCGGATGCGGCGCGGCCAGATCGCGCCGGATTTCCTCTATCACCTTCTTTTGTGCGGCGGTCAGCTCAAACGGCAGACGCCGCACAAATTGCTTGAGCAGGTTACCTGCGCCGCAGTGCGCACCGCCCACACGCGTGTGCGACTGCATCCGGCGCGAACCGATCAACATTTGCATCGCGAAAAATTCCGTGAGAACGAGATGTTGGCGCGCCGCATTCAAAGCGTCCCAATCTTCGGGGAAATGGATTGCGCGAATCGCTCCGCCGCGTTCGCCACGGCGCAGTTCATCCGGCAACAAAGTGTCGATCGACTCGCAATCGACGCTCTCCAGCAGACGATAAATCATGCTGCGTAGCGCGCGCTGCGACAGTCCCTCCGTCGCCGGATAAATCGGAGTGATCCGCCGCAGATGAATTGAGATCTCCTCATCGTTCTCGATCACCTCGAATTCGGGATGATCCATGCAAATGCG
>DATDFJ010000185.1:0-4633 GCA_036522675.1 Chthoniobacterales bacterium | reverse complement strand
TCTTTCTACGGAGTTCTTTTTTGAAGACGCGGAGGAATCGGGTGGCATTATCAACGAACAATTTGATCGCTGGGGCGGCGCGATCGCGCTCGGCTATCAATTGACCCCGCATGTCACGCTCGGTCTCCGTTACCAATACACGACGAAAGACTCCGATGTGCCGTTGCGCGATTACGATCAGAACCGGGTCTCACTCGACGGCACCTACAGCTTCTAACAGGGTTAACAGGGATGAAATGGCAGTGTTGATGAGAGTGCGTGTCTATGCATTGATTTTTGCTGCAATCGTTTGGGTTTCCCCGCCAGGACGCGCGCAAGACTCCTCCAGCCCTGTTCCCACGATTATCCAGCCGGCCCAGCCGATCGAGGTCGCGCCGCCGCCGACTTCGAACACGGTCATGCGCACCAACTCCATGGACGTGCTCGATGACAAAAAGAAGCTCGGCCGCAACGATTACGTCAGCTTTCGGGTGGTGGAAGATCGCGACAACGATTCACAACGGTTGCGCGTCAACGACAGCGGCGAACTGGAGGTGCCTTACATCGGGCTCGTCCCAGCCGAAGGAAAAAGCTGCAAGGAACTCGCCTATCGCATCAAAGGCGCCCTAGAGAAAGAATACTACTATCACGCGACCGTGATCCTGGCGCTCGATCGGGTTAGCGAAAAGTCCCGGGGCCGCGTTTACATTTACGGGCAAGTCAAAGCGCAGGGACCCGAAGAAATGCCGCCGAATGAGAATTTCACGGTCAGCAAAGCCGTCATTCGCGCCGGCGGCTTTGGCGATTTCGCCAATAAACGCAAGGTCAAGGTCACACGTAAAGACGGCCAGGATTTCACTGTCGATCTTAAGCGGGTGATCGAAGAAGGCCATACCGAGGACGATCTCGTGCTCCAGCCGGACGATCAGGTTTACGTGCCGCAACGCTTGATCAACATGTAACATGGATACGCTCGCTGCCGAAAGGGCCCATCCCACCTTCTGGTCGACCGCGCTCATCACACGGTTGCATCGCTACAAGGCGCTCCTGCTCCGGCGCTGGTGGATCCTGGCGTTCACGGTCTGCCTCGGCCTCTTTATCGAGGCGTGGTTGATTTATCAAACGCCGCCTTCATTCCTGTCCACGAGCAAGATGATGCTCGCCGGCAAGTTGAACATCGCTCAGAGCGCAGTTTACAGCGAAGACAGCGTCAACTTTTACGGCACCCAGATTCAGCTCATGCAGAGCGCGCAGGTGAAACAGAGCGCGGAACAGCTTGTCCGCGCTACCCATCCGGAAATGCAGCCCGTGCCGGTCGAAGTCACGGTCGCGCAAAAACCGCGCACCTCCATTTTCGATCTTCAGGCGATCGGCCGCACGCCTGATTACACCCAGGCATATCTCAACGCCGCCATGCAAAAGTATCTCGATTTCCGGCGGGGCATGCGCGAAGGCCAGGGGCAAACCGTCATTACCGGCATCACCGAGCAGCTCGTCCAGACCGAGAAAGACTTACGTGCGGCCGAGGACGAGATGCTGGATTTCCAAAAACAAAACAACATCGGCTTCATTCAGGAGGAGGGGAACAGCGCCGCGCAGTACCTGGTCAAATTGAACCGCGAGTACGCGTCGCTTAAGACCGAATACGACCTGCTCAATCTTCTCAATCTCGATCAAAACCTTGATCGCGCCCAGTTGAAGCCCGATGCGCCGGTGGGCCAGACCGAAGAAGGCATGCCCTTCGCGGGAATTGGCCCGGAAGGCGATTATCTCAAGGCGAAGCAACAGCTCCAGTTGCTCAAAGCCGAGCGCGATACCCTTGCCAAAGATCTGCGCCCGAAACATCCCAAGATCATCAAGCTCAACGACGAGATCGAGAAGCAGGAGAAACTCATCGATCTGTTCCGCGAAGATTCGGTCGAGAAACTCAAGACCCGGCGCGAGTCGATCGGCAAACAGATGGAGAACCTGCGGGCCAACATCAAGGAATGGGAAGCCAAAGCGCTCGATCTCAGCCAGCGCCTCGCCCAGTTCAATCGCGTCAAAGGCAAGGTCGACCGGCTCAAAACGCTTTATGATCGCCTGACGAACAATCTCAAGGAGGTCGATGTCTCCCAAGTCGTCGACACCGGCGATCAGGTTTCGATCATGGAAGCGGCTACGGCCCCGGTATCAGTGCGACCGGGCCTGCTCAAGAGCCTTCTTATCGGCCTCGGCGGCGGTTTGCTCGCCGGCGTCGCGATTTTAATTCTGCTCGATCGCATCGACGATCGGATGGCGTCGTTCAGCGAGTTTCAGCATCAGTTCTCCGAGAATGTTCTCGGCCAGATTCCAAAGGACAAAAGCAAGGGCGGCGTCACCTTGCTCGAGCCCGAGGATGCGCGCCATGTCTTCGCCGAATCTTATCGCAATGTGCGCTCGTCGATTTTCTTCATGCCGTATGAAGGTCCTCGCCCGAAGACGTTGCTCATTACCAGCGCGGTGCCGAACGAAGGCAAGTCCACCGTCGCGTCCAATCTCGCCATCACCATGGCGCTCTCCGGCGCGTCCACTTTGTTGATCGACGGCGACCTCCGCCGTGGCGCGCTTCGTGAACATTTCGGCGTATCGTCCAAGATCGGGTTCTCCGAAGTTCTGAAACAGGAAGTGAACTGGCGCGAAGTCGTCGTGCCGACCTCGTACGCAAACCTGTTCCTGTTGCCGCGCGGAAAAATTTTGCCGCAGCCGAGCGAACATCTGCTGCGCGAATCGACCGATGCGATCCTCAAGGAGATCTACAGCTACTACGACTACATCCTGATCGACAGCTCACCGGTCCTTGCTGCCGATGATACCACCAGTCTCGCGCCCAAGATCGACGCGACTCTGTTCGTCGTCCGCCTCTCCCACACCTCGGCTCGTTTGGTCCGAAAAGCTCTCCAGCTTCTCTACGATCGCCAGGTCAATGTTCCCGGCGTTATCCTCAACTTCGTCGATACTTCGCTGCCCGAGTATTACTACTACCAGTACTCCGAGTACTATCACCTTCCGGCCTCCAGCCAGGATGGCGACAGCGTAGCCCCAACGCCGCGCGAAGAAGGTAAACCGGTCCAAACATCGTAATCGCCGTTATTCGGCAGGGCGTGACTCTGTCGAGCCGACAAAGCGCGATCGCACAAATTTCGGCTCCGCGGAGCGTCGCCCCACTAGCTCTTTAGATCGACATCTTGGTTTTTCGCGCTGAAGATTCGCGCTAAAGCGCGGCTGGCACCGGGCTGGCTCATTGCGCTTTAAACGCGATGGCGCTGTGGAATTTCTTTAGTCCGATTCTGCCTTTCGTTGACGAAGGCGCGCGGCCGGCGATTCGGCGCGCGTTCGAGAAGGCACGGATCGTCGGGAATTTTGCGATCGTTCAGGGCCTCGTGCAGATCATCGGGTTTTGCAGCGGGATCCTGATCGTGCGCACGCTCGAGCAGCGTGATTACGCCTGGTTCACGATCGCGAACACGATGCAGGGCACCATCAACGTGCTCGCCGATATCGGCATCAGTGTCGGCCTCATCTCAATTGGCGGCCGCGTCTGGCAAGATCGACATCGATTCGGTCAACTCGTCAACACCGCGCTCACTTTGCGCAAAATTTTCGGTGGGATCGTCGTCGTGATCGCGACGCCAATTTTGTATTTCCTTCTCGCCCGGAATGGCGCGTCTCTTCAGTACGCGGCTCTCTTGATCGGCCTCGTTGTCGTCGCCTTGCTGTTTCAACTGTCAGTGAACGTCCTGAGCGTGGTGCCGCGTTTGCGATCCGACATCGTTCGCATCCAAACGATCGATTTCACCGCCGCAATCGCACGGCTCCTTGTGCTGATCGCGTTCATGTTTGTTTTCCTAAACGCCGCAGTGGCGCTGGCGCTCGCCGCCGGCGCTTCATTGCTTCAGTTCGCGATGTTGCGCAGCTACGCCGCCCGCGTGATCGATTTCAATGTATCGGAGAACCCCGAAGACCGTGCGGCCATGCTCGGTTATGTCCGCAAACTCGCCGCCAACGCGGTCTTCTTCTCGTTACAGGGACAGATTACGGTTTTCCTTATTAGCTTGTTTGCGCGTCATGCCAACTCAGTCGCCGAGGTTGGCGCGCTGGCACGACTGGCGATGATCTTCGCTGTGCTCGGTAATGTGCTGACAAACGTTCTCGTGCCCGCTTTCGCGCGCGCCCAAAGTCCGAGAAAATTGCGCTGGCTTTATGCCGGCATTGCCGGTGGCGTGATCGCGTTCGGCTCGGTTGTCCTTGTCGCGGCCGCGGTTTTCCCGCAGCAATTTCTTTTCGTGCTCGGCAACAAATACGCTCATCTCCACCGCGAACTCCTGCTCATGGTCGGCGCCGCAGTGCTCTCCTCTGTGACCGCGACTTTTTGGGAGCTGAACGCGTCGCGCGGATGGGTGGCCGGCTCGTGGCTCTACATCCCGCTCACGCTGACGACGCAGATCGCACTGATTCCATTCATCGATTTCACGACGGTCGCCGGGGTGCTGATGTTCAACCTGCTCTCCACCGTCCCGAATCTCTTGCTCAATCTCGTGCTGAGTTACCGCGGCTTTGGCTCGCTCCAATCGGCGCCGGCATGAAGTTGCCAAACTTCGGCTATCATTTTTCTCGCTGGAAAGGTCGCAAACTG
>DATDFJ010000184.1:0-6163 GCA_036522675.1 Chthoniobacterales bacterium | reverse complement strand
AGATGGTCGATGTTCGACCAGAGGTTCTTGTCCACTTCGCCGCTGCCGGGCGTTTTCAGGTCCATGATCCGATGAACACGCGGATCGACCGGCGAAATGTCGTGCGCGCCGCTCGTCTCGAGCAACACCGTGTGGCCGCGGTCGCACAACATCGACATCAGCGGCAGCACGTTCTTTTGCAGCAATGGTTCGCCGCCAGTGATCTCGACCAGCGGGCACTCAAACTTTTCTACAAGATCGACAATCTCACTGAGCGTCTGCTTTTTGCCTTCGTAAAAGGCGTATTCGGTGTCGCAGTAATTGCAGCGCAGATCGCAGAACGTCAGCCGCACAAACGCGCAGCGTTCGCCAGCGAAGGTACTCTCGCCCTGGATGGACTGATAGATTTCGTTAATCGTCAGCGTCTTTTCGGCCATGGCTCACAAACCGCATTTTTGTGTGGCTTCGGCGAAATTGGATTTCTTGCGCACAAGCGAGGCGAGATAGGTGTCGGTCTCAGGCGCGCCGTGGATGCGGGTGAGGTTCTCGGGATGTTGGAGGCGCGAGAAAATCGCGAAGGCAATTTTGCTTCGTGGCACTTCTTTTTCGCCGTAGCCGCGCGGGATGTTGCTCGACCAGAAACGAACGTACTGGCCGCCGAAGCGATTGACCGTCCCGAGATAAATGACCGAGTGACCGCTTTCGCGCCGGCCGACATTCTTGTTCCAGAAAATTTTCATGAAATCGCCGGGCTGCGCCTGGTTGAAATCGGTGAAGTTGCGTCCGAGGCTGAGTTCGTAAAAGAGCCGCGCCGTTCCGGGGCCGTTTGCGTTCCAGCGTCCCCAGATCCCTTCGCCGTCGTGCTGGTCGCGGATGACGAGCCGGTCGAGGGTCGCGAAATCGAGCTGCAATTGGCCGCGGTCGCGCAGCGCTTCCAGCGTTTTGATAAAGACGATGTAGGTCGCGCCCGAGCAGAAGCTCGGATAGGGCGCCGTCGGAATGACGAGAAATTTTCCGGATTCGAAATGGGCCGCGGATCGCAATTTGATCGTCGCCGAGTGAGAAACGGAATAGCGCCCGCCGCTCGGCATTTTGTGGACCTGGTCGAGGATGAGCGAATTGTAGTCGTCCGCGAGCGCGATGGTTGTGACCAGGCTGAGCACTAAAACAAGGCCAACGCGACCGTTCACGACCCGAAACGTACGCGCCAATATTTCGTCTGGCAAAGGTGGATCGCGACCTCCGGGCGCGATGATAAAAATACTGCGCCTGCGGCGCGATAGTTAACATCGCCCGCGGAGCGGTCGATCCACCATTGCGGCTGTGCACAGCCGCCCCTAGATTTCCCGTGATGCAGTTGCGCTTCACCAAAATGGACGGCGCGGGCAACGATTTCGTCATGATCGACAATCGCGCCGGCGACGTGCGGCTCGAACCGGAGCAGATCGTGCGGATCTGCGATCGCCACCGCGGCGTGGGCGCGGACGGAATTCTTTTGCTCGAGCCGGGGCAGAACGGCGCCGATTTTCGGATGCGCTACTACAATCGTGACGGCGGCGAAGCGGAAATGTGCGGCAACGGCGCGCGTTGTTTTGCCCGGTTCGCAAACAATGTCGCCGGCGCGCGGGAAAACGTTTCGTTTCAAACTCCAGCCGGGCTAATTCGCGCCGAGCTCTGTGGCGATCTGGTGCGCCTGAACATGAGCGATCCGACCAATCTGGGGATGAACGTGCAGTTGGAGGTCGATGGCGAAGACGCGATTGTGCATTACATCAACACCGGCGTGCCGCATGTGGTCGTGCCGGTGGCGCGCGTCGACATGGTGCATGTTGAAACGCGTGGCAAAGCGATTCGCCGGCACAAAATGTTTTCGCCCAAAGGTGCGAACGTGAACTTTCTCGAAAAACGCGGTCCGCGGCGCATCGCGATTCGGACGTACGAGCGGGGCGTCGAAGGCGAAACGCTCGCTTGTGGTACGGGTGTCGTTGCGAGTGCGTTGATTTTTTCGGCGCTCGAAAATGTGAACGAATCAATCGACGTGCTGGTGCGCGGCGGGAGCAAGTTGCAGGTCGGCTTTGAAAGAAAAGGGGATCAGTTTACCGAGGTGACATTGACTGGGCCGGCTGAGTTCGTCTTCGAAGGAGCGATTGAAATCTGAATAGCCACAGATGAACACAGATTCACATAGATGAAACAAAATTTCTGAATCTATATTTCATCTGTGTGAATCTGTGGCGTAAATTCAGCCAATGTTTCGCGGCACGTTTACGGCGTTGGTAACGCCATTTCGCAATGGGGATGTCGATCTTGGGGCGCTGCAGAAATTGGTTGAAGCGCAGATCGGGGCCGAGATCACAGGTTTGGTAGCGGTCGGCACGACCGGGGAATCGCCGACGCTGACGCACGAGGAGAAGGAGGCAGTTATCGCACGCGTGGTCGAGGTTACGCGCGGCCGGAGCAAAGTCGTGGCCGGAACGGGTTCGAATTCGACGCGCGACTCGATTGAGATGACGAAGTTCGCCGAGAAAACCGGTGCGGATGCCGCTTTGCTGGTCGCGCCGTATTACAACAAGCCAAGCCAGGAAGGATTGTTTCGTCATTTCAAAGCGATCGCCGACGCGACGTCATTGCCGATCATGCTCTACAACATCCCGGGTCGTTGCTCGGTCGATATTCTGCCCGAAACAGTCGTTAGGCTGGCGGAAAACTGCCGGAACGTCGTGTGCATCAAGGAAGCAAGCGGCAGCGTCGAGCGGGTGGGCGATTTGCGGCGGCGTCTGCCAGAGAAATTCACGATCCTGAGCGGCGACGATTCGCTGACCCTGCCCTTCATGTCGGTCGGCGCAGCGGGTGTGGTGAGCGTCGCGACAAATCTGTTTCCATCGGAAGTCTGTGCGCTTGTGCGCGCATGCGAGTCTGGGGATTTCAAATCTGCGCGGGTGTTGCAGTGCAGCTTGCTGCCGCTTTTTAAAGATCTGTTTATCGAACCGAACCCGGTACCGGTCAAAACGGCCCTCAGCTGGCGCGGCGTCATGTCGCCTCAAGTGCGCCTGCCGCTTTGCGAAATGAGCGAAGCGAACCAGGCGCGCCTGCGCAAAACCCTCGACGAGTTCGAGCGTTCGTCTGCCTCTCCCTCAGGGAGAGGATTGAGGTGAGGGCACGGGAGCATGAAGCAAGCTCCGGTGCGGGTGTTAGTGATCGGCGCCAAAGGCCGGATGGGAAGGACGATTGTCGATCTTGCCAAAGGCGAACCGAATGTTGAGGTCGCGGCGCAATGCGATCTCGGCGATGCGATTGCGCCGGCGATGAAGAACGCGGACATGGCGATCGATTTCAGTCAGCCGGGCGCGATTGAAGAGATTTGCCGCGCGGCAACCGAGGATAGCAAACCGCTCGTCATCGGAACCACGGGACATTCGACCGAGCAACGGGAGCTGATCCAGAAAACGGCGCGCGCCGTGCCGATTGTGTTTGCATCCAATTTCAGCGTGGGCGTGAACGCGCTCTTTGCGCTCACCCGCCGGGCGGGCGAGATCCTGCGCGATTTCGATGTCTCAATCGTGGAGACGCATCACAAAACCAAGAAGGACGCGCCGAGCGGGACGGCCAAGACTCTCGCGCAGATCGCAAAGAGCACGCGCAAGATCGACAGCGAGGTCCCGATTGAATCGATGCGAGAAGGCGAAGTTGTCGGCGAGCATACGGTCGTGTTTGTCGGGCCAGCCGAGCGGCTGGAGCTGACGCATCGCGCCGGGAGCCGAGAAATTTTTGGCCGCGGTGCTTTGCGCGCGGCGCAATGGGTCGTTGGCAAACCGGCGGGTTTGTATTCGATGCAAGATGTGCTCGGGCTCGGGCTGTAGGAGCGTGACCGTCTCGGGTGCGAACTGCGGCAATGCAAGCGCGACGCTTGCGCTACTCTAATGAGAGCAGCCGTCGCGTTTGGCTCAAACCTGGGTGATCGACTGGCGAACTTGCGCGCGGCGCGGCGAGCGATTGTCGATCTTCCAAGGGTCGCGCCGCCGATTCTGTCCTCCGCGGTTTTTGAGACGGAGCCGATCGGGTGTGAACGGGGCGCGGGGAAATTTTTCAACGCGATTTTGGAATTTGAATATAGAGGCGAGCCCACGGCATTGTTGGGGGAGCTGCGCGCGATCGAGGAGTCGCTCGGTCGCGAACCTAACCACGCGAGCAGTGTTTCACGCACAATCGACCTCGATTTGCTGTATTACGGCGCGCATAAGATCGACCCGCCTCCGCCCGGCTCCGGCGAGTCAGGCAAGCAGCGATTGCAGTTGCCGCATCCGCGCCTGCATCTGAGGCGGTTTGTTTTGCAACCGCTGGCCGATATTCGGCCGGAGCTGGTTTTGCCGAACCAGACGCAAAGTGTGCGCGAGTTGCTCGCGCAAACGGACGATTCAGCTAAAGTGGTTCGGCTGATGGAGAATTGGTGATGGCGGACATCACAGAAAAGTTTCGCAGGATGAAACAGCGGGGAGAGAAAATTACCTCGCTCACCGCGTACGATTATCCCACGGCGCGGCTGCTGGACGAGAGCGGGATCGAGATCATTCTGGTGGGCGATTCGTTAGGCATGGTGGTGCTCGGATACGAGGACACGACGCCGGTCACGCTCGAGGAGATGCTGCATCACACGCGCGCGGTCGCGCGCGGTGCGAAACGAGCGCTCCTCATTGCCGACATGCCGATTCACACTTACGACACGCCCGAACAGGCCTTGGAGACAGCGAAGGAGTTTCTCAAGGCCGGCGCGCAAGGCGTGAAATTGGAAGGCGGGGTGAATCGTCGCGCGCAGATCGAGGCGATCACTCGGGCCGGGATTCCATTCATGGCGCACATTGGCATGCTGCCGCAGAGCGTGCGTGAGGAAGGCGGCTACAGGATTAAGGGCCGCACGCAAGCCGAAGCCGAGGCGTTGCTCGCGGATGCGCGCGCGGTGGAGAAAGCCGGCGCGTTTTCCGTCGTGCTCGAAATCGTGATTGCGGAACTGGCGAAACAAATCACACAAGCGATCGCAATCCCCACGATTGGAATTGGCTCGGGCGAGCATTGCGACGGCCAAATTTTGGTGACGCACGACTTGATCGGGCTGTTTCCGTGGTTCACGCCGAAGTTTGTTGCGCCGCAGGCGCAGGTGGCGGACCAGATTCGGAAGGCGGCGCAGGCGTTCATCGCGCGGACGCGCGGGAGTGGGATTTAACAGTAAGAGATCGCTCGACTTCGCTCGAGATGACAAGGATGCAGGCGCAAATGGCTGGCGCGCCCGAATGTGATATGTTGCGAACGCGATGCGGGTGTCGGATTACGACGATTTTGACGATGCCGATTACAATCGCGCTTTACTGAGCGGGACAGGCGAGCGGAACTGGCTCGGGTTTGGGTTGATCCTGTCGCTCGGCATTCACATTGCGCTCTGCACTTATTTTTATCGGACGCGTTTTGCCTCGGTCGAAACGGCGGTGTTGCCGAACCAGCCAACGATCACCTTCAAGGTGAAGAATGTCGATCTTGCGCAGTTGGAGAAAAACAGCGCCGACGATACGAGCGCGGCGGCGAAGCCGGAGCCGAACAGTGCGACCGACCAACAGCCGGATGAGAAGAAAGCGTTCGACAAACTGTTGCAGGAAGTGCAGGCGAGCACGGCGATGCCCGACGACATTCAAAATGTGCTGCCCGACAAACCGAAGGTCGAGCCGGACATCGCGTCTGTGCTTCCCGATATCGAGCGATCGACGGCGCAAACGCTCTCGAACAGTCCAAACGCAACGCACGAACAATCGGTGTTGAACGAGACCGCCGTCTCAGGCCGGCCGCAGCCCGCATTGAGCGGGACGGAATTAGCGACGAGCACGAGCATCAAGCGACCGAGCACATTCACGAGCAAGATGCCCGGCGACAGCGCGGGCCCGGAGCGAGGCCGCGCCGGGTTCAGCGATCTCGATCAATTGCTCGCCCAGAAAGGACCGCTCGGCTCGGGAACAAAGCTACAGTTACCGGACGATCAACTTTTCGCATACGATAGCGCGGACCTGCGGCCGAGCGATCTGCTCGCAAAGGTTGCGACGCTGATCAAGCGGAATCCGAAGGCGACGTTTACCGTTGAAGGCTACGCGGATTCGTTCGGCTCGCCGGAATACAATTTCGATCTGAGCCAGCGCCGCGCCGA
>DATDFJ010000183.1:0-2850 GCA_036522675.1 Chthoniobacterales bacterium | reverse complement strand
CCAGAACATCTTCAGTGCCTTTCTGAGGACCATCGTCATAGGTCAGGCAGACCTTGTCTTTTGGTTGGGCCATGATCTCCGGTCGCTCTTCGTAAACCGGGAGTGTGTCCCAAGTTTTTCGTTGGACACATTTGCCCCCTGCGGTTGGCAGTGGACCGTTGACATTCATTTTCCTGGAAGCCAATTCGGCTTCGGCTTCTTGGGACGAATCAGCCGGTGCTAAGAAAATCGGTTCCGATGGCGCCAAGGCTTCACCATGTTGTTGCTGAACCGTGTGGACGAGCTCATGCGCTAACAACCTCTGCCCGGCACTGCTCCGAGGCGAGTATCGTCCAGTCGCAAAGACGATATTTCGACCCACAGTGTAGGCTTGCGCATGCACCGCGCGCGCCGATTCCCCCGCGCGTTTGTCCGTATGCACTCGCACCCTGCCGAAGTCATGCCCGAAATGCGGCTCCATGAACGCCCGGGTCTGGTCGTCGAGCGCCTGGCCGGGAGAGCGCAGGACCTCATGCACAATTGGCGGCACGAGCGATTCGTTAGGCTCGCGATTGTCGATCTTGCGTTGCAGCCGTTTCTTGCGGCACTCTTCGCACTCGCCGCTTGGCCCGGGCGTGCCGTCACAAGCGCACTTGCGGTGTAGTAACTTTGTGCGCGCAGGCGTTACTATTCCCGCGCCTGTGTGGGTTCGCTTGGTTGACCGAATTGCGCGAGCATACATGCTCATGCGAGGTTTGTCCCAGGTTGGCGCATGCGGGTTGAAAGTTCAGCGAGTAACGCGTCGAGTTGGTCCTGGGTGAAAAGCCGGCTACCACGTACAATGAACTCAGTCCTGGCTGGCTCCGCCAAGGCAGCTTGTTTCGCGAGCGCAGTCATATCTTCGGGTGTATGAAAAACGACCCGCTTTAGCCAGGCGCTCTGGAGCTTTGGCAGCGCATTGGAAAGGAACTCTGGCCGCGATACTGCCAAGGCGTAAATTTCTGCGAAATAATCTCCTTGATTTGTTCTGGCGTATTCGAATTCTCGGCCAGCCGGTATCTGCGCGGTCTCGTAGGAGTTTAGGAAGCTATCATCTCGCAGATAGGTTCGAGGCCCACGCACTACCGCTGTATTCACGCCGAGCCCGGCCAGCCACGTGTCAAGCTGCGCATCGTTCAGTCCAGTCTCGGTTAGCAATCGTGTCCGTTCGGCTTGCCAGTCTGGATAGGGAGCGGGATTTACCCTGATCCATGCCAAGGGGTATTTATGCCAGTGCACGATATTCTCGAAGAAGTCGTCCCGGTCCGCTTGAGAGATTCGCGCGTCAACCGCATGGCCAACCTCGTGGCGAATGGTTTGAGCCGTCGAGGAGATGCCGAGCGATGCGGACCGTTCGTAGGGCGCTCTGCCCAGCCCAGTGTTGAAAACCGTGATGAGGCCTTTGCTCACTTCGGTTTCACCGCCGACCCTGGCCCCGAATCCCGTGGAGCACTGTCCTGTGCGTGGATCCACATCCTGTGGGTGACATTCTCTTCGCCGGAAACGCAGCACGATCGGATTGTTCTTCGTCGCTTCGATCGGCAAAGCGGCGAGAGCGCCTTCGACACTATCCCAATCCGCGTCGCCGTATCCCCACTGGAGCTGCCCGGGCTCGTTTTCAAAGATAACGTTGTATTTAAACTCGAGCCCGATCTCACGGCTCTTGCGCTGGCATTCGTCGGCCAGTCCCTCCACATAGTAACGGTAGGTCCTTGGCCCGCGGCGGCCGGCGGTCAGATCACGGTAAGCTTGCTCGGCCTCCGCCCGCAATTCCGTGGTCTCATTGGAAATAATAGCTTGCCCATGGGAAACGTTCGTTCCAGCCGCGATGGATTGAAGGCAACTAATCGCTCCGCCCAGCCATTCGTTTCCTCGTGCACTGGCCGTCGCATCATTTGTCGGAACAGGCGGTTGCCTAATTCGCGCACATAGGGGGGCGAAACATGCCGCTGCCGTCGACGGCACGATCGGTGGTGGCGGTCGAGCCACGATTTCGCCGAGAACTTGGTGCCGGCAATATTCCGCATTCTGTTCCCCCATGATCCGAACGCATTCGGCAAGCTCGCTCGCTTCACGATATGGCAAGGTGCCTCCAGAGTGCTCCTCTCCACGATCTGGTGCACGCTGAAGAATTTGAGCGCTGGTCGCTCTGACTGGGGCACTTCTACGGAATCCTTTCGATTCGGCTACGCGATTCGCTTGCTCTTCCAAGAGATCGTTCGATGAGCCAATCTCCAAGCCGCCCAGGACATTCCGCGTAGCCGCGTTTCCCTGTTGAATGACATGCACCAATTCATGGGCCAACAGTTTCTGCCCCTCCGCGGCACTCGGTCGATATTGCTGACGCGCAAAGACAATGTCCCCTCCCACTGTATAGGCCAAGGCCTTCATCGCTCGCGCCGATTCCGCCGCGCGCTCGTCGGTATGCACGCGGATGCTGCTGAAGTCATGGCCAAAGCGTGGTTCCATGAATGCTCGGACGTGGGCGTCGAGCGGCTGACCGGCAGAGCGCAGCACCTGATGCACAATCGGCGGCGCGAGCGACTCGTTAGGCTGGCGATTGTCGATCTTGCGTTGCAGCCGCTTCTTGCGGCAGTCTTCGCACTCGCCGCTTGGCCCGGGCGTGCCGCCACAAGCGCACTTGCGTTGCAGTAACTTTGTGCACGCCGGCGTTACTATTCCCGCGCCTGTCTGGGTTCGCTTGCTTGACCGAATTGCGCGAGCATACATGCTCATGCGAGGTTTGTCCCAGGTTGGCGCATGCGGGTTGAAAGTTCAGCGAGTAACGCGTCGAGTTGGTCCTGGGTGAAAAGCCGGCTACCACGTACAATG
>DATDFJ010000182.1:0-14756 GCA_036522675.1 Chthoniobacterales bacterium | reverse complement strand
GGACGCGCGCTCTGGTCGTCGCGCCAACGCGTGAGCTCGTCGTGCAGATCGAAGAGAACGTGCGCGCTTATGCCAAACATGTTCCGCTGCGCATGGCCACAGTTTACGGCGGAGTGAGCGAACGTCCGCAGATCGAAGCATTACGTTCACATGTCGATCTTGTCGTAGCAACACCGGGCCGGTTGATCGATTTGATGGATCAACGCGTGGCCAACCTTTCGGGCATCGAGTTTCTCGTGCTCGACGAGGCGGACCGAATGCTCGACATGGGATTTCTGCCGCCGATTCGACGGATCGTGAAAGCGTTACCGCAGAAACGGCAGACTCTCATGTTTTCCGCATCGCTCTCGCGGGAGATCGAAAAATTAACGCACGAGTTCCAGCGCTCGCCCAAGATTATTGAGATCGGCCGTCGCGCGAATCCGGCGGAGACGGTGACACAGTTCGTTTACGAAGTGCAGCCGCATTTGAAACCGGCGCTGCTCCTGCATTTGTTAGGCGATCCCCGGTTCGATACGGTCCTGGTTTTCGCGCGGACAAAACGCGGCGCGGACAAGATCGCGCGGCGTCTTGAAAGCAGCGGGATCAACACCGGCACGATTCATTCGAATCGTTCGCAAAACCAAAGGCTGCGGGCGTTGAAAGATTTCAAGTCGGGCGCGGTGCGCGTGCTGGTCGCGACTGACGTGGCCGCGCGCGGGATCGACGTCGATGGAATTTCGCACGTGGTGAATTACGACTTCCCGATGCAGTCCGAGGATTACGTGCACCGCATCGGGCGCACCGGCCGCGCGCATGCGGTGGGCGACGCGATCAGTTTCATCACGCCGGAAGATCAAGGACCGCTGCGTTCGCTCGAGCGTTTCATCGGCCGCGGCATCGTACGGAAAAAGGCGGAAGGTTTCGATTACAACCAGGCCGCGCCGCCGCGTGACGAGCGGGGCAGGGGAGCCCGAGCGGGGCAACGAAAGCTCGAGCCGCGATTGCCGGGAAATTCTCCACGTGGCAATGGCCAGATCGGGTGGCGTTTTCGGAATGCTTCATCGAACAATCGTCCGCCGCGACGATCTTATCGAAGGCACCGCTGATTCGTTAGCTGGGTGTGGCAGCAACGAAAACGGCCGAACGCTTTCACGTTCGGCCGCTGCTAAAATAATCTATCGCCGGATCGTTTGGCTAAGATTTATCGTAGAACTGGGTGCTGCTCACCTTGACCCCCTTGGCGTTTCTAATGGTGCTTGTGACCGTGCGCGTTTTACCATCCGCCGCGACAACGATCGTGCCGTCACCGACCACTTTGCCATCTTTCTTGCTCACCATGTCGATCTTGTGATCGCCGTTGAGCGTGAAGGCGCGAGTATCCGATAAAGGATCGCCCGTGATTGGATAATCTTTGCCGTCGAGCTTTCCCGTCCACACGGTGTGGACTTTCTGGCCGTCAGCGCCGATTCCATCGACGGTGCATTTTTGCTGGCGGTCAACTTTTTCCCACACCACCAGTGTGGTCTTACCGGCGCCCTCGCCGAACTTCGATTTGCTTTCGTCCAGTTTCCATGTGCCCAACGTTGGGTTGTTCGCGAAACACATTGCGGCTGCCGCAATCGAAAGCAGCAGCGTTAAACCAATTGTTTTTGTTTTCATATCAGGTTGTCAGATTTTTCAGCGTCTTATTGTTTCGGCAATGGATCTGAGCCGAAGTTGGCGTGGACCATTACCCATTTGTCGCCCTTTTTCACAAAGACGCGGGTGGATTTTGCGCGACTTGCTTCTGTCTTTCCGTCCTTGTCCTGGGTCAGACCGGCATAGTTGTAAGTCAGGACGGCAACATCGCCGTTGTAGACCTGGACTTTGGGATTGGCCATTTCCGCTGCGGTCGTCTTGCCAGAGGCTTTTCCTGAAGCTTCGCCCAGGCGCGAATTCATGGCTTTGCCATCAAGACGCGTGGCGTATTGGCCATTGAACTCGGTGTAATCGTCCGATGCGTCCTTCATCTGCTCAGTGACACTTGTCGGATCTTTGATTTCCGCGGCCCATTGCGCTTTTGTCATGGCAATGACGGCATCGGTTGTTGCCTGGTCGGCTTGCTGAGCCGACGCGTTGATCGTGAAAGCCGAGCAAACGGCGGACGCGAATAATACGAACATTAATTTTTTCATTCTATTTCCTTCGGGGAAAACACCCCGTGTGTTTGAGCTGACCATGCTCAATGTGTTTAGACCGCGACAGGCAACGGTCTATGCTATTGCCGCCGAACCGGCTGAGAAGCCGGATGCTCGCTTGCTGGGCGTTAGACCCTGATAGTCCACGCCACCGATAAGTCAATCGGTTTAACTCGAATTCGGACTGCGTTCGGTTCAAAGCGAAAAGGAGAAAACGACTTATTGCAGCCCGATCGCAGGCTGTCGTGCTCGCAAAATGTATTTCTGAATCTTGCCGGTCGCAGTTTTGGGTAGCTCGTTCAGGAAGGTCACCCTATGCGGCGCCTTGAAGTGCGCGAGGTTCGCGCGCGCAAACTCGCGAAGCTCACGCTCGTCGGCGCGCGCGCCCTGCTTGAGAACCACAAAAGCATGCGGTGCTTCGCCCCAGCGTTCATGCGCGAACCCGACGATCGCAACCTCCTGCACGGCTGGGTGTCGCAAAAGGACGCTTTCGACTTCAACAGAAGAAATGTTTTCTCCGCCGCTTATGATGACGTCTTTCAGGCGGTCGCGGATTTCGATGTAACCGTCGGGATGCACGACCGCTGCGTCACCCGTATGAAACCATCCGCCCTGCAAAGCCTGCGCGGTCGCTTCGGGGTCGTTGTAGTAGCCGGCCATGATCACGTTGCCGCGGGCGACGATTTCACCCTGAGTAATCCCATCCTGCGGCACGTCGTTGCCTTCGGCGTCCACGACGCGTAACTCGCCGGAGGTAATCAACTCAACACCTTGTCGGGCTTTGATCGCGGCCCGTTCGCTCATCGAGAGGGACGCATGTTCCGCTTGCGGCTCGCAAACGGTAATGAACGGCGCTGTCTCGGTTAGTCCGTAAACGTGGGTGATCGTCCAGCCCAGTTCTTCTTCGAGTCGCTGTATGGTCGCAGCCGCGGGCGGCGCACCGGCCGTGACAACGCGAATTCCTTTCGCCGCGAGACGACGGAGATTCTCCGGCGCGTTTGCCAACGAAATCAAAACGGTCGGCGCTGCGCATAGCATCGTGACCTGCCGGGTCGCAATTAATTGGAAAACGGCGCGCGGATCGACTTTGCGCAAACAGATGTGAGTCGCGCCCGCTGCGGTTACGGTCCAGACGAAAGTCCAGCCATTGGCGTGAAACATTGGCAGCGTCCACAGATAACAATCAGCGCAGGTCATGGGTGCGTGGAGGAGCGTGCCGATAGAATTCATCCAAGCGTTGCGGTGCGTGATCATCACACCCTTCGGACGTGAGGTGGTGCCGCTGGTGTAATTGATCGTGAGCAGATCGGTTTCTCGAACCTCAGGACGAACAAATTTAGCTGAGCTCGCGTTGACCAGTGCTTCGTAGTCGAGCCAGTCCTCGCCTTTTCCGGTCAGAGCGACAAAGTGTTCGACGCGTGAAAGGCGGGACCGAATACCATCGATCGCGCCGAGATACTCGCCGTCCGCGCAAACGATGCGCGAACCGCTATGATTGATCAGATAAACGAAGTCATCCGCAGTCAGGCGATAATTTAGCGGCACCAGCACTGCACCGGCTTGGGGCACGGCATAGAACGACTCGAGCTGCGCATGAGTGTTCGGTGAGAGATAAGCGATGCGGTCGCCTGATTTTATTCCAAGTTTCTGCAAAACCGCCGACCAACGATCACAGCGATCGAGAAACTGCGCATAAGTCCATCTTGAGTCGCCATCGATCACCGCGACACGTTCGGGATAGAGTTTCCGCGCGCGGCGCGCAAATTCGAGCGGCGTCAACGGCGTTTCCATGAAGCAGCGGCGAAGCAAGATATCCGTCGTAATCGGCTGCTCAATATCGCGAAAATGTTGGATTGCGACGCTCGCGATGTTGCCTGTTTTTGAATTTGAGGCGCGACCGGTGATTCGGGTCGAGGACGCGGTCCGGGTCGAACTCGGGCTCTGAAAGCAGAAGTTCCTGATAAATTAGCGGAAGACATTACGCTCTCGCTAGTTCATCCAAATTGTTCCCTGGATATAGGTTGCCGCACCGCGGCATGATTCCGCTTGCCGTTTCGGCATCAGCGATCTTACGGCACGCGCGGGCGGCTTGACATTTGGCAGCGCATAGAGCGACAACGAGCGCGGATGAATTTTCTAACACGCCGTTTTGCCAAGGCTCCGGAGGGAGCAGCCGCGCTGTTCTTCATTCAGATTTTTTCAACGCTCGGCTTCGCCGTTCTCTATTCGACGCTCGTTCTCTACGCGACGAAGCACCTCCATCTCGAAACGAAAATGGCGACCACGTTGATGGGCGTTTTCGGCGCGTTCAACTACGGGCTGCACCTTTTCGGCGGTTATCTCGGCGGCCGCTTTCTATCGAACCGTAACCTGTTTGTCGGAGGGATGGCGCTGCAAGTGATTGGTTGCGCGTGCATCGCGACCGGCACGCTCGCATTGTTCTACGTCGGCCTCGCTTTTTTCCTCACCGGCAGCGGCCTCAACGTCACCTGTATTAATATGATGCTGACGCAACGCTTCACGCCCGAGGATCCGCGCCGCGAAGGCGCGTTTCTCTGGAATTACGCCGGGATGAACGTCGGCTTTTTCGTCGGGTTCACCGTCGCCGGTCATTACCAGGCGACGGAGAGTTACTCGAACCTGTTCATCTTCGCGACGGCCGGCAATTTCATGGCCATCGTTCTCGCGTTTTTCCATTGGAAGACGCTGCGCGATCGCAACACGCCTTTGCTCGAGAAGGCGGCGAAACAATTCCAGCTCCGTTCGATCGCCGGCATCATCATTGTCGTCGGCCTTGTTCCGGTCGTGTGGTTCATGCTGCAGCGGCCGGGTGGAACCGAGACGATCCTCAAAGCGATCTGCGCCGTCGTCGCGCTGACGTTGATTTACCTGACGATTCGCCACTCGGATCGGCGCGAGCGGCGGAACATGACGGCGTATCTGATTCTAACGATCGGCTCGCTCATGTTCTGGTCGCTGTATCAGATGATCCCGAGCGGGCTGACGTTGTTCGCGGTCAACAATGTCGATCTAATCCTCGGGCCGGTGAAGATTCAGCCGCAGTGGATCCAGAACATCAACACCGTGGTCATCGTGCTCGGCGGCCCGGCGATCGCGGCGGCGTTCACTCGTCTGCGCGCGCGAGGGTGGAGGATCGACATCCCGAAACAATTCGCGTCGTCATTGCTGCTGATGGCGGTGGCGTATCTGATTCTGCCGGTCGGAATCAAGTTCGCCGGCGCGGATGGCAAGAGCGCGTTCGGGTGGCTGTTCGCGAGCTATGTGCTGCAAAGCGTCGGTGAACTGCTCATCATGCCGATTGGATACGCGATGATCGGCAAGCTCGCGCCGAAGCAGTATCAAGGCATCATGATGGGCAGTTGGATGCTCGTGACTGGACTCGCGTCGCTCTTTGCCGGCGACTTCTCGGGAATGATTCCCGAACCGACGGGCGCCACTGCGGCCGCGACCAATCCTGGTTACGCGAAACTGTTCGCCGAGCTCGGCGCGGCGACGCTCCTGGTTGCGATCGCGCTCGCATTACTGATTCCGTTTCTGCGGAAGCTAATCACCGACAAAGCCGAGGCGGCGGCTGAGGAAGCGCCGCCGGCGACCGTTGTTCCGGTCGCCTGACCAATCTAAGATCGGACTTGCGCAGACTTCTGCATTATAAGCGGCTTATGATGGTCCGAGCCGGACTGGCAATTAGATGTGGAGCGTTAGCTGACGAGCGAGTGATGCACAACTTCGCGTGAATTGTTTCCGCTTGCCATTTGGTCACTTCTCAGTGTTGCTGAACCGATGAAATACATGATCAGCTGGTGGGAGCGCGCGCAGGGGTCGCCGATCGAGTACGAGAACGCGCAGAAGCGGATATTGGAAGTGTTCCGGCAATGGAAAGCGCCGGCGAATTTCAAGATCGAGATGTTCGTGATCCGAGTGGGCGATTGGGGCGGATACATGTTGTTGGATTGCGACGATCCGTTGGAGGTGCACAAGTTCGCCACCATGTTGCCGGCGTTTGAATTTGAGGCGCGCCCGGTGATTCCAATCGAAGACGCGGTCCGAGGGGAACTTGAAGTGATGGCCTGGCGCGACGGACTCAAGAAGAAGTGACAAGCCTTACCTTCCCGCTAGTGCGCCAATAATGTAGCGGCTGGTACTTTGCCACCGACGCAGCACGCCTCGACGATTGCCTGGTTCAAAGATCCAGCGGGCAATTGTTTCGATGCTCGACGCACGTTGTGAGTATTACTTGAGCGCCCCTTCGAGGCGCCGATCGGGGACGAGCCAGATGAGCGCGACGCCGATGTAAATGCAGCCGGCGATCCACGGTTTGAAAAAGGAGATGCCGATCGCGCTGGCGTAAAGTATCGGGGAAAGTTTGCCTTTAAGATCGGAGCCGATGGCCCGAGCCAGTTTGGAATCGCGACCGGCGAGCCGAATGATGAGCGTTTGCAAAATGTAATACGCGAGCGCGGCCATGAGCAGAACACCGCCGTAAAGGGCCGACGGGATTGATTGAAATTCGTTTTCTCCCATCCAGCCGGTGACAAATGGAAAAAGCGATAGCCAGAAAAGCAGATGAAGATTGGCCCACATGATACCGGCACTGATCTTCCCGCAGGCCTTGAGCAGGTGATGGTGATTGTTCCAATAAATGCCGAGGTAAATGAAGCTAAGCACGTAGGTGAGAAAAACGGGCAGGAGCGGCCGCAACGTGGCGAGGTCGGAACCGTGCGGCACCCGCAACTCCAGCACCATTATGGTGATGATGATGGCGAGGACGCCATCGCTGAATGCTTCAAGCCGGTTAGTTTCCATGGGCCGAATCACCTTCTTCAATCCGCCGGACCTGGCACTATGAAACGATTGTTTGTATTCGTCGCAATCTGCACGATAGTGGGCGCTTATTGGATTACTTTGTTAACTCCACTGCACGGTAGATCGTCAGATGAGCGTCGCTCATTGGTGGTTTGAAACCCGATTCCCGGGAACGGCTCTGTAGCGCATTAGTTTTTCCAAGTTCAAAGACATGAAACTGTACGTAGGTAATCTCTCTTTTGAGACCACCGAGAACGATCTTCAAGATTTGTTCGAACAACACGGCACCGTCAACGAAGTCCATCTCATGATGGACCGGATGACCGGTAAATCGCGCGGGTTCGCGTTCGTCACCATGAACGACGACGAACAAGCCAAAGCCGCCATGACTGCCACGAATGGCAAGGAACTCAACGGTCGCGCGTTGAACGTGAACGAAGCGCGTCCCCGCGAAGATCGTGCCGGCGGTCGCCCAGGCGGACCGAGACGGAACTTCGCAGGCGATCGGCGATAATCGCCGAAGTCACGAGTGCGATGTGACGAGTGAAAAGATGAATTCGGAGAAGGCGATCGAGATCGAGGGCACGATCATGCACGTGCTGCCCGGAACGATGTTTCGGGTGGCGTTGGCAAATCAAAGTCTCGTGCTAGCGCATATTTCGGGCAAGATGCGGAAACGTTTCATTCGCCTAACAATCGGCGATCGCGTAAAGATGGAGATGTCACCTTACGACACCGCCAAGGCGCGGATCGTTTACCGGCTCTAAAAATGGCCAGACGATTTTATTTCGAACCGCCGCAGCGGCGACCGAAACCGAAGGTCGGCATCAAAAGCTTGCTCGTGCGTTGCCCTTCGACGTCACGGCTGACCGATACCGGCCGCACGATTGAAGAAAAACTCTGGTCGGCGGCGAAAGTAAAAAGACAGAGCTTCACCTGCGCACATTGCGGTAAAGTTCACAGCTGGGAAAAAGCGGACGTCGTGCTCGGACGGCCGCTTTCTTGAAATACCTCTGAGGGAAACAAAAACAAGAACGCAGGAATCAAATCGTTTCCTGCGATTTCTTTATTTCGGCATTCAGCGGGGAGCTTCGAGGATTTTCTTCAGCGATGAGCCGTCGTCGTCGCGATGTCGCTGATTCTCCAGCCGGCGCCGGTATGAATCAGAACGTAAACAATCAGCTCCGGTTTGCCGATGTTTTTAAAACGAACGATTACTCGCAGCCGGCGAATGTAATTGTCGATGTTAGCGTGAGCAGCAATGCGATGGCTTTAGACATCGTAACAAAACCAGTGACGAGTGAGGTGTGGCAAGTGACGAGATCTCAGGCGAGACACCTAAAACACTTCCGGCTCCACAAGATCGGCGAAAGTGGTGCCGATGCGTAGCTCATCGAATTGAAAACTAGCGTGCGTATAACCGACTCGTAGCCGCACATAAGGAAAGCCGGCGGCCTGAAACTCCGGTGTCATTGGGAGCTGAGCATCTGCGGTCGCAATGTCCGGCTCCATGTCGGGCGAGGGGCTGACCCACAGATATTCCTGACCGGTGGCAAAGTCTAACTTCGTAACCAACCAAGTCGTCTCGCCGTTGACCGGGACCGAAGTGATAGAACGCGACCCTCTCTCGCCGGTGTCGTTATCGAGGCCGTAACGATTTGTCTCGAAGAGCATGCCGATCCCGAGGCTTGGATCGAGAATGCTTGGACCGATAAGCGCCACCACCGCGAACCCTCCCCTCGAGTTGGAATCATCCGACCTGCGGGTGAGAAAGCCGACCCAGACCGCTCCAAGATCCGGAGTTACAGGACCGACGGTCGCAACCGCTTCGTCGGAAACGGTGTCAGGGATGCTGAAGAGCTTTGCGCTCTTTCCGGCCGTACCAATTTCTGGAAAATCCAATCCCGAGGGAGCCACTCGCGGGTTTTGATTAATGATGACCCATCCGCCCTGTCCCGGCGGACTTCCCGGCGGCGGCCCTTTCCCGCCAAGACTTCCGCTTTGGTAATCGAAACTGTCGGAAAACAGCAATTCAGCATGCATGCTCGAGGCTGCGAGCAACAAATCGGTGGTGAGCAGGATGGCCGTAAGTGTCGCAAGCCGTCCTTGGAAAGCTCCGTCGGTGGTTTGCATGCGCGAGTTTTACCTCAGGAGATGCCAATGACTCAAGCTGTTGTTATTCGCGCAAGTCCAAAGGCCGGAGATGGCGAAGCAGCTAGAGCGATTTCGGCCAGAGCCAGGCGAACGCTGCCGCTGTCAGTAGCGCGTGAATGAGGCTATCGAAAAGATGTTTGAACGTGACGATCCAGCTGCGACCGCCCCAGATCGATTCCTGCGCATGAGCTGCGCCGTATCCCAGGAAAGCGACGGTCCCAACGACGCGGAATACCTGCAGGAATGCGGTCCCCGGCGCCAACAAACGGCCGGACACGTAAGCGGCAAAGATGCTGATCACCACACAATACAAGAACCATTGGACCAGGTTCTTTCCCATCGCCGGCGGTCCGCTGGGCAGCACTGTCAAGAAACCCACCGGTCCGCGTTTCATTTTCTCGATCGTGGATGGCGATTTCATATCCTTGAACGCAAAATAGGGAAAGAAATAGGCGGGTCCGCGTGTCACGCCGGCACTTCGCAGCGCCTCGGTGATGTATTCTTCATCTGGCAGCGCGCGGTAATCACTTCTGTGGTAAGTGAGCACCATGTGCATGATGAAGCTGCCGAAGAAAATAATCACCGTCGACAGCAGAATGGGTAGCCACAATGCAGTTAGCGAAATCATTCTTATTCCTTTACTCGTTGTGTGATCCTAATGTCAAAACAGTCCCACATCCCAGCCGCACTGGCGGTCGCTGGCATTTATTTCTCAGGAAAGCAAGAACCCAGGAATCAAATCTTTTTCCTGCGTTCCCGAGTTCCTTAGCTTAATTGTTTAAACGGTTATGGCGCGCGCTTACGAGTTTATTCAGCTCGATGTCTTCACCAGGACGCCGCTAACTGGAAATCCGCTGGCGATCTTTCCGGACGCGCGCGGGTTGAGCGATCAGCAAATGCAGGCGGTCGCGCGCGAGATGAATCTTTCCGAGACGACGTTCATTCTGCCGCGCGATCGAAAGATTGAAACGGAGAAGGGGACGCGAGTGCGCATCTTCACGGTCGAGGAGGAGTTGCCGTTTGCCGGGCATCCGACGCTCGGCACCGCGCTGTATTTACATAGTACTACGCCTTCGGCGGCGGATGCGATCAGTCTGGATTTGAACGTTGGCAAGATCGACGTCCGATTTCGCTCCGACTCGACGGCCAAGCCTGGTCGCGTCAATGGCCATGTCTTCGGCGAAATGCGGCAGCGCGATGCGGAGTTTAGGGGCGAATTGCCCCGAGACAAAATCGGCAGCGCGCTACGTAGTGGCTCCGATGCGATCGCGTCGGAATGGCCCTGCCAGGTTGTATCGAGCGGGTTGCCTTTCGCGATCGTGCCGATTCGCGATGTGAAAGCGCTGTCGATCTTGCAGGTGGATATAGGGCGCGCTGGCGATCTCCTCAAAGGAACGGGCGCAAAGTTTTGTTACTTCATCGCTCGCGAAGATCGACAAGGTCAGGTCCGGGCACGCATGTTCTTTTATGGCGGCGAAGATCCGGCGACCGGATCAGCCGCGGGTTGTGCGATCAGCTGGATGGCGCGACACGGATGGGTGAAATCCGACGAGCAGATTATTATTCATCAAGGTGCTGAGACTCGTCGGCCGAGCGAGATCTTTGTTCGCGCAACAGCCGACGGAGACAAGGTGACGAATGTTCGTGTCGGCGGCTACGCGGTGGAAGTGCTGCGCGGGACCTTGAATCTGCACGAGTGACAAATAGGCCGCCCTCATCGGCGGTGACCAGTCCCTCATGTCCTGTTTCTGGACGTCGCGTATTTCCAATGCGTTGGCGACGAGCAGCAGGAACGCATTGCCTTCGTGGTTCTTGGTAACAATTCTGTTACCAAAACAGCCTTCTACCGATGCGGAGCCGAATCGAATATTACAGCCGCTGATGAGAAAGGAAGATCAATGAAAACCAGTTTGTCGATTCACGACCACATTTACGTCCGGCAGTGTGCAATCCTGGCGGCGTTTGCCGTACTCGCCACGACCGCCGCCGCTCAGACCTATACGATTACCGACCTCGGAACTTTGGGCAGGAATAGCAACGGCAGTTATAGCGTCGGCGAGTGCATCAACTCCGGCGGACAGGTAGCGGGAAGTTCGAGCGCCCCTTCCGCCACGCAGAGCGATCCGGCATTTCTTTACACCAACGGCCAGCTCATCAATATCGGCACGCTCGGCGGCGAATATGGCAGCCCCCGCGGGATCAATACTGCCGGTCAGATCGCCGGTTATTCCACTCTCGCCAACGGTTCCTATCGCGCCTTCCTTTACAGCGGCGGGCAAATGATCGACATCGGCACACTCGGCGCCGATTACAGTGTTGCCTATGGCTTAAATGACGCCGGCCAGATCGTTGGCGACTCGGACACAGTCAGCAACGCGGACCACGCTTTCCTTTATTCAAATGGGCAGATGACGGATCTCGGGACACTCGGTGGCGATACCAGCATCGCACACGCGATCAATAACTTTGGGGTGATTGTGGGCTATTCGTACGATGCGCGCGGCAACTTCCTCGGCTTTAGCTACCAGAACGGTGCGATGACTGCGCTCGGCACGCTCGGCGGCAGTTGGAGCATTGCCTATGCGATCAATGACCAGAACGAAATCGCCGGACAAGCCTACACTCGCGGCAACCGCGCGGCGCACGCCTTTCGGCTGAGCAACGGAACCATGGTTGACCTCGGGACGCTCGGCGGATCCAGCTCCTGGGGGCTGGCGATCAACAATAGCGGCACCGTCGTCGGTTTCTCGACCACGCGTACTAACGTCTACCATGCTTTCATTTCTACTAATGGCGGCAAGATGCAGGACCTGAATAGACTGATCCCGCGTGGAAGCGGCTGGGTATTGGGCCAAGCCAATGGCATCAACGACGCCGGTCAGATCACCGGCTATGGCGCCATCGGCGGCCAGACCCACGCCTTCCTGCTTACTCCGCAGTAAGAACCATTGCCATTTCGTCTGCAGCGTTTTCTCCGTTGCGCAACTGGGCGTTCGCCGATTGTGAGTTGACGGAGACGACATGGAAATAGAGAAAGCCGCCTCGCAACCTTGCAGAAGTTGATGGTTGGGAGCCGATGGTTGATAGAAACACGTGGAAATAAAGCCAGCCGGAAGCCAAGGATCCAGCAAAGGTCGAGCAGAATGGTTCACGGGCAATGTTTGCATCGAACCGCTATTTGAAGCGCCGCCCCCCGCGCGGCTACGCGGGGCGAGTGTCACGTTTGATCCGGGTGCGCGCACGGCATGGCACACGCATCCACTGGGTCAGACTTTGATCGTCACCGCGGGCGCCGGCTGGGCGCAGCGCGAAGGAGGACCGATCGAAGAAATTCGGCCAGGTGATGTCGTTTGGTTTGCGCCTATGGAGAAACATTGGCATGGCGCTACGCCGACCACCGCAATGACACACATTGCGATTCAAGAAGCGCTCGACGGTAAAGCCGTGGAGTGGCTCGAGCACGTGACCGATCAGCAGTACAAACGCTGATCCGCGACGAGAAATCACAGGTCAGAAAAAACAGACTCAAAGGCCCGTGATCAGTCGTGCACTGGCGAACCATTAGAGAGACAATGAATCGCGTCGTTCATTTCGAAATTTACACAGAAAATCCAGACGCAGTTCAGCCGTTTTATCAGGACGTCTTCGGCTGGAAGTTTCAGAAATTCGGCGGTCCGATCGATTACACCCTGATCACAACAGGCGATGACAAGGAGCCGGGAATCAATGGCGGCCTGGCGCGTCCACGCGAAGGCCAGAGCCCAGGCACATTAAATACAATTGCGGTGGCGTCGCTTGAGGACACGATCCAAAAAATCGAACAACGCGGCGGAAAGATTTGCATTCCGAAGATGGCTATTCCCGGCATCGGCTGGCTGGCTTACGCGCAAGACCCGGGAGCGAACGTTTTTGGCATTCTGCAACCCGACGCCAACGCAAAGTAGGTGATGAGCGCGAAACGCTGAAAGCTGAAAAGCTGAAAAGCTCGTATGCGACTACTGGCCTAACGCGAATGAGTCAATGTTGCCGTTGACGGTGGTTGCATAGATCCGTCCACCGGCAACCGCGATCGGCGTTTCATTCGCACCGCCTAGGACGAGTGTCGCGAGTGGCTGGCAACCATTACTGCACATCGTCGGGTAGGCGAGGACGTTGCCCTTTGTGTAGACGAAATCGAGCGCGCCGACATAGACGACGCCGTTCGCGATTGTCGGCGTAAACAATGCGAATCCCGACGGCGCCGATGTCCACAGCGGATTGCATACGGTCTGGCCGCAGCCGGCCGCGGCGAAGGCGACGAGCTCTCCGTTCCCGGAGGTCACATAGGCGACTCCGTATGCGGTGGCGATGGCATGCGGAGAGGGTGCAACCGCACCTTTCCATTGCAGCTCACCGGTCGCGGAATTGAACGCGTAGACGGTGCCGGCATAATCGCCCACAAGGACGAACCCATCGGCAACCGTCGGTGCCGCTGCTGGAGAGAACTGTGTCCTCGCAACCCACAACGGTGCGCAGTCTTCGGTGCAGCTCGTCGGGAACGCGTAGACGCCGCGGTCTCCCGATACGAACACGCGGTCGCCCGCCACCGCCGGCGCAAAATTCAAAGGATCAGCGACATTTATGGGATTGATCTTGGCGGACCAGAGCTGTTGGCCCGTGGTCGCGTCGAAGGCGTAGACGCGCCCGTCGTATCCGCCGAGGTAGATGTTGCCATTCGATAACGTCGGAGGCGAGTTGGTTCCGAGTGTGCCGATCGGCACCGCCCACGTCGGCGTGCACGTCCCGACACAGTTCGTTGGAAAAGCGTAGAGGTTACCATCCAGCGAGGCAGTGTAGACATGGCCATTCCAAATGGCGGGATCGGAGAATGTGCTGAGCCCGGCGTAGATCCAGCGAGTCGCACCCGTCTCGGCGTCCAGTGCGATGAACATCGTCTGCGCGTAAGCAGGGACGTAGAGGACGCCGTCGAAAAGGGCCGGGCCACCGAGCGGGGCAACGCCTGTGCCGTTGCCCGTCATGAACTTCCAGTCGAGTGAAAGCCCGGCGACATTCGATCGGTTGAGCGTGTGCTCGAACGGGTTGAACACGGTGTGACGCGCGTCGAAGCCATACTGCGGCCACAGGGCACGAGGATCGGCATTTGGCAGGGCCGACGCAGCCATGGTAAGTCCCGCGATGAACAAGGTTGTCGCACAAAATATTCTCTGACGCAGCTGCGTGCAGGTAAGGCGGCAGAAGGAAGTAAGGGAACAAGTTTTCATATCTTCGTTTGGTTCACTCAATTTTGTCAGCGCTCGTTATTTAGGAACGTTGGCAAGAAAATCGTTGACTACTTTCCACGTTTGCTCGGGCTGCTCAAGCCACGGCATGTGGCCGCATCTATCGATAAATGCGACCGTCGAATTCTTGATGAGCGAATGCGCTTCAAGAATATTCGCTTCCCCGGCGATGTCCTGGCGGCCTTGAAGCAGAAGAACAGGAGCGGTAATGGCTTTGAGTTTCGGGCGGAAATCATATTTGCTCTCAGCTTTCAAAAAAGCTGGCGGCACGCGGAAGTTGTAATCCTTGGGGTCGAGCTCCGCCTGCATCTGCAAAGCTTTCTTGCGATCGAAGAAGTAC
>DATDFJ010000181.1:0-3369 GCA_036522675.1 Chthoniobacterales bacterium | reverse complement strand
GACGCGATTGCCGTGATGTTGAATGTTTTCGACCTGACCTTTGCGATCGGCGATCGCTTGCAGAACGTCGCCGAGATTCTTGTCGGGAAGATCGACATACAGATTTTCGATCGGCTCGAGCGTGTTGCCGGCGTCATCGCGGTGAAAGATCACTTCCGGTCGCGAAATCATGACTTCAAATCCTTCGCGCCGCATTTGTTCGACGAGAATTGCGATCTGCATTTCGCCGCGGGCGTCAATTTGAAATGCGCCGGCGGTGTCCGTGTCCGCGACTTGAAGCGAAACGTTGCCGCGCGTTTCGCGAATGAGCCGGTCGCGCACGTGCCGCGCGGTGACGAATTTCCCGTCGCGGCCGGCGAGGGGGGAATCGTTCACCAGAATGCGCATGCGAATTGTCGGCGGATCGATATCGACGAACTGGAGTGGTTGTCGATCTTCGGAATCGGTCAGCGTTTCGCCGATGTAAACTTCTTCGAAGCCGGTCAGGCCAACGATGTCGCCGGCGCTCGCGTTCTTAATTTCAACCTGCTCGAGACCCGCATACGTGAACAACGCGGTGACGTTTGCGCCTTCGCGTTTGCCGTCCCCGCCTGCATCGCCATGCGAAGCATTGGGGGCCGGGCGATGAATGCGCACGATCGAGTCGCCAACGCTAACTTCACCACTGACGATTCGGCCAAGCGCGATGCGGCCGAGGTAATCGCTGTAGTCGAGATTGGAGACAAGCATCTGAAAGAACGGTTCGGATGAAATCTGCGGCGGCGGGACGTGCTTAACGATCGCTTCGAACAGAGGCACCATGTCGATCTTGTCGTCTTCCAGGCCGCGAACGGCCAACCCATCGCGTGCGCTGGCGTAAATGGTCGGGAAATCGAGTTGCTCGTCGGTCGCATGCAGTTCAACGAAGAGGTCGAAAATGTGTTCAAGCACGGCGTGCGGCTCGGCGTTCTCCCTGTCGATCTTGTTAATGACGACGATCGGCTTCAGCTTGTTCTCGAGCGCTTTTTTCAAAACGAAGCGCGTCTGCGCTTGCGGACCGTCATGCGCATCGACGACGAGCAGAACGCCGTCCACCATTTTCATGATGCGTTCGACTTCGCCGCCGAAATCGGCGTGGCCGGGCGTGTCGACGATGTTGATGCGGTAGCCGTTCCACTGGAACGCGGCGTTCTTCGCGCGAATGGTGATGCCCTTTTCGCGTTCGAGATCCATCGAATCCATCATGCGCTCTTCGACTTTTTGGTTCGATCGAAAGGTGCCGGATTGGCGGAGCAGTTGATCGACGAGGGTAGTCTTGCCGTGATCGACGTGCGCAATGATGGCGATGTTGCGGATTTTATCCATTCTACAAAGCGGGGGCTCACGCGGCGTGCGTGAGGCCGCAACTATCGCGGAAGATCGACATCGTGCAACTCCGACAGAATTAATGGCGGTCTGGCGGAGACGGGCAACGAAATTGCTTTGTAGCGCTTTGTTCCCCGCAAGCGCCAGATGTTTGGGCGCGGCGGGATTTATTTATGTCGATGTTGAAAAATGGGAACGGCAGAAAGCGCGCCGTTCCCCCACGAGTCGTTTATACCTACGCCGGATTTCTCGTTATTTTTTTTCTGGTTGTTTTCAATTTTTGGTTTTACGGGGCGAATCTGTTCTCCATCCTGCTCCAAAGATCGCGCGCTTACACGCCGCCGCAGTTCCTGACCTGGCTGAGCCTGGCTTCGGGATTGAGCATTGCGGTGGCGTTTTGTGTGATGCCGTTTTCGCTTTTCCGCATCGTCCGGCGACGATCGGATGTGCCCTTTGGCTGGGTGGTGCGTTGCATTGCCGGGTTCCTTTTCTTATGTGGACTAAGCGCGTTTATCGCTTTGCTCACACTCTGGTTTCAGGGCCCGGTCGTGATTTGGTCGCTCGTCTTGACGCGGGTAGCGACGGCGCTTCTCTCGGTGGCGACCCTCCTCGTTCTGCGCGCGCTCGTGCCGCGGATTTTGGAAATACCGACCCGCGCCCAATGGCTCGCGCTCAACAATGAATTGGTGCGGGCCGAAGCGCACGCGGACGCGAAGGACAAATTGCTGGCGACGGTGAGCCATGAACTGCGCACGCCGTTGGCGCCGCTTTTGGCGACGTTGACCGAACTGGAGCAACACGTCGCTCCGCTCAACATGCCGGAAGTGCATGATTGCTGCCAGGTCTTGCGCAAAAATATTCTGCGCGAAGCGCGCCTGGTGAGCGATCTGCTCGATCGGCTGGAGATTCCAGCGCCCGAATCGGAGTCGGCGGCGCGACCGCCAAAAAAGTGTCGGGCGCGCCGCTTGTTACTGGTGGAGGACCATTTCGACACGCTGCATATATTCGCGCGAATTCTCCGCCAGCAAGGGTTCGATGTTCAGGAGGCGAGCACGGTCTCGGAAGCGATCAGGTCCTCGCGCCCGGGCGACTTATTGGTGTCCGACATCGCGTTGCCCGACGGCGATGGTCGCGATCTGATGCGGCAGTTGCAGGCGCGCGGGATTGCCGGCATCGCCATCTCGGGTTACGGCAGCGCGAAAGACCGCGAGGAATATCGGCGGGCCGGCTTCGCCGAATCGTTGATTAAGCCGGTGGATGTGGCCGAGCTGGTCAGCGCAATTGGGCGCGTGACCGAGACGGCGGTGTCGCTCGATTGACGTCGCTTCCGCGCGCGTCATTGCGCACGCGATGTTTCCCACCTGTCCGCTCCCGCACTGGGGTTGATCATCCCGAATCAAGTAAATCCGTAATGGCAGGCGCAATCGGGGTCCGGCGTGTCGGGCTACCAGGGAAATTCGCAGGCGGCGGCGGACCTTTGTAATGGTCTAGATGCTGCTGCTAACCGGGGCCGGATGAAGGAGTTTCTCGCGCTGCTCGTTGTATGTGGGATCGTGGCGTACATTTTGTGCCAGCCTTCGACGACACCACAGCTGGAGCGGGCCGAGAGCAGGCGGGCGGTGGAGAACGGACCGGTTCCAAATAAGAGCAGCTCGCCAAAGCCCGAGGACGGATCGATCGCCAACCGTTGGCAGACTACATCAATTTTTCAACGCTAACGCCGAGCGCTTGCGATACTCACTTGCGGACCGTTGGAAATCGCGGGCGCGATAAAGTAAGAAGTAGGAATTAGTAAGTAGGAAACGTCAGCCGGCGTCGACTTGGATTTTCTCGTCGCTTGTGTCTTCCTCGTCGTGCGCAACCGGCGCCGGCGCGCGACGCTGAGCAACCGGAAGCTGAAAAATGTGTTCCCGACTTCGGATCTCGACTTCCTGCTCGATCTTTTTCTTCCAACGAGCGGGAACAGCGGGCGATGTTTCGGCCAGCCGATCTATTTGTCGTTGAATGTCGGTGATGGATCGACGG
>DATDFJ010000180.1:0-31662 GCA_036522675.1 Chthoniobacterales bacterium | reverse complement strand
CTGCCAATATTTCTTCAGGATGACAGAGGCGGATACATCATCGGATAACCCCGGGATCATTGCTTTCCCGCCGTTGATCTGGCTGGTCGGCGCGGTGATCAGCGCGCTCGTGCATTTCTTCGTTATCCAGCTGCCGATCATGCGATACAGGATCTGTCTCGTCTGCGGAATTGTTGTGGTCATTCTGGCGCCGACGGTGGCGTTGTCGGCGCTAGTGACGATGAAGAAAGCGGGCGCAAACGTCGATCCGGCCAAGCCGGCGTTGGCGATTGTGCGCGGCGGGCCGTTTCGTTTTACGCGGAACCCGATGTATCTGGCGCTCTGTTTACTTCAGGTCGCGCTCGGGTTTTTCTTGAACGACTGGATCACGCTGTTGTTCGTCCTCCCCCTCGGCCTGATCCTGCATTACGGGGTGATCCTGCGCGAAGAGAGATATCTCACCGCTAAATTCGGCGAACCTTATCTGCAATTGAAACGCGATGTGCGCCGCTGGATCTGAAATCAGAGGTCGGCGGTCAGAAATCAACTGGCCGCCGCGGCTTTCGCGGCAAGCTTCTGGTTCCACTCGGCGCGGAGAACTTTCATCTCCGCCTTGAGCGTAAGCATTCTGGGCGCGACTCCCTTATAATTCTTGGTTATACCCTTTACTTTTCTCGTGACCGCGCCCTGATTGACCAGCCCCTGAAGCTTTTCATAAACGCGCAGGCGCAGCATTTCTTCACCGCCACTGGCCGCGTTTCGTTCCCGGAGCTTGAGCAGGATGATGTCGAACAACGGCTTGAATTCGAACCAGGCCCTAGACGAAAGCACAGCGACCAGCTCTTCGGTAAGATTGTCGGGCATCCGACGCGTGAAAGAAGCACTGATTGCTTTAGACATCAAAGACTATACGCCAGATCCGGCATTTAACCACGGATGACGCGGATTCAGCGGATCAGAAGGAATACTATCGCACGCGAGTGCGGCGTTTAGGCGACGGGCACGACGGTCGTCATCATTTCCGCTTCAGGCGGCACTTCGGCTTTATCGGTGATGAGTTTGCGCAGAAACGGAATGAGCACGAGGAGCGCGAGGCCGACGGCGAGGCTGCCGGCGCCGAGCTCGGCGAAAAGCTTTACATACTCAGGGTTCGTCGCGATTGCCGTGGTGCCGGTCGGCTCGGGAATCATGCCCGAGAAGTCGCCGGCAAAGAGCGACGCGAGTCCGGTCACCAGCATCCAACTACCCATCATGATCCCTTGATACTGCTTCGGCGCGAGCTTGCCGATCATCGCGTATCCGATTGGCATGAGGAGCAGCTCACCGATGCTCTGCAACACGTAGCTCGCGAACAGCCAGGCGAACGCACTTTTGCCATCGGCCCCGGCCAGCTTGATGCCCACCGGCAGAATGAGAAACGCGACCGCCATCAGGAGCAGCGACGCCGCGAACTGCTTCGGTATGTCGATACGCCACCCGCGCGCGCGCAACCAGGTGAAGAGCGCCGCGAGCACCGGCCCGCCGATCACGATACAGACCGTGTTGATGTTCTGGATCCACTGCGGCTGAATCTGCACACGGCCGACCATCAGATCGACATTGTGAACCGCGAACAGCATCAGGCCATTCGGTGCCATCTGGTAAAGCGACCAGAACATGAGCGAGCCGATGGTCAGAATCAGGTAAGCCGTCATGTTCCGCCGCTCGCGTCGATCGCGATGGCGGAGCGTGAGGTAGATCAGCGTGAGCGCGACCACGCCACAGATCGTCTTGAGAATCGTTTCGGTGCTGCCGGGCCGCTGGAGCATGAACCACACGACCGGGACGAGACCGATGAGAATGGCGAGACCGGCGATCTGGCGCAGCTGGAACTGCTTCCGCGTCGCGTCGAGCAGTGGTGTGCCGCGGTCGGTCAGCGTCTTCCAGTTGGACAGGGCGAGGACAATGGCGCTGAAGTTGCCGAGCGTCGCGAAGATGAACAGACTCGAGTAACTCTGGGTCGCCTGGAAATAACCAGCCGCGCTGAATCCGACGAAGAACCCGACGTTCATGCCGGCGTAGTTCCAGAGGAAGGCGGTTTCGCGGCGCGGATCCTCCGGAGTGAAGCGCTGCGTCAGCATCATGTTGATGCAGGTCACATTGAGGCCGCTGCCGGTAAGGAAAAGTGCGAGCCCGAGGTAAAACATCGCGAGTGTGCCGGTGGCGATGCACGCGCAGCCGATCATCTGCACGGCCATGCTCCCGACAAACAGATTGCGGTTTGAAAGGAAACGGCCGCCCAGGTAACCGCCAAAGAGGTGCAGGCCGTAGTTGAACGCGCCGAACACGCCCATCAGCGTCGTGGCCACTTTTACCGGGAGTTGCAGATGCTTCGTCGCGTAGAGAACCAGCGTCGAGTAAAGGACGGCGAAGCCGAGCGTCGAAAAGATCTGAATGAAGAACAGCGCGGCCGTCCCCTCCGGAGCTTTGGAGAAAAGACGATCGCGCAAGGACATGAGGTGGATTTTCCCTTTCAGCCAAGCGATGTCGAATAGGTCGAGCGAGCGCCTCGGTGGAGAATGGAGCCAGCGGGAAGCGGTGCGACATGGACAAGCGAAGCGCGGAAGGCCGAGAACTGGAAAGTTCGAGTCAAACGGCGTCTGAGCGATTTCATCGGCCGCTCTTGTCGCTCGCCGGCCCCGGCGATGTCAAGCCGCTCATGATGCCAGAAGCATCGAGGCGTTTGGCGATGAGCTGCCAAACTTTACGGCGGGAAGCACTGAGGTTGTGACAAGGGAAGCCGCGAGCGCGATTGGAAAAATCTTGAGATCGAATACTTCTTCCCGACGCCAAAGTTCATCCCCAAGAATTCATCCATCATAAGCGGCTTACGATGAGTGCAGAATCAACCTGAAGTTCGACAAAGTTCGTTGCGGCGATGGCGCCGCAACCAGCACGCGAGTCGCGTGCGCTCCCCAGTTCTCCGCCGTGACGATGTCGTGGTCCTCGATTTCCCAATCGCGCTCCCGGCTTCCCTAGTCGCACTCGCGAATCTCGGCGACTCCCGGCGTAAAGTTTGGCGACCCTGCCAAACGCTTAATGATGTCGTCGACCCGTTCGAGTCCACTCAGGGCAGGCTTTCTTTTCACGCGCTCAATCTTATGCAACCGCGCGTGCTCCTCGCAAGCCGCGGCGCATCGCGCGCGCGTATTCATCACCGCCGCGCGTTCTTCCCCCGGAACCGCGCGCCGCATGCATCATAAGCGGCTTATGATGCGATCGCGCTAACGCGCACCCTCAGGCGTGAAAAGTCATGCATCGTAAGCGGCTTACGATACGTCGGTGATGCTCAATGGAGTTTGAGGAGCCGCCGCTCACGCGGATGGATCGGCGGCCAACGCTTGCCCGCTTTGAGCGCAGCGCGTTTGGCCTCGCGGATCGCGACCATCTGTTTGGCATGCGCGCGGGTCAGCTCGCGTCGGCTGGCTGAGCCGCCGCGCGAACCGATGTGCGCGAGATATTCGCGAATCCGCTTTTGCGATTCCGTCATATCATTTCAGCGCTCGCCTCCTACTCTGCATCATAAGCCGCTTATGATGCGACAAAAATCATGGCAAGATCGACAACTCGGCCCAACGCCTTCTTCTGAACGGGCTTGAGCAGGCGGTGATAAGAAAGTGATGAGTGACCCGCCGTCGCCACGGCTTTGGCGGGCAGGCGGGTAACCAGCCTTCGTTGGACTACGGCGTGGCAGGCAAGTGACGAGTGCTAGCGACCACAGATGATCTTTCAATCTTCGCCTCCACGGCCGGGACTCGTCCGGAGTCGAGGTCAGCCGCCTGCGCGCAAGGCTACGGCGAGCCAAGGAGGTCAGAGGTCAGAGGTCAGAGGCAGAGATCACAAAGCGGCACGGCTCGCGAACGCCGCGGGTCAACTGCGCGCTGCCGCCTTTGCCGCAAGTTTCTTGCTCCACTCGCTACGTAGAATTTTCATCTCGGCGTCGAGGCCGCGCAGTCGCGGGGCAACGCCTTTATATTTTTTGGTGACACCCTTGACGGTGCGCGTGACCGCGCCCTGATTGACCAGCCCCTGAAGCTTTTCATAAACGCGCAGGCGCAGCATTTCTTCGCCGCCACTGGCCGCGTTTCGTTCCCGAAGATTAAGCAGGATGATGTCGAACAAAGGCTTGAATTCGAACCAGGCCCGGGACGAAAGCACAGCGACCAGCTCTTCGGTAAGATTGTCGGGCATCCGACGTGAAAAAGAGACAGCCGCGGACTTAGACATCGATGACTATAGCACGAAAGGGCGAATTAGACAGAGTTCAGCGGTCAGAGGACACAGAAGTCGGAAGGCATAGTTTGCGGCTGAGACTCCGAAAGTATTCGCGAGCAGGCAGCGGCAATACCAGCGAGCCTACTTTTTCTTGCGATAACGCGGTGATTTGAAACGCGTTCGTTGCCCAACTCGCTGGTCACTACCCTCGCGACTTTACCTTCTATCTCGGAAATCGCTTTCCTCGATTCTCACGAATGGCAGCGGAACGTTTGGTGTTTCGCTTCAGGGGATAGGCAAACTTTGCTTTCGCAGCCGCCGCTTTGGATTGCGGATCGACCCGTCTTCGTGTTTTGACTACGGCGAGGCGAGCGTCTACCCGCCAGCGGTGACCGCTGTGATAAACATTCGGTCGAAGCTCTCCCTGCTCTTATCATTTCAGTTTGCCCAGCCATTGTCGCGCAGCATCGAGGTCATTGGCGGTAAGCTCGTGTCCGGTTTGGAAAAAACGAATCGTGACATCGGCGCCGGCGTTTCGAAGAAGTGTGGCCAGTTCTTTGCTTTCCGATGTCGCAACGATTGGGTCGAATGCGCCCGCGCCAATGAACACGCGTGTCGACGAGAGATCGGGCAGCTTCTCAGGAACCAGCGGGACCATGGCACGAAACAAGATTGCCCCGGACAAAACTTCGGGGCGAAGCAGGAGCATGCTTGCGGCGATGTTGGCGCCATTGGAATAACCGACGGCAACGATCTGTTTATTGTCGATTTTGTAATGATCGGCCGAGGTGATCACAAAATCGGCCAGCTCGTGGGTGCGCTTCTTCAAATCCTCCAGATCAAAAACGCCCTCGGCCAGACGCCGAAAGAAGCGCGGCATACCGTTTTCCAAAACTTTGCCGCGCGCGCTGAGCACCGAAGCGTCCGGATCGAGCTCACCAGCCAGCGGAATCAGGTCGCGTTCGTTGCCGCCGGTTCCGTGCAGCAACAACAGAGTTCGATCCGAATTGCCACGAACAAATTCATGAATGAAGTCCGGCTGCGGCCTCACGAGAGGATCTCGAGCGAGACGATCTTGTTTCCGCGCAATGTGAAAGCGAACTCGAGTTCAATCGGACTTCCCGGAAATTTTCCCGTGAGCCGGTTCGTGACAATCGTTCTTCCTTCTTTCTGGATGATCGAAAGAGGCTCAACGGTGTGCTGATATTTTCTTTTGGTTTCAGATTTCCACTCTTTGATCGCGATTAAACCTTCGTGCCTTTCGTTTTCGTCGAAAACGACCGCGTTGTCGGTAAAGCATTGGTCGAACAAGCTCACGTCGCCGCTGTTCTCCGCCTCGATGTAAAGCGCGATTGGCTTTGGAAGATTGTCGATCATGCGGGCGGTTTCGATTCTGAGGACGCGTCGGCCTTTTGTTCGTGGCCGGCGAACCAGCGCTCGATCACATAAAACGTTACCGGGATGAGGAAGATCGCGATGCCTGAGGCGGCGATCATTCCGCCGATCACTGTCGATCCGAGCACGCGCCGCGCGACCGCGCCGGAACCGCTGGCGAACCAGAGCGGCAAACAGCCGAAAATAAACGCAAACGAAGTCATCAGGATCGGGCGCAATCGCAGACGCGCGCCTTCAAGCGCGGCATCGAGCAGCGGTCTTCCTTTCTCGTATTCATCTTTCGCGAATTCGACAATCAGGATGGCGTTTTTCGCGGCCAGACCGATGAGCATGACGAGACCGATCTGGACATAAATGTTGTTTTGCATGCCGCGCAGCCACAGCGTCAGGAACGCGCCAAACACTGCGACCGGCGTGCCTAACAAAACGCTAAACGGCAACGACCAGCTTTCATACAGTGCGGCCAGGATCAAAAACACGAACAACAGCGACATTCCAAAAACCAAAGTCGGCGAGACGCCTTTTTGCGCTCTCTTTTCCTGGTAGGACAGGCCAAGGTAGTCGTAGCCCATCTCGTTAGGCATGGTTTGCCGAAAAGTTTCTTCGAGCGCGTTCATCGCCTGGTACGAGCTGTAGCCCGGCGCGGCCGAACCGTTGATTTGGGCCGCGCGGTATTCGTTGTAACGCACCGTGAATTCCGGGCCGGCTATGTCCTGGATTGTTGAGATCGCGTCGAGTGGAACGGGAGTGCCGTTCGCGTTACGAACGAAGAATTGGCCGACGTTCTTGGCATCGGTTCGATATTCACCTTCTGCTTCGATGTAGACCTGCCAGGTGCGGCCGAAGCGGTTGAAGTAGTTCACGAAAAAGCCCCCCATGAATGTCTGGAGCGTTTGATAAACCGAGGTGAGATCGATGCCCTGCTTAATCACTTTGTCGCGATCGACCTTGACGAAAACCTGCGGCACGTTCGGCAAAAATGTCGGAATCAAGGTGCCGAGCTCCGGCCGTTTGCGTGCCGCATCCAAAAATGTCTTCACGTTTTTCGCGAGAAACGGGACGTCTTTGCCAGCGCGGTCCTCGAGCATAAAGGTGAATCCACCAGATGTGCCGACGCCAGGGATCGCCGGTGGCGGAAACGCAAATGCGATCCCTTCGCTGAGACTGCCGAGATATTGATTTAATCGCGCTTTGATTGCGGTATACTGCTCTTCCGGTTTGGTTCGCTCGCTCCAAGGTTTAAAAGTGACGAAGAAAAATGCGCTGTAGGTGTTTTGCACCAAACTGAGCAGGCTAAATCCGATGACGCTGGTCGTGTACCGGACACCGGGCGTTTGCTTGAGGAAATCTTCGATCTTATGACAGACTTGATCGGTGCGCTCGAGCGACGATGCGTCGGGCAATTGCAGCGCGAGAAAAACGTAGCCCTGATCTTCCTCCGGCAAGAAGCCGCTCGGCAACCTTTTCCCGAAAAAACCGGCGCCAATCGCAAGAACGAGCAGCAAGGCGAAACTGAGGACGGCTTTGCGAATCGCGGCCCGCGACCAGTTTACATAACCGTGGGTGGCGCTGCCGAAAACGCGATTGAATCGATCATAAAGCCAACCGAGCGGGCCGCGGGTTTTCTTGCGCGGCCGGAGCAACAGCGCCGAAAGGGCAGGACTGAGTGAGAGCGCGTTGAACGCGGAGAAGATGACCGAGATCGCGATGGTGAGGGCGAACTGTTGATATAATCGGCCGGTGATGCCGGGCAGAAAGGCGGTCGGAATAAAGACCGCTGAAAGCACGAGCGCGATGCCGATTACCGGTGCCGATACTTCGCGCATGGCCTGCAATGTCGCGTCCCGCGGCGACATTCCCTCTTCGATGTGACGCTCGACTGCTTCGACCACCACGATTGCGTCGTCGACCACCAGGCCGATCGCGAGCACCAGACCGAAAAGTAAGCGTGTTGATCGAGAATCCAAACAACGGAAACAATACAAACGTCCCGACTAACGAGACCGGCACCGCGCATAGCGGAATCAGCGTGGCCCGCCAGCCTTGAAGGAAAATGAAAACGACGAGCACAACCAGCGCGAGCGCTTCGAACAGCGTCTTCAAAATCTCATTGATACCTTCTGTGACCGAAAGCGTTTGATCGAGCGAGACGACATAATCCATATCGCCGGGAAACCGCTGCTTCGCTTCCGTCATGAGCTTCCGCACTGATTGCGCGGCTTTAACGGCATTGGTTCCGGGCAACTGATACAAAGCGAGAATGGCCGCGGGCTTTCCGTTTAATCTGCCTCTTAGGTTGTAAGTTTGCGCGCCGAGATCGATCCGCGCGATGTCTCGTACGCGAACAAATGAACCGTCCGGATTGGCCCTGACAACGATCTCTCCGAATTCCTCCGGCGTTTGCAGCCGACCCTGTGCGCGTACCGCGTAGGTAAATTTCTGTCCGCTCGGAATCGGCTCGCCTCCTACCTGGCCCGCGGGATTCACATTATTCTGCTTCTGCACCGCCGTGATGATGTCCGGAACGGTGATGCCAAGCTTCGCGAGTTGGTCCGGCTTGACCCAAAGACGCATCGCGTATTGGCCGGCGCCGAAAATCTGCACGTTTCCAATTCCCGGCAGGCGCGTCAGTTGATCGAACAGGTTGATGTAACCGTAGTTCGCGAGGAAAATGTTATCGTAGGTTCCTTTGGGCGAATAAAGGGACACCAGCATCAGTGGCGCCGTTGTCGATTTCTTAACCGTGACGCCGTAGTTGTTCACGTCGGCGGGCAATTGCGATTGCGCCTGGGCCACGCGGATCTGCGTCAGGACGTGATCGATGTTCGGGTTTGTCGCGACGTCGAAATTGACGATCAACCGGATGTCGCCGCTATTCGCGTTGATCGAGTACATGTAGTTCATGTTGTCGACCCCGCTCATCTGCTGCTCGATCGGCGCCGCGACCGATTGCTCGATCGTGAGCGCGTCCGCGCCGGTGTAGTGCGTCTGCACCTGAATTTCCGGCGGCGCGATTTGCGGATACTGCGCGATCGGCAGCCCGAGAATGCAGACGCCGCCGATCAGCGTCATCAAGATCGCGATGACGATCGCGACAATTGGCCGCCGGACGAAAAATTCCGACATGGCGGATCAGGGTTTCTGCGGGCTCGCCGATTGTATCGGGGCAGAGGACTGGGCCGGCGGCGTCCACTCTTTCACCGTCACGGTCGAGCCTTCGCGCGCCTTTTGTACGCCTTCGACAACGACTTTGTCTCCGGCCTTTAATCCATCGGTGATTTGCCACATGGCGCCGATCTTTTCTCCCGTTTTCACCGGGCGAATACTCACCTTGTTGCTTTGATCGACAACTGCGACCTGGAAATTGCCCTGCAATTCGGTCACCGCCTCCTGTGGAACGACGAGCGCATTCTCCACCGAGTCAGGTACGAACCGCACCTTGCCATATTGTCCGGGTCGCAAAATGGCGTCCGGGTTCGGGAAGGTGACGTAATAGTGAATCGAGCCTGTTTTGGGATCGAGATTTCGATCCAGCGCATAAAATTTTCCTTTTCGCGGATAGACCTTGCCGTCGCCGAGAATCAAATCGAAATCGATGCTTTTGAGCAGGGCGTCGCGTTTGACCGTATCCGGGTAGCGCGCAAAGAAATCGGTGAATGCACTCTCGCCAACAGTTACGTTGGCTTTGATCGGATCGATCTGCGACACCGTTGTGAGCGGAGTGGTTAATGCCGGACCCACCAGATCGCCGACTTGATTGTTCGCGAATCCGGCCAGCCCGTCGATTGGCGCAATGATTTTGGTGTAGCCAAGATTGAGCTCCGCTTGTTTTACGGCGGCTTCGTCAGCTTCGACGTTTGCCTTGCTGGAGCCGGCAGCCGCGATGGCAGTGTCGCGCTCCTGATCGCTGATCACCTTTTTGTTGAACAGATCGATCGCGCGCTTTTGATCCGCATCGGCCTTTGCCGAATTCGCCTGATCTTTTGCGAGTGTTCCCTTGGCTTGCGCCAACGCGGCTTCAAACGGGCGGGGATCAATTTGAAAAAGTAGATCGCCCTTTTTAACGATGCTGCCTTCCTTGTAATCGCGCGAAACGATGTAGCCCTGCACCTGTGCGTTGATGTTCGCATTGATGAAACCATCGAGCGTCGCGACCCGCTCGAGCACGCGCGGCACATCGCGCGGCTGCACCGTTGTCACCTGAACTTCGGGCGCGGCCGGACCAGCTTGCGGCGCATTGCGTGAGCAACCGCCAAACAGAACAATGACCAACACCGCGACAGATGCCGCGACCGCGCATAATCGCCGAGGAATCATATGGCCGCTGTTCCTATGTGCGAGCGTGAGACTACGATCTGCCGAAAGCGAGTCAGTTCTTGAGAAATGCGAGCAACGCAGCGTTCACTTCGTCGGGGTGCGTCCAGGTAATGCAATGCGGCCCGCCTTTGATCACCACCAGTTGGGCACCGTTGATCAGTTTCGCAGTCCGGCGTCCCGCTGCGGCTAAAGGAACAATGCGATCGTCATCACCGTGGATCACCAGAGTGGGTATATCGACGCGCTTCAAATTCTCGCGGAAATCCTCGAGCCAGGTTGGAACACAGGCGAGGCTGGCGGTCGCGGATGCGCCCGCGGCGACGTTCCAACTGGCGCGCACCACGTCTTCGCTGACGCGTTTACCGAGGTACTGATCGGTGTTGTAAAAATTCTTGAAGAACTCGGTGAAGAAGGCATAGCGATCCGCGGCGACCGCTTTCTTGATTCCCTCGAACACACTGCCATCCACGCCTTCGGGATTGTCGGCCGTCTTGAGCAAAAACGGAGGGACTGCGCCAAGGAACGCCACTTTACTGACGCCCTTGGAACCGTATGTGCCGATGTAACGCGCGATCTCGCCGCCGCCCATTGAGAATCCGACGAGCGTAACATCCTCAAGCTTGAGCTGCGTGATCAGTTCGCGCAGGTCGGCGGCGAAGGTGTCGTAGTTATAGCCCGTGGTTGGCTGGCTGGATTTTCCGAAACCGCGCCGGTCATAAGTGATGACGCGATATCCGGCGTTCAACAGCACCGGCACCTGTTTTTCCCAGGATGCGCCGCTCAAAGGATATCCATGGATCAAAAGGATCGGCTTACCCGAACCGTGGTCTTCATAGTAGATGTCGATGTTAGCTCCGTTTTCTTTTCCAACGGTGATGTATGGCATATTGATTTTTCCTTCCCGATTGAGTTGCACCCACGACGTGTCGCCCATGGCAGAATCGCCCCGTCGAATGTGGCCCCGTGGGATCAGGTGATCATGTTACGTTCTGGTGAACTCTGTTGAACATGCGACTCTGGCCGCCGGCAAAATTGAAGATCGACATGTTCAGCACCAGCCACGGGTCATGTTGTCTTCGGCGGTTCTGAAAAATTGCGCGCCAACTTTGCCGCGTTCGCCGGCGCGAGATCCTGGTTTCCGAGTTCATAATTTGTGGGGTTCGGCGCGTGCGTCGCGGACGCGAATGTTGATCTCCGATTTCAGTGTTCGATGCACGGGACACTTGGCCGCGATTTCGAGTAATTTTTCGCGCTGCTCCGCCGTCAAAGGGCCGGTCAATTCGATTTCCGCATCGATCCGATCGAGCATGCCTTCCTTGCTCTCGCACTCCTGGCAATCCCTCGCGTGAATGCGCGAATGCCACAGGGCGACGGTGATGTTCTCCAACGGCCACTTTCGGCTGCGCGCGTACAAGCCGACGGTCATCGAGGTGCATGCGCCGAGACCGATTAACAAATAATCGTACGGCCCGGGCGCGGCATCGTTGCCGCCGAAATTTACCGGCTCGTCGGCGCGCAAGTGGTGTTTGCCGCTGGAAATTTCCTGCAAAAATCCAGCCGTATTGCCGCGCACGACCACTTGCGCCGGCTTTGTCGTCGCTTGTCCAGCCATAAACTGTTTCAGCTACCCCGCGACGTAGCCTCCATCAACCACCAACGACGCGCCGGTTGTGAATTTCGCAGCGTCGGAAGCGAGATAGAGAACGGCCGCGGCGATTTCTTCAGCCGCGCCAATGCGCGCGACCGGCACAATCGACGGGATTTGTTTACGAAACTCGTCGCTCGCAAAACGATCGAACATCTCGGTGGCGATCACCCCCGGCGCGATCGCATTGATGCGAATGTTTTGTTTGGCGAACTCGAGCGCGACCGATTTGGTCAGCCCTTCAACGGCGTGCTTCGACGCGATGTAAACGCTCACCTGCGCGAGCCCGACATGACCAGCGACGCTCGAGGTGTTGACGATCGCACCTCCGCCGTTCTTGAGCATGGCTGGGATTTCGTGGCGCATGGAATTGAGAACGCCCCAGACATTGATGTCGAAAATGCGGCGATACTCTGCTTCGGTCGCCTGATCGAGCGGGCCCATCCATTCCACGCCGGCGTTGTTAAACGCGATGTCGAGCTTGCCGTACTTGTCGATCGTGAAATCGATCATCTTTTTCACGTCGCCATCTTTGGCAACGTCCGCGCGGACAAATGTCGCGTCACCGCCGAGTTTTTTGATTTCGGCGACGACCTGAGCGCCTTCTTTTTCGCGGCGGCCAGTGAGCACGACCTTCGCGCCGGCGCGTGCGAATGCGATCGCCGTGGCTTTGCCGATACCGGAAGTTCCTCCGGTCACGAGGGCCACTTTCCCCGTGAATCCATTGTTGCTGTTCTGCATTGTCTTTCCTTTCGTTTTTGTGATTTGAAATTCGTTAATTCATCGTGAGCACAACGCGGAAGCGCACCTTGCCGCTGTGCATCCGCTCGTAAGCTTCGGCCGCGCGACTCAGCGGAAATTTTTCGATCATCGGGTGCACATCTGCGAGCGCGCTGAATTCGAGTGTGTCCTGCGAATCGCGTGCAGTGCCGGAATACCAGCCGGAGACTTGTCGACGCGCCATGATCAATGGCATCACGCTGATTGTCAGCGGATCATTGGGCGCAGCAGGGACAAGCAGGTTCCCGTCTACTCCGAGTCCTTCCACCACCGACGAAATTGCTTTCGCGCTCGGTGCCGTCGCGAGAATCACGCGCGCGCCACCGAGCTTTTGTAGTTCCTTGACTGGATCGGCAACGTTCGAGTCGATGTAGTGGTGCGCGCCGAGTTTCTTGGCGAGCGGTTCCTTGTCTTTGCCTCGGCCGAGCGCCACGGTTTGGAAGCCCATCTTTCTCGCGTATTGCACGCCGAGATGACCGAGTCCGCCGATCCCTTGCACGGCCACAACATCACCGGCGCGGGCGCCTGAGTTGCGCAACGCATTGAAAACGGTCACGCCCGCGCACATGAACGGACCCGCTTCTTCGGCCGGTAATTCATCGGGAATTGCGGCGAGCGCTTCCGCCGGCGCGATCATGTACTCGGCATAGCCGCCATCGAAATCAATGCCGGTGACTTTGCGATTCGCGCACATGGCGAAATCCCCCCGGCGGCATTGTTCGCAGACGAAATCGTGTCCGCCGTGCCAGCCGACACCGACCCGATCCCCTTTTTTCCAACTCGTGACCCGATCGCCGACAAGATCGACAACTCCGGCGATTTCATGCCCCGGCACTCGCGGATACCGCAGTCCGGGCCAGAGACCTTCTTTAACCAGCACGTCGCTGTGACAAATGCCGCACGCCTCGACTTTCACGCGCACTTGTCGCGGACCAGGCTCCGGAACATCACGTTCGACCAATTCAAAATCGCCACCGGGTTTACTGATCTGTGCCACTTTCATTTTCATATTCTTGGATTGCCTGTCGGTTAACCGCACAGAGCAAGAGCAGGTGGATAGTTGTCGATCTTGTCGAAGTGATGCGGCGCGAAAACATCGTCGTGTTTGGTTTTCGCCGGTCGCAGATTCAGTCTGGCGACGTGCGCTTCGACCAGATCGGGCAGAAGCAAATGCGGAAACAAAGTTAATTTCCACGCGCGTGACTCTTCTTCGTCGAGCACGAGGTGAATGATTTCGCGCAAGTCAGGATAAGCTTGCTCATAGTCGTGCTGGAGCTGTCGCTTCAGCTGCATGAGGGCGACTGAAACCGTTTGGAGAAAAACTGTGTTCGTGGGTTCTGCCTGTAGATAAGATTTCATGGGCTGAGTTTTTTCTGGATCGGCGGATTATACTTGACCGGTCATCTATAAAATCGGTAAAAAAAAGAAACTACGAGGAAACGGAAGCTACCGCGGGTTTCACGCCCAACACGTCCATCGCCACGTGCTTGAAATCGCGAATCAAGTCCACGTCGTTTTGGATCCGCGCCTGCGCCAGCGTTCCCTGGTAACAGGCAAAGAGGGCGCGAGCTTTAGCTTCGGGATCAGGCGCATTGATCAACCCTTGGGCGTGCGCATCGCGAATCGCGGAAATGAAATAGTTGATCTTGCGATCCATGATCCGATCAACCGTTTCTCGCACCGCCTGGTCCTGGGTGCTCACTTCGCTTCCGACCGAGAGCAGAGGGCAACCGAGCACGTTGCCGCACTGCTTCTGTAGCTCGGCGAGGCGATCGTGGACAAATTCAAAATACCGTTCCAGCCGCTCGAGCGGCGGGACGGTTGCCGAAAAAATCCGGTCCATGTCGCTCTTGCGTTTGTTCCAATCGGCTTCCAAGGCCGCTGCGGCGAGCTCTGACTTGGATTTGAAAAAGTAATAGAAGCTGCCCTTTTTCGCACCGGCGCGCTCGCAGATCGCGTCGACTGAAGTCGCGCCATAGCTGTTCTCCCAGATCAAGTCCATCGCCGCGTCCATCAGGCGTTCCTTCATGTCACTGACCCTTGGCATAGAGGGCATTTAGATCAACTAGACCGGTCAGTCAACTATTTTTATGTGAAATTTTCTCGCCGCCCATCTTCATCGGCTGTCAACATCACGCACTGCCTGCCGCAGATTCACGCCGCCGGATTGGTTCGGCCGCGAAGTGATTGGCGAAAAGCGTGACAGCAACATCGCTCTGGCGACGGAGTGAGCTCTGGAGGGGAAGCAGTCTGCTTCCCGGGACGCTAACAGCGTCGCCTCCAGCTGGACTACGATTTCGCTTCGCTGGCGGCGCTTTCTTTGGCGCCGGCTTTCTCGTTCAGGAGCGCGGTGAATTCCTGCAAGCTGGAGACGATCTGGGGCGCTTTGCTCAACACAGTGCTCGCCAGTTTCTCGGCGTAATCGGGTCGGCGCTGCGACATTTCCGAAAGCGCCATCATTACGGCGAGCGCGTTGTTGATCGAATGCTTGATCTCGCTGAAGCGACGCTGCAATTGGGCGAACTCTTCCGGGCTGACATTGAAAGCAGGTTCACTCATAAGCGGGGCGAAGCGGGACAGTTTGCGAATTGTGGGGGCGGTGCAAATTATCGCGGAGCGTGATTCGCGCCAGCACAATTTGCTGAATTTGTCGCATCATTCTGTTTTCGGGTGCAGTTTTCGCACCAATCCCGCGGCTTTCTCTATTTCTTGCTCGACGCCGCGATATTTCCCGGCTTCACCGGAGGAAACGACGCGTGGTGAAAAGTTTTGTGCCGCAACTTCTCCACGCAGACTGACTCGGGTCATTGCCGATGCCGCCGTCTCCGATCTCGCAGCCCGGTGCGAGACCGACTGAATCGCCACGGCTCGACTGGAGAAACGTCTTCGTTGTGCTTGAATAGAAGGTTCGAGATTTCTGCTCAAGATGCCTGCCGAAGTGATCAAGATCAGTGGTGCGCGCCAGCACAACTTGAAGAATCTCGACGTCGAATTGCCGCGGGAGAAACTGGTGGTGATCACAGGCTTGAGCGGCTCGGGCAAGTCATCGCTCGCCTTCGATACGCTCTACGCGGAAGGCCAGCGCCGTTACGTGGAAAGCCTGTCTGCCTATGCCCGGCAGTTTCTCGATCAAATGGAAAAACCGGACGTCGATTTCATCGAAGGTCTCTCGCCGGCAATTGCGATCGAGCAGCGCAGCGCCGGCGCGAATCCAAGATCGACAATCGCGACCACGACCGAAATTTACGATTACCTTCGGGTGCTCTTTGCCGCAGTCGGTCAGCCGCACGATCCAAAGACCGGCGAACCAGTTCACCGCCAAACGGCTGAGCAGATTGTCGATCGAATCCTGGCGTATCCGACGGAAACCAAACTTGTCATCCTCGCACCGCTGGTCCAAAGCCAGGTCGGCGAATTTCGCGATGTCCTCGAGAAATTGAAGCGGGAAGGCTTCGTCCGGGCGCGCGTTGATGGCGAGATCGTGGAATTGGATCGCGCGGAACCGGTTCGACTGAAAAAGAACGAGCGACACACGATTGAGGCGGTGGTGGATCGGCTCCTCATCCGTGAGGGAATTCGTGTCCGCCTGGCTGATTCGGTGGAAACGGCCCTGAAATGGGGCGGGAACAAATTGTCGGTCTTGCGACTGGAGAGCGCCGCGCTGTCGGAGCCCAAAACCAAGGACACGACCCGTTCGACAGGCCCAGGGCAGGCGTCGCGTGTCTCTCCAGAAGAATGGATGGAGGAACGCTTCTTCACTGACTATGGAAATCCAGAGACCGGTTTCACGCTCGGCGAGCTGACGCCGAAACATTTTTCGTTCAACAGCCATCTCGGGGCATGCCCGGCCTGCCACGGTCTCGGAACCCAGCTGGTGGTCGATCCGGAGCTGATGATTTCCGATCCGAACAAAACGATTGCCGAAGGCGCGATCACGCCGTGGCGCCGCGGCACCAAACGGATGCGCGCTTATTATCGCCAGTTACAGGCCGCGCTGGTGAAACATTTTCACGTCGATGAGGAGCTGCCGTTCGCCGATTTGCCTAACGAGTTCAAAAACGCGCTTTACTTCGGAACGAACGGAGAGGCAATCGAAATGAATTTCGGCGGCAACTCCGATAAATCGCGAGGAAGCGGCGAAAAAAGAGTGGTCAAACCATTCGAAGGTTTGGTCCCGCAGATGCAGCGCCTTTACGAGCAGACGCAGAGTGAGTTCACTCGCAATCGGATCCGCGCGTTCATGACACGGGTGCCGTGCAAAGCGTGCGGCGGGGCGCGGCTCAAGCCCGAGATCCTGGCTGTGACGATCAAAAGTGGCGCAAGCGTCCCGCTTGCGCAGCGCAACCAAGCCGGTCGCGCCACTTTAGAGTTGAACATCCATCAGTTTAGCGAAGAAACGATCGAGAAGGCGGCGCGCTACATCGCCAATCTGGAATTGAGCGCGCAGCAGAAAAAGATCGCGGCCGACGTCGTGGGCGAAATTCAGTCGCGTCTGCAGTTTCTGGTCGAAGTTGGCCTCGGCTACCTCACGCTCAATCGCGAGAGCGGCACACTCAGTGGCGGCGAAGCGCAGCGCATCCGCCTCGCGACGCAGATTGGTTCGGGTTTGGCCGGCGTCCTTTACGTACTGGATGAACCGAGTATCGGTTTGCACCAGCGCGACAACGCGCGCCTGCTCGGCACGCTGCGAAGACTCCGCGACCTCGGCAATTCCGTCATCGTGGTCGAGCACGACGAAGAAACAATCCGCTCCGCCGATCACATTGTCGATCTTGGCCCCGGTGCCGGACCGCGTGGCGGTGAGATCGTAGCGCAAGGAACATTCGAAGAGGTTCTCTCCGCGAAAAACTCGCTCACCGCCGATTATCTTTCCGGGCGTATCCGCATTCCGGTGCCGAAACAGCGCGCCCGCCCGCGGACAGTTCGGAATCAACAGGTGAAAAACGACGACGGCTGGCTGGTCGTTGCCGGCGCTTCCGAAAATAATCTGAAAAACATCGAGGTGGCATTTCCGCTTGGACTGTTCACATGTGTGACCGGTGTGTCCGGGAGCGGCAAATCGAGTTTGGTCGATGACATCGTTCGGCGCGCTCTGTTCCGCCGTTTCTACAATTCGAAAGAAAAACCAGGCACCCACGCCTCGCTGCACGGCGTCGAGCAGATCGACAAAGCGATCGTGATCGATCAAAGCGCGATTGGGCGCACCCCGCGATCGAACCCGGTCACCTACACCGGCGCGTTCGCGCCGATCCGCCTTTTGTTTGCGCAATTGCCGGCGGCGCGAGTGCGCGGTTACGACGCGGGTCGGTTCAGTTTCAATGTGAAAGGCGGCCGCTGCGAAAATTGCGAGGGCGGCGGGCTGATCAAGATCGAGATGCATTTTTTGCCCGATGTTTACGTGCAGTGCGAGGTTTGCCGCGGCCGACGCTACAATCGCGAGACGCTCGAGATCACTTACAAAGGAAAAAACATCGCCGATGTCCTGGACATGACGGTCGATGAAGCGGCGCGTTTTTTTCGAAACGTGCCGAGCGTTTCGGACAAGTTGAACGCATTGCTCGACGTCGGTCTCGGTTATTTGCAACTCGGCCAGGCAGGGACAACCCTCTCCGGCGGTGAAGCGCAACGGGTGAAACTTGCGACCGAGCTGGCGAAGAAAGCGACCGGGCGGACGGTCTATATTCTGGACGAGCCGACGACGGGACTGCACTTCGCCGATATTGAGAAATTGCTGCAGGTACTGACGAAGCTGCGCAACGCCGGCAACACCGTCATCGTGATCGAGCATAATCTGGAGATGATCAAATGCGCCGACTGGATCATCGATCTTGGTCCGGAAGGTGGCGAACACGGCGGGGAGATCGTCGGCGCCGGGCCACCCGAGAAGATTGTCGATCTTGCCAGCAGTCACACCGGGAAATATCTGCGGCCGCTTCTGGAATGAACTTTGGACAACGGATAGCCCTCGTCTGTCTCGCCTCGGCGCAGTTCGCGCGCGCGGACATTGCATCGGACCTTGCGCAAGCGGGTCGACCACTCGCCCAAGGGGTTCCAGAAGTCGCGGTCGTGCGTCTGCAAACTTTGCTCGCGCGAAACCTGTCGCCTGAAGATTGGCGTCGGGTTGCCGAAAAATTGACCGAAGCACTGGTGGCCAGCAAAAGGTCGGCTGACGCACTGGCGTTACTTGCCGATGCTCGGTTGCGCGATAGTGGCGCGGCAAAATTCTGGCGGGCGCAAGCGCTCGCCAGCCTGCAGCGCTGGGGTGAAGCGCTCGTCGTTTACGACGCGGTTGCGGCGGAGAGCGGATCGCCTTTTCGCACGAGCGCGATGTTCGGCGCCGCCGAAATGCTGCGCGCGCTGCAGCGCCGCGATGAAGCGCTCGCCCGCTTGCAGATGCTTTTTGCCGACGCGACCTGGGGAATCACGGCAAAGCTGCGTGCCGCCGAGTTGTTCGTCGAGAACAACGACCCGGTGAACGCCCGGCGCGTGCTGGATGACATGGAGCCGGTTTCGGCCGGACAACGAAAGGAGCGGCGCCTGTTGCGCGGGCGCGTCGAATTACTCCTGCATCATCCCGAGAAAGCAATCGGCGCGTTTGAAGCGCTCTTGAAGCGGCCGGAGAACGCGAGCCACGCCGTAGTTATTGGCGCGCTCTTTGGAATCGCGGACGCGCATTTGCAATTAAAGACGCCCGAGACGGGCGACGACGTGCTGGAGGATTTCATCGAGCGTCACCCGCAAGATGTCGATCTTAACTCGATCTTTGGCAAACTGGATGAACTCTATCGCGCGGAGCGAAAACTATCGCGCAGCGAACTGGAACATTGGGCGAGAGATCCGGCCCAACCGCGGCGCGCGCTGGCGCAATGGTATCTGGCCCGGCTCGATTTGCGGGCCGGCCGGCGTGATCGCGCGCTGGACTCATTCGCTGCCATGCGCCGCGGCGAAACGAAATCGGCCGCGCTCGCCCCCGCGCTGATTGAATATGCGCAACTGAAATTGGAGGACGGCGATTTTGACGGCGCGCTTGCGATTCTGAATGACGCGAAAGCGTTACAACCAGAGGCGGCATCAGCGCAGCGTATTGCTCTGCTCATTGGACAGATCGCCTATCAAGCAAAGCGCTTCGATCAGGCCGCGGCGAGTTTTGAACAAGTCGCGCATTCGGACTCGCCGTGGGCGCAACTGGCGTTATTTAACGCCTCCCTTGGATGGCTGGGCGTTGGCAATTACGCGCGTTTCCTGGCCGATGCCAACGAATTGGGAAAAACCGCCGGCGACGAGCAGTCGCGCGTCCAGCTCCGACTCGAGCAGGGTCTTGTCGAGGCGGCGAAAGGCGATCGCAAAGCCGTGGATACGCTGCAAGGCTTGGTGCGCGATTTTCCGCAGGACCCCCGCGCGTCGGAAGCATGGGTGGCGTTGGCGGAACTAGCCTTTCATTCTACACCGCCGCGCCTCGACGAAGCGCGCAACGATTTGGCGCACGCTGCCGACTCGAAACCGACACCGACTGCGATCGAACGCGCCGATTATCTTAGGATTTGGATCGAGGACAGCGAAGGAACCGATCTGAACGTGATCGAGTTGGCAAAGCGCTTTCTCGAAAAACATCCATCTTCTTCGGCTGCTTTCGATGTGCGAATGAAGCTGGCGGAGGAATATTATCGTCGCCAGGATTTCGCCGACGCGCAGACGCAGTTCGACCTCCTTGTGCAACAAAATCCCGGCGGGCCGCTCGCGGAAAAGGCGCTTTTTTTTGCGGCCGAATCGGCCATGTCCAGCATGGGCGCGCACGCGCTCGACGACGCGATTGTGTTATTCGATCGGGTCGTGCGCATGAACGGCGAACTGAAATGGGCGGCGCGCAATGAGCAGGCGGTTATTGAACGCAAGCTGGATAAATCGCACGATGCCCTCTCGCTCTATGACGAAGTGTTAAAAAGCGACGCGCGACCAGCAGACAAGCGCGAAGCTGTGTGCGGCAAGGGCGACGTTCTGTTCGAGCTGGGAGGACACGAAAATTATCGGCGTGCCATCGAAGCTTACGAGCAACTCGCCGCCGACAAGGAAGGCTCGGCGCATTGGCGCAATCAGGGTCTGTTCAAAAAAGGTCTGTGCCTGGAAAAAGATGGTGATCGCGCCGGAGCGCTTGCCACTTTCTATAACGTGCTCGAGCCTGAGCCGCGACCAAGTCGGCGCCAGGAACTTTTTTGGTACTACAAAGCTGGCTTCAATGCGGCGCGGTTGCTGGAGGAAGATGGAAAATGGGAATCGGCTGCCGCCATTTATCGCAACCTCGCGGCCGCCGCGGGCAGCCGAAGCGAAGAAGCTAGGGTGCGGCTGGATCGGCTGCGCCTTGAACATTTTCTCTGGGGAGATTGACCTTTTGAGCAGCGGTCGCCGTGCGCTCGGGCACACTTTGTTGTTGTCTTTAACGAAAAAGGGACGCACAATCCTGACATGACGATCAGACTGAGCCGCCGGAGCGGTTGGTCGATCCGCTGCGTAGCCGTTGCCATCGCGCTCGCGTTTGGCGCATCGGCATTTGCTGAGCCCGGCAGACAACGAGTCTCGCCGGTAAGCCAGCAGGTCCCGAAAAAGGCCAAAAAATGCTACACGATGACCACCGCATCGGGTATCCCGATGCCGTGCACTCGGCTCGCCGCGATTCCGACCACCTCCAGCCCGATGGATATTTTCGGGCACGCACCGAGCAAAGAATAATTGTCGGCGATTTTGCCGGAAGGTTGGCGCGCTGCTGAAGGGCAGCAGCGTGAGTCAATGGCTTTTTGTTTTCCAGCTCATTAGCCGGCGTAGTCTGCGACCGACGATTTCGATCGGGTGCTTTTCGCCTGCGCGCAGTAATCGTGCGTATCGCCGCCGGCCGGAGTTCATTTCGTGCAAGAACTCGCGCGCGAATTTGCCCGAGCGAATGTCGCGCAGTGCCGCGGCCATGCGCTTTTGCACGGCGTCATTCACGATGCGGTGTCCGACGGTGAGATCGCCCCATTTCGCCGTGTCGGAGATGCGTGCTCGCATCCCCGCCAAGCCCGCTTCGTGGATAAGATCGACAATGAATTTGAGCTCGTGCAGACATTCAAAATAGGCCAGCTCAATCGGATAACCGGCACGGACGAGTGTTTCGAATCCGGCGCGGATGAGCGCGCTCGTGCCGCCGCAAAGCACAGCCTGCTCACCAAACAAATCTGTTTCCGTTTCTTCGCGAAAGGTCGTTTCGATCACGCCAGCGCGAGTGCAGCCGATGGCCTTCGCCCAGGCGAGGGCGGTCTGCTTTGCGCGTCCAGTGTGATTTTGGTAGACCGCGATCAGCCCGGGCACGCCGCGTCCCGCCATAAATTCGCGGCGCATCATTGGACCAAGACCTTTCGGCGCGACCATGATCACGTCGAGCGCTTTCGGCGGCCTGATCGTCCGATAGTGAATGGCAAATCCGTGGGCGAAAAGTACCGTCTGACCGGCGCGCAAATTCGCCGCGACATCTGTTTTGTAGACTTTAGGAATGATTGTGTCCTGAAGGGCGAGAAAGACAATGTCACCCCTTCGTGCCGCGTCGGCTGTATCGAGGACTTTGAGACGGTCGCGCCGGGCGATCGGCCGCGATTTGCTGCCGCGGTGCAACCCGACGATCACTTTGATCCCGCTGTCTTTCAGGTTGAGCGATTGCGCGCGGCCTTGTGCGCCGTAGCCGATGACGGCGCACGCCTTGTCTTTAAGCCAGGCGAGATCGGCGTGTTTATCGCGATAAATGCGCACGGCCATACATCCAAAGCATCGCCGATAGTGTAGCGGCGGTCTTCGCTTGGCGCATCACCGATCGTGACGCTTCGCAGCGCGTCGCGAGATGTGATCTAGTTTGCGACTGATGCGTTCTGCGCCAATGCGCGCAGATGAGAAACCTGCGCCAGCGCCGCCCGCGCTTCTTCCGCGCGTCCCATCTTCTCCAATATGTTCGAGAGCAGAATGTACTGGCGCGGTTCATCCGGCTGGCGCGCGACAGCGCGGCGCTGAGTGGTGAAAGCTTCAGCCAGCCGATTCTCGCGGACTCGCATTGTAGCGATGAGGTTGAGCGCGTTCGTTTCATGGACGTCGAGCCTGCTGGCGTGACGCAACGCTAGCTCGGAGCATTCAGCGTCGCCTTTCTGCGCATATAATCGGCCGAGTGCGAGCGCGGCACCGTAATGCCACCAGTTTTTGTCTGCGAAATTCTCCACCAGCTGCAGCGCAAGATCGACATCTCCTCTCTGCCGCAGCACCTCCGATTGAAACGCGACCAGGTCCCACACCTGCGGATAATCACGGCGCGTGTTCTCCAGGATCTCGAGCGCGTTCTGGTCGTCTTTGGCGTTATGGCGCAGCTTTGCCAGGTTCAACGCCCCAATCCAGGTGTGCGGATATTCCTTTCGCGTTTGCGCTGAATTTTTTTCCACGTCAGCGTAGAGCTGTTCCGCTTCCTTTATTTTTCCCTCATTAAAGAGGACGCCCGCCAGGTGGTTTTGAGCGTTTGGGTAACCGGGATTGCACGCCAATACGGCCCGGAAAATGTTCTCGGCCTTAGCGTACTCGGCGCGATTCGCATAAATCTGTCCGAGATTAATCGCGACGCGCGCGCTTCTGCTCCCAGCGGCGAACGTGCGTTTGTAGAAGGTTTCTTCGTTAGCCCAATCGCTGCTGCGGATAAAACTGCGGAGACCAAGCGCGATGACGGCGATGGCCGCTAACGCTGGAATGAGACGGCGGCACGGTTTCGGAAGTTGAAACATGCAGCCGGTCAGCCAGATCAGGAATCCGACGCTCGGCAAATACAACCAATGTTCCGCGGCCGTGGCATTGAGTTGAACGATGTTCGAGATGGGCAGATACGCGACCGTAAACCAGATGGCTCCAAAGATGCGCAGCGGCTGGCCGCGATTTTTTCTTGCGCACGTTACGACCAGAGCGACGAGCACGATCAGGCCCAGGATCGAGAGGTACTGTGCTGCCGCCGCGCTGCGCCAGTCGTATCCGGGCGCACCGTTGTGATCGAACTCGACCGTTCGTTCCATGTGAAGGTGCAGTGGGAAAATCATTAGCCCACCATAGTCGCCGAGCGATCGCGCCATTAAGACGAGGCGGGTCGCCGCGCTCTGGCGCAGGTCGAGGGCAGAAGGCGGTCGCTGCTGTGGCAGGTGTCGTAGCCCGCAATAGATGGCGAGGATCAGGCTGGAGCAGGCGATCGCCCAAATTCGAGTTTGTATAGGGATCTTTTTTTCTACGAAGACAAGATGCGTGATGAACAGGAGGATCCAGACAGCGGCGATTTCGCGCGATAGTAATGCCGCCAATCCGGCGACTGCTGCCAGAAAGTAAAGCAGCGCGGAAGCAATCGAACGCGTCGTTCGTTGCGCGCGCAGGAACAGCAACCATCCGGTCGCCGACAAGAGAAAAGCGAGGCTGTCGGCACGACCGGAAATGTAATCGACGGCCGCGCTGTGCACGGGGTGCACCACCCATACGATCGCGACGCAGAACGCAGCCGTGGACAGCCACGAGGCGCGCCGAATCAGCCGAGCACGGACAGGAATGGAAGCCCGCCGGAACAGTGATGCGAAGAGTTCGCGCAGAAGAAAATAAAGCGCTACACCACTGGCGGCATGCAGGACGACATTCGTGATGTGGAACCCCCATGTGTCCGTGTTCCAGAAAAAATAATCGACCATGTAGGAGATGTTCTGGATCGGCCGGTAATGCGCCGAAAAGGAGTCGAGGAAGAGATAGTGCCGAAACGTTTCCAGAATCAGCAGTGGACTTTTGATAAATGGATTATCGCGGGTCAGATAAGTGTCATCCCAAATACGTTCGCCCTGTATCGCTGGAGCGTGGACGACGAACGCGGCAACAAGAAGAGCTGCGATCCGGACCCAGCTTTTGCGCAGGTACGCGACGGTCTGGCTAACGCGAATCTTCAGCACCTGCGCGCCGGCTGTTTCTGGCAGCGCTCGTTTCATACGATGGGGAAGAGGATCGGGAGCACGGAGAAGCACTGCGGATTAGATGCAAGAAGGTCCTTCCGTGGCAGAAGGACGCTCTTGGGGTACAAAAGCAGTTCGGACTAAGGCCCGTAAGGCGACCAGAAGCCCTCGCCGGCGACATCCGAGAGCGCATCGTAACTCGCCGATGGAACTGCCGGCACCGTGTCGACGGTCTGCGGACCGTAGCCGTTGCCTAGGATGTCGGCCGCCGTGTTATAGAGGACGGCGTTCTTTTTCACGTACTGCGTCCAATCGCCAGTATCGACCGCAAACCCGGTGCTCCGACCAGTCTCAATCGCATACTGGTCTACCGCGCCATCAATAAGGCGAAGATCATTCAGAATGCGACTGGCTTGAGAGCGTTTCCGGGCCCGGAGAAACCCTGGCACGGCAATGGCCGCGAGCAGAGCGATGATCGCGACGACAATCATGATTTCTACGAGGGTGAAGCCGGCGTGTTTGGTTTGAAGTTTCTTAAACATGACTGCGTTTTCTTTTCGTTGGTTTCTGCTAAGCGAGAGTTGCGCGACTAGGAGTTGCTTCCTTTTCTCACGACTCATTCCCTGCCATTTGCGCCCAGGCGCCAATGGCAGGTGAATGAATCGTCAGATGACTACGGACCGTAGGGCGACCAAAAGCCGACACCGGCCACATCCGACAAAGCGGTGTAGCTGGCCGGAGGCACGGCTGGTAATGAGTCCACGGTTTGCGCGCCATATCCGTTGCCCAGGATGTCTTTGCCGGTGTTGTAAAGGACCGATCCCTTCTTCAGGTAGTTGGTCCAATCCACCGTAGTCACGCTGAACCCGGTCGCGCGGTTGGTTTCGATCGCATATTGATCGACAGCGGAGTCGATCAAGCGCAGATCGTTGAGGATTCGACTGGCCTGCGAACGCTTGCGCGCCCGGAGGAATCCGGGGACGGCAATCGCTGCGAGCAGCGCGATGATCGCAACCACGATCATGATTTCCACGAGGGTGAATCCCCCGCGTTTGCTGTTGAGTCTGTTTAACATGCTGTTTGCTTCCTTATCTCTTGTTGTTTGACTGCGCTTCGCGACGGTTAAGACCGCGAAGTTGTTCTTCTAGCAGCAACGTTAATGCCAACGGCCAACGTTTTTTGTCGCCGCTCGCATGCCGTATGTCGGAACCAAGGCCTAACTAGTGTGAACAATGGCGTGGCGCACGCATCGTGCTTGATTAGCGGCGTGGACATCGACAAGTCGCCGGCCCGGCACACTCTTGGCGCGGCGCACTACCTCTTTGCCAGCGTTCTGCTCGTTCGCCTCATCGTCCTGACGCGCCTCACGGCTTCGGCGTTCCTGTTACCGATGCGCGGAGACATGCACTTCTACGATCACTGGGCGCAACGCATCCTGCACGGACAGCTTACCGATCATCTCGCTTTCTACGGCCTGCCGCTTTATGCCTACTGGCTCGCCTTGATCTACAAGCTCGTCGGCTACGGGCCTTTTGTGCCGGTGCTTTTGCAGGCGGGCATCGACGCCGCGACAGCCGTGATCATTTATCAACTCGGTGTTCGCGTGTTTTCGGGAACCGGCGACCGATCGGGCGACCTCGCGGATGAGCCGTTCAATCGCGTCAAGCGTGGCCAGGTCGTCGGTGCCGCGGCGGCTTTGGGCTGGGCGTTTTTTCTTCCGGCGCAAACCTATGCTGCGATCTTGATGCCCACTGTCTGGCTCGTCTTCGCGTTTTGGTTCGTCGTTTGGCGAATTGTGAAGACAACTGCCGCACCCAGCGCGCGCGAATCGCTGCTCTTTGGTGCGTTGATTGGGTTCGTCGCGATGGGCGTGGCCACGATTCTGTTTTTGTTACCGATGCTAATCTGTGCAATTTGGCTCCGTCCATCGCGCGGTAAGATCCGCGCGGTCACCGCCAAACTAGCTGCCGTCGCTTTGCTGTTCGTCGGCGTTGTCACTGGCGCGGCGCCGTGTTGGGTGCACAACTGCTTCCTCGCGCGTGATCCAGTTTTCTTGTCCGCGCACAGCGGCGTCAATTTCTGGATAGGCAATAATCCGATTGCGACCGGCTATCCGCGGTTTCCACCTGGATTGCATGCCGGCCAGGAAGTGATGTTGAAGGACTCGATCAACGCGGCGGAAAAGGCTGCGGCTCATCCGCTGAAACGTTCACAGGTTTCGGCGTTCTGGTCCGCCAAGGCAAAGCGCTACATCCATGAGCATTTCAGTGAATGGCTTCAATTGCTCGGCGTGAAAGCGAAGAATTTTTGGAATGCGTTTCAATACGATGACCTCAGCATGATCACGGCGTTGCGGGAGCACCACATTCTTTTTCCCGCTCTCCGTTTCGGATTCGTCGCCGCACTTGCCATTCCAGGCCTGCTCATCGCATGGCCTCGTTATCAGTGCTCTCGCTGGATCGCGGTCGCCGTGCTGTTGCAGATGATCGCTTTGCTCCCGGTGTTTATCACCGAACGTTACCGTCTTGCCGCGGTGCCGGGTCTGCTCTTATTCGCCGCGTTCGGATTGTCGATCTTCTGGGAAGCTTGCGCGACAAGCCAAATCTGTTTCGCTGCGGTGTACATCGCGCTCCTTATTGGATCGACAACCTTCGTTGCCTGGCCGGTCCGTGATCCGGCGCTGTGGGCGCTCGACACCTACAATTCCGGCTGGCAAGCATTCGAATCCGGCGATCTCCGGCTGGCGGAGCAGAAGCTGCAACTCGCGTATGCCTATGTGCCTGAGAATGCGGAAACGAATTTTGCCCTCGGCAATTTGCGGCTCGCCCAGGGAAGGAAGGCGGAAGCCAAGTCATTTTATCTCGCGACGTTGCGTCTCGACCCGACGCACGAAGGCGGTTACAACAACCTCGGCATCGTTGCGCTCGAAGAGAAAAGTTGGAGCTCGGCCGCGCAGTTTTTCCAAAAAGCGCTGCAACAGAACCCGCGCGAAGACAAGACTTATTACCTGCTCGCGCAGGCGCAGTTCAACGCCCGCGACTTTGATCGTGCACGTCTGGCAATCAGTGAAGCGATCAAACTCAATCCGGCGCAGCCGCAGTTCCACGCGTTAAGTCAGGAGATTGAGCAGGTGCAACGTGCCGATACACCATAGTCGATTCCGCGCGCCGGTATTCAACTTGCTAGACCGGAGATGATGGAATTATCTCTCACGCGCAGACTACAGCTCCATTCAAATACTGCGGCCAAGTCCACAACTACATCAGCGGACAGCGTAGCGTTGGATGTCGCGAAACGGTGGGTGCTGATCGCCGCCTTGCTTTCACTCGCGTGCAAACTCGCCATCGCCTACAACACCTTCGGCACAAATGATGTCACCACCTTTTACATGTTCGCGCGCTCGCTCAACGAGCACGGCTTGGAGTGGACTTATCGTTACGGCGGCACCTTGTTCTCCAACGGAGCGGCTTTCAATCATCCGCCGGCGACGGCTTACTTCCTCGAGCTTATCGACAGCGCGTCGCGACGCCAATTCTTTCAATCCTGCGGCTTCACCTTTCCCTTCCTGCTTCGATTGCCTGGTATTGTCGCCGATTTTGTCGTCGTATTCATTTTGCTGCGATTTTGGAAAACCCGCGCGCACACTCCCTTCTGGTCTTTGACGTTGTTCGCCATCAGTCCGGTTTCGTTGATGGTCTCAGGCTTTCACGGCAATACCGACCCGGTGATGGTCATGTTCCTCGTGCTTGCCGCTTTGGCCTGTTCACGCGCGCAACCGATCCTGTGCGCGGTTTTTCTCGCCCTTAGCTGTCAGGTCAAAATCATTCCGCTCCTGTTGCTGCCCGCGACTCTTCTCTTCTGGGCGACGCGCCGAATGGCGGTGCGATTTACAATTGTGTTCGCGTTCGCAACCGTCGTCCCGTGGCTTCAGCCGCTCGTACAATGTCCGGAGTTGTTTCTGAAAAACGTTTTCGGTTATAATAGCTATTGGGGCACATGGGGTATCACCTATTTGCTGCGGCTGACAGGCTGGCCGCAGTTTAACGGAACCGGTGCGTTTCACCTTCCAGCGCTTGCGGCGGCCACAGTGTTCGCGCTCAAATGTCTCATTATTAGCCTGGCAATAATCCTGGCTTGGCGTCGTCGCGTGCTCGACGAAAGAGCGCTCGCTGCATCCCTCTCCTCCACGTGGATCTTGTTTTTTGTGTTTTCGCCCGGAATTGCGCCGCAGTATATGATTTGGCTCGCGCCGTTCGTGCTCATGTCTTCGTCGGTGTTCTATGTTTGGCTCACCGCCACGAGCGCAATTTTCCTGTTCGTTTTTTACAACACGACCGCGGGCGGGCTTCCATGGTATTACAGCCTCTCGAGCAACGCAGCCGAAATGGTTAATGTTTGGACACCATGGTCGCTCCTGCCGTGGGCGACGCTGATTGTTGGAACAATTCTGTTTTGGAAAAAGACGACTACAGATGATCTGTCGCTGCCTTTGTTCAACTTCAAAACATTGCCTGCAAAAAGCACGTAGCTCGTTACACTTCTAAGCAGGTACACTACGTTCGTAGGTATCGAAGCTGCTAAGACTTTATCGGTGAACAAACCACGCGGCGTTTCGAACTACCTGCCTCAAGATCTGCGAGGAGTGTTTATCATCGGCCTCGCTCTTGTAGCGCTCACGCTAAAAATGGCTATCGCCTACAACACGATCGGGACGAATGATGTGGTCGTTTTTTACAGTTTCGCAAAAGCACTCAGCGAGCACGGCTTGGAATGGACTTATCAACACAGCCGCTACTTTAACCACCCACCGCTGACCGCTGCTTACTTGCAAGGCATCTACGTCTTGACTGAGCAACGGTGGTGTCAGGACATGGGCATCCATTTTCCATTTCTTCTCCGCTTGCCCGGGATTATTGCGGATTTTCTGGTTATGCTCGTGCTGTTGCGAATAAGTAAAACTGACCTGCGCATTCCAACCTGGGCTCTGGCGCTTTTCGCGCTCAGCCCGGTTTCGCTAATGGTGTCCGGGTTCCATGGGAACACCGATCCGGTCATGGTGCTGCTACTGGTCTGCGCAGCGTGGATGTGCCTGAGAAATCGGCCAGTGTTGTGTGGATTATTCTTTGCATTTAGTTGCCAAATCAAAATTGTTCCGCTACTGCTTCTACCGGCGTTCGCTTTGTTTTGGCTATCGCAGCGCAAGGCGTGTGGTTTTATTCTGACCCTGGCTTTGATAACCGGTGTCTTATGGTGGCAGCCCCTGCTAATGTTTCCCGCGTTGTTTTTCAAAAACGTCTTGTCATACGGAAGCTACTGGGGAATCTGGGGCATAACATATTGTCTGCGCTTGACCGGCATTCACGATTTCAGCAGGCTCGGTTTCTTTAACCTTGAGCCGGTCCAGCAGTTCGTCGTTACGGTTCTCAAGATTGTAATTGTCGGCGCTGCTTTCCTGATTGCCTGGCGACGCCGTCATCTCCGGGGTCCGCGGTTTCTCTCCTCACTGACTTACACCTGGATCGTATTTTTTATCCTCGCTCCGGGAGTCTGTGCACAATATCTGATTTGGCTCGCTCCTTTCGTTCTTATTCGGTCCCCCAAGTTCTACACGTGGTTGCTCGTTTCCAGCTCGGTCTTTTTGTTTGTCTTTTACAATGTGACAGCCCGCCATTGGCCATGGAAATTCGCGTTTGCAAGTAATCAGCTTAGCGGGGTTGTGGCGCGATGGTCACTTTTACCATGGATCGTGCTCATTACAGGATCGATTGCGCTGTGGAGGAAAACCGTCTGGAGTCACTCAGCTCTGCGCCTCTCCAGCATGGAAACACTAAGCGCGGAAGTATGTAGTTAATGATCGAGGCTCAGCCCCGCTTTGGCACGATCTCGCTGATTGCCCTCGCGTTGATTCTATCGCTTGGAATTTTCTGGAGGATTCCATCGGCGGCGTTCACCGGCGCGCCTGCGCCGCTGCGCGTCGTGCATCTCAACAGCACGATGAAAGGCCTCGGTTTTGACGAAAACCTTTATCGCGCCTACGTCAACGTGCTCATCGCCCGGGGCATCACCTCCTATCCGGACTTGGCCGAGGAATACGTTACCGTCCAGGATCGCCTAACGAGTGCCATTCTGCCGCCAACGCGATTTCTCTACATTTTCACGGCCTATCTCTGGCACCAAATCTTCGGGGCGGACGCGCTCAGCTCACTCAAAGCCGTGTCGAGTCTCTTCAGCATGCTGCTGTTGATCGCAGCCACGGTTTTTGCGTGGCGAGTGGCCGGACCTCGTGTCGCGATTTCTGTCGCGGCGTTGATGTGCTGCGCCCCGGCGCAAATCCATATGTCGCAGCACGCACTCATCGACGGGTTCTTCGCTTTTTGGGCCACGCTCTCGCTCTGGCTGCTGTGGGAAAACTTACAGCATCCGAACAACTGGCGCTGGCTCACCGCTTACACGCTCGCACTCGCTCTCATGGTAGTGACGAAGGAGAACGCGCTTTTCGCTTACTTCGGTTTGGCAGTGTTACTCGTCGCGAATCATTGGCTGCAGTTCGGGAAAGCGACGCGCGTCCTTTGGATGCTGACCCTCGTCGGCGCGCTGCTGGGCGTCGCTGTGCTCGTCAATCTCTGCGGCTCACTCCACACCGCCACGCGCGTTTATGCGCTTCTCACCAGCAAAGCTTCCGCCCTGCCATACGCGATCAAAACCGGTGACGGCCCGTGGTACCGCTACCTTGTCGATCTCATGTTGATGAGCCCGGTCGTGCTCGTCCTGGCGATTGGCCGGTTGTTCCAGCTCGATCGGACAAAAAAACCCGAGCTCTACATGTCGATCTTCGTCACCGCGACTTATCTGGTCATGTGCAACGTCCGCTACGGAATGAATCTGCGTTACACGAACATGTGGGATCTGCCGCTGCGTTTTCTCGCCGTATGTTGCCTGCTCGGTCTCATCGCGCGCTTCGCACGCTGGCAAAACCTTGTCCTCGCCGTGAGCGTGGCCGCCATCTGCGCCCTCGAGCTCAACCAATACTACGCCTTCTTTGCGAAGTTCGGTCTTTACGAACTGGTGACCGAGGGATTGCTGCGCGCCGTCAACATTCTCAAATGATCGGCCAGCGCCGCTTCGCGCAGTCTCGCGCTCGTATCGATTGTTTCGGCCAGCAAATTGTTCACGGTCGGTAATGCCTGCGCGCGCACAAAAATTTGGTAGGAAAACAATCCGCGCGCGACGCGGATCAAGGCAGCGTTGAAGCGCACGAGCAGGCGTGTCAGCCAATTCAAGCCGAGCGCTTTTGGAAACGGCGCCGGAATCCCGCGGACCTCG